>DATMBH010000063.1:0-4708 GCA_035559335.1 Gemmatimonadales bacterium
TAGCGTTCGTGCATCCCAAGACCACTTCTGGCATCCTGCTCGAACTGACCGACTAAAGCCTAGGGCCCCCGCCGCGAACCGGGCATCGCTTGATCGATCCCAATCTGGACGATCAGCCAGCCGCCCGTCCGCGCCTCCACCAGCGTGAAGGGCACCCGCACCCGCTGGGTTCCGCGCGTCAGCTCCACCTGATACACCAAGTCAGCAGAAGCTGTCTGAGACGAATCGACAATGCGGTGACTCTCGCTACGAAGCAGCCGCTGGATGATCTCCATCTGGCGCCGCTGCACCGCTGGATCGTTGCGACTCGTAACGGTGCTCGGTCCCCGCTCCGTACCGAACAGCTCCATCATTCTGCCGAGGTTCGCCTCGTTCACCGCGCGCAGGAACTCCGTTACCGTGGTTGCCGGCACCAGCGGCGCAGGCGCAACCCGCTGCGGCCGACCGCCACAGGCGGCGGCCAGGACGAGCGCTGAACTGGCAAGGAGACGGTGCGTAAGAGTCACTCCGCACATAGCTTAACCTTACTCGAGGGGCCGGGCAAATGCGTCTTTACATCAATATCGACCACGTGGCGACGATCCGGGAGGCCCGCAGGACCGACGAACCGGACCCGATCGCCGCAGCGGCGCTGTGCGAGGCCGCCGGGGCCGACGGAATAACCGTGCACCTACGCGAGGATCGGCGGCACATCCAGGACAATGACGTGCGCCGGCTCAGGCAATCGGTGCGAACGGCGCTGAACCTGGAGCTGTCGCAGTCGGAGGAGATCGTGGCGATCGCGGAGGAGGTGCGGCCCGACCAGGCGACCTTGGTTCCCGAGCGACGCGAGGAGATAACTACCGAGGGGGGACTGGACTGCCGCCGGCATGCGGACCGCATCGCCGCGGTACTGCACCGTCTCAAGACCAAAGGCATCCGCACCTCGCTGTTCATCACTCCCGACGCGGAGTCGGTTGTCGCCGCTCTGGAGCTCAGACCTGACGCGGTGGAACTGCACACGGGTCGCTGGGCCCACGAGTGGCGCGGTGGCGGAGCGGCGGCCCTCGCCGAGTTGCGCGAGGCGTGCGAGCGCGCGCACCAGGCCGGCGTCGCGGTCCACGCAGGCCACGGGCTGACGCGCGACAACGTCGGACCGGTGGCCGCCTTGCCGCACTGCGAGGAGCTGAACATTGGCCATTCGATTGTGAGCCGGGCGGTGTTCGTGGGGCTCGCCGAAGCGGTGCGAGAAATGCGGGAACGCATTGACCGGGCGCGGGTTACGGCCTAGCTTCGCGTCAGCTCCTTCGGAGGTTCAATGTCGCAGGCGATGGGCTCGCTCGACTTCTTCATGCTCGAGTCGTCGGAGTATCTCGAGCGGCTGGATTCGCTTGCCCAGACGCCCGCCGGCGCGTTCCCACAGGGTGACGACTTCCTGCGCCTGACGCGCGCCTTCCGGGGCAGCGCGCTGATGGCGAACCAGCAGTACATGGCGCGGGCCGCTCAGGGCCTGGAGGCAGTGGCGCGCGCGGTACGCGAGGGCCGGCTCGCCTGGACCGACGCGCTGCGCGGCGAAGTGGTCCGCGCCGTTGACGACTGCAAGATCCTGCTGCGCAGGGTCCGTACTCCGGAACCCGGCGATTCGGCCAAGGCCGAGGAACTGGGCGCGAGACTGGACCGACTGTCGGGGCGCGCCTCGGCGCAGCTGCGCGCCGCGCACGGGCCCGGCCTCGACGCCGGCGGTCGCGCGTTCGTGGCGCGCGAGGCCGCGTCCATCGCCAGCGTGCTGTCTCACGTGGCCCGCACGCTCCAGGCGGAGCCCGCCAACCGCGATGTGCTGGCGCAGGTCGGGCCGGCAATGAGCGCGCTGCGCGGCGTCGCCATCCTCAACGACCTTCCCCCGCTGGGCGACCTACTGGCGGCCGTCGAGAACGTGGTAAAGGAAGTGCTCGCTGCAGGACGCGGGTCGCCCGACGCCGCCGAGCTGTTCGAGGCCGCGGCGCGCGCGCTGGCCCGCGCGGCACGCGAGGTTGTGGACCGGGGCCGCCCCGAGGGCGAGAGTGAAGAGGCGCGTGCCTTCGCGGCGCGACTCCTCACTACCTACGCGGCGCCCTCCGGCGTGGTGCCTATCGAGTCGCTGTTCCACTCCGACGCCGGACCGCACGTTGTCCATCGTGGTGAGCCGCCCGCGGGCGTGGCGCAGCTCGAGCGAGTGCAGCTGGTCAGCCAGGGCGAGTTCCTCAGCGCCGCGGCACAGGACCTGCGCCGTGCTGCGACGTCGGTTCAGCGCGACCTGCGCCTCAGCGCCATAGCGACGGCGCTGCGCCCGCTGGTCGGCGGCACGACTGGCGGACTGGCCGGCGCGCTGTCGCACTTCGCCGAAGCGGCCCGGGAGGCCATCGGGCGCGGACTGGCCTCCCGCGCGGTGGAGGAATTCGCCGCCCGCATCGGTGAGGCAGCCGAGGTGCTGTCTAGCGCGCAGACGGCGGACGAGGCCCAGCTGGCCGTTCGCATTGACACCATTGCGCAACTCCTGGCCGCGATGGCCCCGGCGCCCGTTCCGACGCCGGTGGCATGGCCGGCTCCGGCCCCGGTAGCGGCTCCGACCAGCCCGGCCGCCGCCCCCGCGCCGCTCCGGGTCGCGGCGCCGCCGAGCGCCGCCGAAGCGCACAGCGACCTGGCGCTGGCGTTCTCGACCTTCGAGCAGCTGATCCTGGAGCGCGGCCTCGACCTAGGCTCGCTGGACGAGCTGTTGGCCGGCGGCACGCCGCTGCCGGCGCCGCGCGCGGCCCCTGCCCAGCCGGCGCGCACCACACGTCCGGTGCCCGCCGCGGCGGCTGCCGTACCAGCTGCAGATGCCGAGGGAGTGGTGCCGATCGAGGCGCTCCTATATCGCGGCGACCGCGCGCTGGCACGGCTGCGCGAGCTGAAGCCGGCGGTGCTTGCCGCCGCCCACGGCCCTGACGGGCCGCTGCACGACCTCCTGCACGAGGTGTTCGATCTCGTCGAGCTCGGTCTCGTCCCAGACCGCTGAGTCGCGCGCGACCGGCGGCCGTTCGCGAATCTGGGGACTGGTCGCGATTGCCATAACCGCGGGTTCCCTGATTTGGGTCCTGCGCGACGTCTCTCCCCGGGAAGTGCTGCACCACCTTTCGCGCGCCAACTACGGCTGGCTCGCGGTCTCGACCATCGCCGTTACGCTCACCTTCCCACTTCGGACGGTGCGCTGGCGGATCCTGCTCGCAACCAGCGACGGCGAGGCACCGTTCCGCCCGCTGTGGCACGCGACGGCAATCGGGTTCATGGCGAACAACGTGCTGCCGGCGCGCGCTGGAGAAGTGGTGCGCGCATGGTCCTGCGCGCGCCTGATGGGAACCCCGTTCGCCACCGTGCTCGCTTCGCTCGCGGTGGAGCGGATCTTCGATGGAATCGTCGTGGTGCTGCTGCTGGCGCTCGCCCTGGTCACGCACGAAGGCGGGCCGATCGCCCTGGGCAGCACCAACCTCACGGCCCTGGCGGCGACCATAGCGGCCGTGTTCGTGGGAGCGCTGGCCGCGGCGGTGGTGCTGGTGCGCAACCAGGCGAAGCTGCTGCCCTGGGCCGAGCGGACTGCGGGCCGCGTGCTACCAGGCCGCGCCGGCGCCGCGGCCACCAGGCTGCTGCACCACGTGACCGCCGGCTTCGCCGTGCTGCATTCGACCCGCGACGTGCTGCGGGTGCTCACCTGGTCGTTCGTGGTGTGGCTGGTGAACGCCATGTCCTACGGGCTCGGGTTCCTGGCCTTCGACATCGCGGTTCCCCCGACTTCCACCCTGCTGCTCCAGGGAGTGGTGGTGCTTGGCGTAGCGCTGCCGCAGGCCCCCGGCTTCTTCGGGGTGTTCGAGCTGGCCGCCAAGACCGCGCTGGCCGTCTACGCCGTACCTGCCGACCAAGCCGTGAGCTTCGCGTTCGGCATCCATCTGGGGTGGTTCATACCCATCACGGTGCTCGGATTCTGGTACCTTGCCAAGACCGGGTTGCATCTCAGCGACCTCCGGGCCGGCGGCGAGCGGCGGTGAGCACCCGGGTCCGGATCGCCGCGCCGGCGAAGATCAACCTGTGGCTGCGGGTGTTCGGCCGCGATGCGCGCGGCTATCACGCGATCGAATCGCTGTTCCAGCTGCTCACGCTGCATGACGAGCTGGAGGTGGAGGCGACCGGTTCGGGAGTGACGCTGTCCGGCGCGCCCGCGGCGTTAGGCGACGCCTCCCACAACCTGGCGGTCCGCGCCGCGCTGCGGTTCTTCCGGCAGACCGGCGTCCAGGGCGGCGCCGCGATCAGCCTCACCAAGCGCATTCCGTGGCAGGCGGGACTGGGGGGCGGTTCGTCCGACGCCGCCGCGACGCTGCGGGCACTCAACCACATCTACGGCAGGCCGCTGGAGGAGGAGGACCTGCTGACGCTCGGCGCCGAGCTGGGTTCCGACGTGCCGTTCTTCCTCTCCGGCGCTGCGCTCGCCCTCGGCTGGGGGCGCGGCGAGCGGCTGCTGGCGCTGGCGCCGCTGCCGTCGCTCCCGGCGCTCATCGTTCCGCCGGCCGCACCGGTCGCCACCGCCGATGCCTACGCCTGGCTGGACCAGATGCGGGGCAGCGAAACCACCGGCGAATACGCCGCCGCTCTGCCGGCCGCGGCGTTGACCTCGTGGGCGCAGGTGAAGCGCCACTCCTCCAACGACTTCGAGCCGGCCGTC
>DATMBH010000064.1:0-5483 GCA_035559335.1 Gemmatimonadales bacterium
GGGCCGCACCCGCCCCGCATTCGATCTGTTAGGCGCGGCGCAATCGCTGGCCGACATCGTGATCGGAATGGTGCTACAGCGCGACCGGGCGGCGCGGCTGGTGCAGCAGTCGGTGCGCGACCCCGCGGCGCTGTCGCTCGAGGCCGCAATCGAGGCGCTCGCCGCCGCTTCGTTCCGCGTCGCACCCGGCGAGAGCGAGCGGCGCTCCGCCCTGCGCCGCGTGGTGGCACGCGCGCTGGCCGACCGGCTGATCGCTCTCGCGGCTGACCGGGAGGCGGCCCCCGAGGTCCGGGCCATGGCCGAGTTCCAGCTCTCGCAGCTGGAGGGCCGCGCCCGCCGGCTCGGCGCCATCGGCAGGCCGGCAGCCCGGGCGCAGTGGCTGGCGATAGCAGCTGACGCGCGGCGCTGGATCGAACGGCGCGAAGCACCGCAGCCCACTTCCGCGCCGCGCCTGCCGCAGTACGATCCGTTCGGCATCGACTGGTGATGGAACGGACGCTGCCAATCTTCCCGCTGCGGCTGGTGCTGTTCCCCGGCGCGCCCCAGCCGCTGCACATCTTCGAGCCGCGCTACCGCCAGCTGCTGGCCGACTGCACGGCCGGCGAGCCGCGGTTCGGCATTTCGTGCGTGTTCAGCCAGGCCGGAGATCCGGCCCCCAAGCCCGGCGACGTGGGCTGCATTGCGCTGATCCGCGCGCGGCGTGACCTGAGCGACGGCCGCGCCAACATCGTGACCATGGGCGAGGAGCGCTACACGCTACTCGAGTGGCTGGACAGCGATCGCCTCTATCGTGTGGCGCGGGTGAGACTGTTCGACGACGAGGACGCGCCGTCCACCGAATCCGCGCTATTGGCCGGGCGAGTGGAGACCGGGTTCCGGCGCTACGTGGCTCTGGTCGGCGCGCTGCACGAGGTCATCGCCGAAGCCCCGCCGCTCCCATCGGACCCGAAACAGCTCTCATTCCTGGTCTCGGCTGCGGTGGAGCTTGAACTTGACGTCAAACAGGAGCTGCTGGCCCTGCGCTCGACCACCGCGCGGCTGGAGCGGCTGCGCCGGTTGCTGTCCGACGCCGAGGAAATGGTCGCCACACGACTGCCCGCGCGCTTCAGAGCGCGGCGCAACTGAGGCCGCGTCCGCGACTCATCGGTGTTAGATTGAAGAGTCCATCTCGAACGGAATTGACGTGCCCAAACCACAGACCGATCAGCGCCGCCTCAAAGTGGGAGGCACGGACTTCCACTTCGTGTCCTACGAGGAACAGCCCGCCAACGCGCGGCGCGGCGAGCCGGGATATCCGGCCATGTGGTTCCTGATGCGGGCCGGCAAGCGCTGGGCCGTGATGCCCGTGGTCGAGGGCCAGGAACCGGCCGAAACCGACCGGGCCCTGCTGCGCTGGATCGAGGACAACATCATCGATCCCGGACCTGACGTCGCGCAGCACCATCCCGCCGTTAGTCGGAGATAGCTGCCGTGTCCCGGAGCGACGAGCGGAAGATGCAGGCCCTGGTACGCAAGTTGTCGAAGCAGTCCGAACAGCAGCGGCACAAGGACCACAAGCGCCGCAAGTACGACGAGACGCTCGTCACCGAGCTCGACGACGACACCGAGCGCCAGGCGTTCTTCTCGGAGATGAAAAAGCGGGAGTTCTGAAGGGCAAGTGCTGCCGTGCCTAGCTGGCGGCCAGCAGAAACACGAGCCCGACCGCGACCGCTGCTACCACCACGAGCATCCGTACCATGGCACGCGCGCCCAGGTGCCGGCGCGTGGCCCAGGTGGTCTCGCTCAGGAAGTACCTGCCCGCCCCCGCCCTGCGGATGATGGAAGCCTTGACCAGGCCGCGCAGTTCCTTGCCGTCGCTGAGGCCGAGTTTCTGAAGCCGCTGCGCCGTCGCGCTGTTGAGTGCCCCTCCGGCGCGGAACAAGCCCACTATCCGGCTCTCGCTTGCTGCGAGAGCCTGCGCTGCGGTTGAGGCCATGGGCCGGGTCCTTTCCTGGTCATGCCAGCGCTCATGCGCCGGCATCTGTCGCGGTGGCAAACGCCGAGGGTCATAAGTAAGGTAACCGGCAAGGCCATCCGGCGCTTGCGCGCGCTGGCTCACCACGCCCTAAACGATTCAAGCCTCGTCAGGCTCCGCCACGAGCGGTCCTTCTTCCCAGCTCGCTCGCGTACCGGATTCCCAGTGTGGCGCCATGCGCCACGGCCCAGTCGCTGAGCCGCGTGGAGCCGGCGGGCGATGCGTCCACATGCAGCAGCCCCATCATCAGGCCTTGGATCTCCTCGCGCGTTATCAGCACGTCACGCAGCGCCCATCCCATGGCGGTCGCGAACGCCAGCGCCAGCGCCGGCGGCATCGCCACCACGGGCCGCGGGTGGCCGATCGCGCGGCCGATCATGCCGACCAGCTCGCGGTAGGTGAAGGTCTCGGGTCCGATCGCGGCGAACGGGTCCGAGACCGGCACCGAGTTGGTGAGCGTCCTGACCCTCACGCCCTCGGCAAGCAGGCGGCGCGCAATGTACCGGCCGGAGTATCCATAGGCCCCGGTGACCGCGTGCAGCTCCCCTTTCACCCAGGTCCTCTCACCCATCGCTCGTCACCCATTTTCCATCGCGCATCACCTTCAAAGCTTCTGAACGACGAATCCAGCGATGGGTGCGAACGACCTCAAATGCCCGCCAGGTCTGCTATCGTGTCCCCGATGGCGGGGGCAAACTTGAACCCGATCCCACTGCACGGACTTGCAACGATTACCTCGCGGTGTGATGGGTGCCGGGCGACGTGGAACTTGCCGTCCGGCGTGTTGGTGTACACGCACACCGCGGAGTGGTGATGCCGGCCCGCGGCCGCGGGCAGGAACCGCTCCAGGTAGCTACGCGCGCGGTCCACCTCCTCGGGCGCGACGGACCGATCGAGAGCCTCGATCGTGGTCGACTCACCGCGATGGTGGATCGCGCACTTCACGACCCCGTCCAGCAGCGGGAAGCCGTAAAAGATCACACCCGACTCGTCCTCGCAGATGTACGGCGGCAGCCGCTCCGGCCCTAACGCTTCCGCCGTGCCGGCCGGCTCGAAGTAGTGCTGGACCACCCGCTCGACCCAGGCCTCGATGCCCAGCGCCTTGAGATCGTCCAGTAGCCACGGCCCCATCGCCAGCACGATGGTACCCGCCTCAAGTCGCCGCCGGGCCGTGCGCACCCATGCCATGCCCGCCCGCGCGCCCCACTCCAGCACGGGTTCGTCGAGATGCAGCTCGGCACCATAGTGTTCGGCGCGGCGCAGCGCGGCCGCTATGCACGATTCTGGTCTCAGTACTCCTGCCCGCTTCTCGTACAGGCCGACCATGCCCGCGCCGAGACGAAATGCCGGCCAGCGGCTCGCCACCTGGTCGGAATCGAGGAACTCGGTGGCGACATCGTGCGCGGCACCGCTCTTCAGCGACTGCGCTACCACCGACGACTCCGGCGATCCAAGGTAGACGATGCCGGTGCGCAGCAGCAGGGCGCTCGAGCGCGACTCGGCGATGAGCTCATCCCATAACGTGAAGGCCCGCCGCACCAACGGCACAAAGTGCGGTCCCTCGAAGGCCAGTTCGCGGATGATGCGTGAGCCACCGTGCGAGGACCCCGCGGCGTGGGGCGGCCGGAACCGGTCGAACCCAACCACCCGCGCGCCGCGCTTCGCCAGGCGCCAGGCGGCGCAACTTCCCATCGCACCCAGGCCGACGACGGCGACGTCGGCCTCGTGGGCAATTACCCGGCGAGCGCGATGCACTCGATCTCGACCCGTGCGCCCAGCGCCAGTCCGCTCGCCGCGAGGGTCGAACGCGCCGGACGGTCGGCGGTGAAGTAGCTCGCGTACACCTCGTTCATCGCGGCGTAGTCGGCGATGTCGGCCAGGAACACGGTGCACTTCACGACCCTGCTCCAGTCGCTCCCGGCCTCGCGCAGCACCGCGCCGATGTTCTCCATCGCCTGCCGGGTCTCGGCGGCGATCCCGCCCGGAACCAGATCGCGCGTGCCGGGCACGTTTCCGATCTGCCCGGAAACAAACACGAGATTGCCGGTACGGATTCCGGGCGAGAACGGCAGGCCCAGGCTGGTCCCGGGCACGCTGACCACGGTGCGGTCCCTCGGCCGGTCGGCCCTCGCGCCTCGAGGCGAACGGGTCAGGAATGAGGCTGCTGCAACTCCGATGGCGATCACCCCTATCAACAGGGCGCGTCTTGCGTCGGTCACGGTGGCTTCCTCCTGGTCGGCGCGTCGCTACGCGGCTGACGATTCTATCACCAACCCGGCCGCGCCACGAGGACTTGCACGGGCGGCCGCGGCGCGGCACTGTTGCGGCACACCAGGAACCGGAGTATTCGCATGCGTCGTTTCGCAGTCGCATTGACGGCCATTGCCGTCACCGCCGCAACCGCCGCGGCGCAGTCGCCCCGCGACGTGGTTGCCCGCGGCCTCGATGCAATCGGAGGGGAAAGCGCGGTTCGCGCCCTCGGGGCGCTCACCACGGACTTCTACTCGGCCAACTTCGCCCTCGGCCAGTCCGAGCTACCCGCCTCACCGCCCCGGGCGTCAGTTGTCACCGGTCGCATCGTGACCGACTGGCGCGCCGGCCGCCGCCACGTTGCGCAGGAGATCCGCGCCGTGACGGGCGCCGTGATCCGCCAGCGCATCGCCATCGCGGCTAACGCGGGAGCGGTCGGCGAGCCAGGCCAGCAGACCCCGCTTGCCGCCGGCGCGCTGGCAGCGCAACAGCAGGCGATGAGACGCATGCCGCACCGGCTGCTGCTGGCTGCTCTCGACGATCCGGGCTCCCTCAGCCCGGCGCCGGCACGCGAGTTCCGGGGCATGATGCACGATGCGGTGCGCATGGCAGGCGCCGACACCGCAACTCTGTACTTCGACCGCGCTTCCGGGATGCTAACCGTGTCAGAGACCGTCACCGACGATCCGATACTGGGAACGCGCATAACGCAGACCTGGTATACCCGCTGGCAGCCGGTGGGCGGCGGCATGCTGTACCCGCGCCAGATCGACACGTTCGTTAACGGACAGATCGCCGTTCATCTGATCAACACGACGGCCAGCGCTGAGCCGGCGGCCGAGAGTCTGTTCGCGCTGCCCGACTCGATAGCCGCGCGCGCGACACCGCCTGCGGCCGGTGCGCTCGAGATCGAGGTGCGCATGGTCGAGCTGGCGCCCGGCGTGTGGCGTGCCGAGGGCGGTTCGCACCACACGCTGGTGGTGGAGCAGGCCGATCAGCTGGTGCTGGTGGAGGCTCCGCAGACAACCCAGCGCGTCCGCGCGGTGCTCGACACGGTGCGCGCGCGGTGGCCGGGAAAGCGCATCGGCGTGGTGGCGATGACGCACCACCACTGGGACCACTCGGGCGGGATCCGGGAGGTGATCGCCGAGGGTATCCCGTTGGCCACGCACGAGGCTAACGCCGCATTCGTCAGGCAGGTGGCATCGGCTCGGCGCAC
>DATMBH010000065.1:0-7583 GCA_035559335.1 Gemmatimonadales bacterium
GACCACCCCCCTCATCCGGCGCGCCGCCGAGCGGCTCGGCGCACCGGTGGACGTGGTATGCCAGCCGCAGGCCGCCGAGGTGCTCCACAACAACCCGCACGTGCGCGACATCGTGCCTTACGACAAAAAGGGCACCGAGCGGAGCCCAGTCGCACTGTGGCGGCTGGCCCGCAAACTGCGAAGCCGTCATTACGCCGTCGCGTACTGCGCCCAGTCCAGCCCCCGAACCGCGCTGCTGGCGTGGTTGGCGCGGATCCCGATGCGCGTCGGTTTCCGCGGCGCGCGGGCTGGCATTCTGTACACTCACGCCGTAATGACGCGTGCCGAGCCGCACGCGGTCGAGCGCTACCTGGCGCTCGCCGACGGGGCCCCGGATCGCCGCGAGCCGGAGATCTTCCCCTCCGCCAGCGACCGCAAGGTGGTGGACGATCTGCTCGAGGAGGCGGGCATCGGACGCGAGTTCATCGCCCTGGCGCCGGGCGCCGCCTGGGCCACTAAGCGCTGGCCGTACTTTCCCGAGCTGGCGCGCGCGCTGGCCGACGAGGCGCCGCTGGCGATCGTGGGTGGCCCAGGCGATCGCGCCGATGCCAGGGCGATCCGCACCGCGGTCGGCAGCGCCACCGTGATCCTGGATGCCACCGGGCGCCTATCGCTGGTGCAATCGGGCGAACTGATCCGCCGCGCGTTGCTGCTGGTTTCCAACGACTCGGCGCCGGTGCACCTGGCGTCGGCCACCGGCACCCCGGTAGTTATGATCTACGGTCCAACCGTGCCGCAGTTCGGTTTTGCCGCGCGTGCACGGCACTCGCGGATCGTCGAGCCGGACCCGCTGCCCTGCCGGCCCTGCAGCCCTCATGGCCCGGCAGTTTGCCCGCTGTTGCATCACAAGTGCATGCGGGAACAGCCGATCGGTCGCGTGCTGGCCGAGGCGCGCGTGGTCCTTCAGATTGTGCGAACTCACAGGAGGGCTTGAGTGAGGTTCCTGACGGGGGTAGACCTCGGAGGCACCAACATCGTCGTCGGGACCGTCGCCGAGGACGGTTCCGCGATCTTCGGGGTGCGCACCGAAGCCACGCGGCCGGAACAGGGCGCTGATGCGGTGACCGAGCGGATCGCCAGAGTGGCGAGGGAATCGCTCGCCGAAGCCGAGCGCGTGGCCGGCATTGCCCGCGAGCGCGTGGTCGGCGTCGGGATCGGCTCGCCCGGCCCACTCAACCGCGACAGCGGTGTGGTGCTGTTCACCCCCAACCTCGGCTGGCGCAACTACCCGCTGCGAGACCGGGTCGCTGCTTTGCTCGACCTGCCGGCTACGCTCGACAACGACGCCAACTGCGCCGTCCTGGGCGAGTGGTGGGTCGGAGCAGGCCGGGGCTCGAAGGCGCTGGTTGGCATAACGATCGGCACCGGCATCGGCGGCGGCATAGTCCTCGATGGTAAGCTCTACCACGGCGTTTCCGACGCCGCCGGCGAGATCGGCCATACCACCATTGACTCCACCGGCAGGCGCTGCAAGTGCGGCAACTACGGTTGCCTCGAGGCCTACGCCTCGGGACCGGCCATAGCCGCGCGCGCCGTCGAAGGCATCGAGGCCGGAGTCGAAACCAGGCTGCCGCGTTACACCGGCGGCGACCTGTCGAAGATCACGGCGCAGACGGTGTACGAGGCGGCGCACGACGGCGACGAGTTCGCGCTCGAAGTGGTACGAGACACCGCCAAATTCCTGGGCGCGGGCATCGCCAACCTGATCAACGTGTTCAACCCAGACACCGTGGTGGTGCTGGGCGGGGTGACCCTCGCGGGCGAGCGATTGTTCTCGGCGCTGCGCTCCGAAGTCAGCCGCCGCGCTTTCCGCATCGCGGTCGACTCCTGCCGCATCGTCCCCGGCGAGCTGCCTGGCACCGCCGGGGTCTACGGCGCGGCGCTCACCTTCAAGCAGCAGAAGTGGAACGGCGATTGAAGCAGCTCGGCGTGCTGGGCACGATGATCTGGGACACGATCCACCGCTCCGATCAGCCGACCGCGGTGGAGGAGTGGGGAGGTATCGGTTACGCGCTGGCCGCGCTCGACGCTTCGTTGCCCGACGACTGGTCTATCGTTCCGCTCGTCAAGGTGGGCCGCGACCTTGCCCCAGCGGCATCGCGGTTTCTGAGCAGCCTCGAGCGCGCTGCTCCGCAGGCCCGGTTCGTCGAGGTCGCCGAGCCCAACCCGCGGGTCACGCTGCGCTACGTGGACGACCAGCGCCGCTGCGAGGGCCTGCGCGGTGGCGTGCCGCCCTGGAGCTGGCAGGAACTGGGTCCGATGCTGCTGGGCCTCGATGCGCTGTACGCGAACTTCATCACCGGCTTCGAATGCGACCTGGCCACCATGCAGGCGGTGCGGCGCGGCTTCCACGGCCCGATCTACGGGGACCTGCACTCGCTGGCCCTCGGAGTCGGACCTGACGGCACGCGCTACTATCGCCGCATCGAGGAAGCGCTCGCGTGGCTCACCTGCTTCGACGTGGTCCAGCTCAACGAGGACGAGATGGGCCAGCTGGGAGAGGAACCTCTCACTCTGGCGGCCCGCGCGCTGGAACTCGGGGTGGGCGCCGTGTGCGTGACCGTGGGGCCCCGCGGCGCCGTGTACGTCGCCGCGGGAGATTTCAGCGGCCTGCACTGGTCTGGCGCCTCGCGCCCCGCGCGAGGCCCGGGATCGGGAATTACCAGAACCGCGCTGGTGGAGGTGGAGGGCGGTCCCGTCAGTGGCGATCCCACCGGTTGCGGCGACGTGTTCGGAGCCACTTGCATGGCGCGGCTCCTGGCCGGCGACTCGGTCGAGAGCGCGATAGGCGCCGCCAATCGGGCGGCGCGGCGCAACGTGAGTTTCCGCGGCGCGAGCGGATTGGCGCAACACCTTCGCGGCTCGCTGGTGCAGGCGGAATCCACTTGAGCGCGGTGCTGGAGGTTCCGCAGCGTTTCGACGAGCACGGCTTCGAGTCGTTCGCGCAGGCCTACGCCCGCGCAGCGGAAGCCTCCAAGGTCATCGTTGACGCCCACGCCTGCGAGTGGATTTCCCCGCTTGGCTTTGTGGCGCTGCTCGCAGCGGGCCAGGCGCTGCGCGACCGGCTCGGTGCGCCGCCGATCCTAACCGTCCCCTCCGATCGCGACGTAACCCACTTCTGGGCCCGGATGGGATTCTTCTCGCAGGCGCGCGAGCTGTTCGAGGTACACGGCACCGTGCCGCGGGTACGCGGCGGCGAGAGCAAGGTGCTGCTGGAGGTCACACCGGTGCGCGTTGCCGAAGACGTACACGACGTGGTGCACCGCATCCAGGAACGCTCGGCCGAGATCCTCCAGCATGAGCTGGGCCTGGACGCGCGCGCCACCATGGGTTTCGGTATGGCGCTTTCCGAGGCGTGTCAGAATATTGTGGAGCACGCCGGCACGGGCGGCTGGGTCGCGGTCCACACCTACGCTTACAAGAAGCGTCTTGGCAGACGGGTGGCGGTGATCGCGGTGGCTGACGCGGGCGTCGGGTTCCGGCACACGCTCGAAACTTCCCAGGCGCGCCAGTACGGCGAGCGGTGGGGCGACCTGGCGGCCCTGGAAGCGGCTCTGCTCAGGAACGTGTCACGATTCCGCGACCCGGGACGCGGCCAGGGACTGGCTGGCATCAGGCGCTACGTACAGCGCTGGAACGGCAAAATCAGCATCCGCAGCGGAACGGCGCGGATCGCCATCGTGCCGGATTGGGACGAGGACCAGACCAACGTCGAACAGCTCGCGCCGTTTCCCGGCGCCCAGGTGCTGATGATCATCCCTGCGGCGGAGGCCCTGGACCAGCGATGATCACGCAGATAGACGTCCGCGACGTGCTCTCGCGAGTCGGCGCCGCGCCGATGGGGGACCTGGTCACCCGACACACGGGCCGCGCCGTCCGCAGCTCCATCGAATCGGAACTGGCCCGGTTGTCCGGCCGCACAGTGGTGGTGCTGGATTTCAGCGCCGTTCGCATGATCGACTTCTCCTGCGCCGACGAGATCGTGGCGCAGCTGGTCCAGGCCTCGCTGTCCAAGGCCATCCCCACCGACGCGTTCTTCCTGATCCGCGGCCTCCATGATCACATGGTGGAGGAGGTGGTCGAGGAAGTGCTCCGCAAGCGGGAGCTGGCGATGGTGGCGGAAACGTCCACCGGACTGCGCCTGGTGGGCAGCGTGGACGAAGAGGCACGGGCGGCATTCTCGAGCCTGGTGGGACGCGGCCAGGCGGCGCCCGAAGACCTTGCGGTGGACCTTCACTGGTCCGTGGACGTGACGCGCACGGTCCTCGCCTCCCTCGCGGGCCGACGACTAGTGCTGCACGACGCAGGACTGTACCGACCCCTCACCGCCGCCTGACGATGCCAAAGCGCCGCCTCGGCCCCTCGACCGTCGCGATTCACGGCGAGGTCAGGGACCACATCGCCACCACGCCGGTCTCCGCCCCCATCTACCAGTCCAGCACGTTCGTGGCCCCCTACGGCCCGCAGGATGACGTGCTCTACACCCGCTACGGCAACAACCCTAACCAGCTCCGCCTGGCCGAACGGCTGGCGAAGCTCGAGGGCGCCGAGGCCGCGATCTTCGTGGCCAGTGGCATGGGAGCGACGGCCCTGGCCCACATTGCGGTGCTGAGACCCGGCGACCACCTGCTGGCGAGCGAGTGGATCTACGGCGGCACCCGCAGGTTGTTCACGGAGGATTTCGCCCGTCTTGGCATCGAGGTGTCGTTCGTGGACCCCTCTAACCGCCGCAACTGGCGCGCCAGGTTCCGGAAGAACACCCGCGCCATCTTCGTCGAAACGCCTACCAATCCGACCATGCGGGTGCTCGACCTCGACTGGCTGAGCCTGCTTACCAGGGAGCGCGGAGTACCGCTGATCGTGGACTCGACGTTCGCGACCCCCGTGAACTTCAATCCGCTGGAACACGGCGCCGACATCGTGATCCACTCGGTCACCAAGTACCTCAACGGCCACTCGGACGTGATCGCCGGCGCAGTGGCCTCCACCGAGCCGATCATCGAGGAAATCACCCAGCGGATGCGGGTGTGGGGCCAGGCGCTCGACCCGCACTGCGCGTGGCTCATCGAGCGCGGCATGAAGACGCTAGCCGTGCGCGTGGCGCGCCAGAACACGACCGCGCTGGCGCTGGCGCAATGGCTGGAGCAGCAGCCCAAAGTCCGCCGGGTGCACTACCCCGGCCTCGCCTCGCACCCGGACCACGAACTGGCGCGCCAGACGCTTCGCGGCTTCGGTGGCATGATCGGCATGGAGCTGGCCGGCGGAGCCAGGGCCGCCGAGCGATTCCTCAAGGCGCTGAGGCTGATCACTCACGCGCCCAGCCTGGGTGGAGTGGAAACCCTGATCTCCGAGCCGCGGTTCACATCGCATGCCTCCATGACCGCCGAGCAGCGCGCCGCCGCGGGCATTCCCGACGGCTTCCTGCGAGTGTCGGTCGGCCTGGAGGACGTGGAGGATTTGATGGAGGACTTGGCCCGCGGGCTGGAGGCAGCGTAGGAGACAGTGGGACGGTGGGACGGTGGGACGGTGGGACAGATCTGTCCCACTGTCCCACCGTCCCACTGTCCCACTGTATAATATCTCGTGATCAAATTCACCGACGTGACCAAGGAGTACCCCAAGACCGGGTACGCCCTGCAGCACGTGTCGTTCCACGTCAAGAAGGGCGAGTTCGCGTTCCTCACGGGGCACAGCGGCGCCGGGAAATCCACCGCGCTCAAGCTGACATACCTCGATGAGCGACCCACGAGCGGCGAGGTGCGGGTTTCCGGGTTCTCCACCTCGCGGCTCTCGGGCCGCGACATCCCGATGCTGCGCCGCAGGCTCGGCATCATCTTCCAGGATTTCCGGCTGCTCGAGGACCGCACCGCCGAGGAGAACGTGGCCTTCGCGCTCGAGGTCACCGGCTCGCGGCGCTCGCAGATCGGCCCGCGGGTGATGCGGGTGCTGACCCAAGTGGGACTGGCCGGGAAAGCCCATCAGTATCCGCGCGAGCTGTCAGGCGGCGAGCAGCAACGCGTCGCCATCGCGCGCGCCCTGGTCAACGATCCGGTGGTGCTGCTCGCCGATGAGCCCACCGGAAACCTCGATGAACGCGCCACGCGCGGGATCTTCCAGTTGCTCCGCGACATCAACGCCTCGGGCACCGCAGTGCTGATGGCCACTCACGACCTGGATCTGGTCAGGTCCATGCCGGGCGTCCACCTGATCGAGCTGCAGCACGGCAAGGTCGTCTACGACTCGGCCGAGGACGCGGCAGCGGCGGCGGCCACGTGAGACTGATACTGCGGGAAGTGTTTCTCGCGTTCCGCCGCGCGCCGCTGCTGTCCACGCTGTCGGCCACCACGATCGCGTTCTCGCTGTTCGTCTTCGGGCTGTTCGGTCTGGTTACCGTGAACCTGCAGCGCGCCATCGGAGACGTGGCCGAGCGCGTCGAGGTGGTGGCGTACATCCGCAAGGGCACGCCGCTGGAAACGGTCACGCTCGGCCTCAGCGACATCGAGGCTATCCCGCAGGTCGAGAGCGCGACTCACATAACCGAGGCGGAGGCCCTGCAGCGCGCCCGGCGCGACTTGCGCGAGTTCCAGGACATCTTCCAGGACCTCGAGGTCAATCCGCTGCCGGCCTCGATCGAGGTACGGCTGCGACCCGAGTTCCGCACCGCCGACGCCGCGTCCCAGGTGGCCGGCATGCTCCGCGCCATGAACTTCGTCGAGGACGTGCGTTTCGGGCAGGACTGGGTCGAGAAGCTCGACCGGCTGCGCGCCATAGCGGGCGCGGTGGGTTTCGTGGTCGGCGCGGCCTTCGCCCTGGTCGCGGTCATCATCATCGGCACCACGATCCGCATGGCGGTCCTCCAGCGCAGCCGCGAGATCTCGATCATGAGGCTGGTAGGCGCCACCGACGGCTTCATCCGCCTACCGTTCCTGCTCGAGGGCCTGCTCAAGGGCGTACTGGGCGGCTGCCTGGCCCTTGCGATGTCCTACGGCGCCTGGGCGCTGATCGACTCCTACCTCATCCCCGCCGCCTTCTTCACCAGAACCCAGTCGCTGATCGGCATCTGCGCCGGCGGGCTGTTAGGCCTCCTTGGTTCGATGGTGAGCGTGGGGCGGCACCTCAAGGACGTGTGAGGGCGCTGCTCGCCCTGGTCATCGCGGCCGGGCCGCTGGCCGCGCAGCAGCCGCAGGACACCGCGCTCCAGCCGGCGCAATCGCTCCGCTTCCTCGGCGCGCTCGTCTCGCCGGCGCTCCAATGAGCTGCGCAGGTTGAGCAGGCCGTCGCGCTGAGCCCGCACGCTGTCGCGCAGGGCCTGCACGTCCCTGACCAGCTGCCGGTCCTGGCGGCTGACCATGTAGAGGTACTTGTAGCGGGACAGCAGGTCGCCGAAGGACTCGGCGGCGAGTAGCACCTGTGCGGTGAACAGCGGGCCGCGTTTGGCGATCTCGATCAGGCGGTGCTGGAGGATGGCGCGCTTTTCGGCGAGAGCGTCCTCGGTGACAATGAGGTCGGCGGTCAGGCGTTCGATTTGGGAGCCCATCGCGGCG
>DATMBH010000066.1:0-11371 GCA_035559335.1 Gemmatimonadales bacterium
GGCCCCTCTGGACCGCGCGGGGCCATCCGATCTTTCGTTTCTTGCCTCGGGCCGCTACCTGGCGGCCTTCCGCGCTTCGCGGGCGGGCGTGGTATTGTGCACCGAGGAGCACCGCGAGCTGCGACCGGGACCGGCGGTGCGGATTGTGGTCCCGGACCCGCACCAGGCGCTTCTCAGGGTCGTGGCGGCGCTCAATCCGCCGCCGCCGCGGCCGCGGGGGATAGACCCGACCGCGCGCATCGGCAGGGGAGTCGTGCTGGGCGCCGACGTGTTTCTTGGACCTGGCGTGGTGATCGGCGACCGGGCGCGGCTCGGCGACCGGGTGGTCGTGGGCGCGGGCAGCTGCATCGGGGAGGATGTCACCATCGGCGACGACTGCACGCTGCACCACGGTGTTACCTGTTATGCGCGCACTGTTGTCGGCAACAGGACGATCCTCCACGCCGGCGTGCGGCTGGGGGTGGACGGGTTCGGCTACGTACGGGCGGCAGAGGGCCACGTCCGTATTCCCCACGTGGGGCGGTGCGTGATCGGAGACGATGTGGAGATCGGCGCCAACACCACCGTGGACCGCGGCAGCATAGACGACACCGTGATCGGGAACGGCACCAAGCTGGACAACCTGGTGCACGTGGGGCACAACGTGCGCATCGGCGCGCGCTGCCTAGTGATGGCGCAGGTGGGGATCGCCGGTTCGACCCGCATCGAGGACGACGTGATACTGGCGGGTCAGGTCGGCCTTGCAGGGCACCTGACCGTCGGCGCGGGAGCGCGAGTGGCGGCGCAGTCAGGCGTCATCGGGGACATCGAACCAGGCTCCACCGTCTGGGGCACACCGGCGCGGCCCCAGCGCGAAGTGCTCCGGGCCACCAATGCGATGTATCGGTTGGCCGGAATTGTCCACGAACTGGAGGCACTGGTCGAGCGTGACGGTACCGAGAAGCGCTAACGCGGCGCGTCGCACGGTTCGGCGCGCGAGCTCCCTCGAGGGAGTCGGGATGCACACCGGGGCCTCGACCAGGGTGACTTTCCTGCCGGGTGCGCCGGGCGATGGCGTCTCGTTCCGCCGTGTCGACCTCGCGGCGCGACCCTGCATTCCCGCGAAACTCGCCAACGTCACGGCGGTCGAACGGCGCACCGTGATCGCGGCCGATGGCGCCGAGGTGCATACGGTCGAGCACCTGCTGGCGGCGGTCATGGCCTTGCGGCTCGACGACCTGGTGGTGGAGATCAGCGGCCCGGAGCCGCCGATTATGGACGGCTCGTTCCGGCCCTTCTTGGAGGCGCTGCAGCAGGCCGAGCCGGTCGAGCACGGGGGTGAAGCGACCGAGCTGGTGGTGCGCGATGCGTTCACCGTGACGGAGGGCGATTCCTCATACCTGGTAGGCCCCGACCCTGGACTGAGGCTGACCACGACCATCGAGTTCCCGCACCCGCTGATCGGGCGCCAGTGGGGCAGTTTCGAGATCACCACGGAGAACTTTGCCGCCGAGCTGGCTCCGGCGCGCACCTTCGGGTTCGTGCGCGAGGTCGAGGCCCTAAAGGCAAAGGGACTGATCAGCGGCGGGACGGTCGAGAACGCGATAGTGCTGGACGAGAAAGGATTGATCTCGGGCTCGCTGCGCTGGAGCGACGAGTTCGTCAGGCATAAGACCGCGGACGTGCTGGGAGACCTCGCGCTGGTCGGAGCGCGGGTCCGGGCCCATGTGGTCTCGACCCGGCCCAGTCACAAGGGAAACGTGGCGCTGGGCCGTGCCATTCAGCAGCGGGCCGCGCGCAGCGGCGCGCCGGTAATGGATGTGCGCCAGATCGTCGACGTGATTCCGCACCGTTACCCATTCCTGCTGGTGGACCGGATCATCGAGGCCGACCCGGGCAGCCGCAGGATCGTGGGCATCAAGAACGTGACCATCAACGAGCCGTTCTTCCAGGGGCACTTCCCGGGGCACCCCGTGATGCCGGGCGTGTTGGTCATCGAGGCGATGGCGCAGTGCGGCGGCATGCTGCTAATGTCGGCGATCCCGGTTGAGGATCACCACAAGAAGGTGGTCTACTTCATGTCGCTCGACAGCGTGAAGTTTCGGCGGCCGGTGGTTCCCGGCGACCAGCTCCGGCTCGAGCTGGAAATGCTGAAGTTCGGAGGGCGCACGTGCCGCATGCGTGGCCGGGCTCTGGTCGAGGGCAACGTGTGCTGTGAGGCCGAGATGATGGCGGCCATCGTAGACAAGTGAGCGCTAGCGTCCACCCGACGGCAATCGTGGATCCCGGTGCGGAGATCGGGGACGGCACCGTGGTGGGCGCGGGAGTGATCATCGGTCCCGGGGTAAAGGTCGGGCGGGGCTGCCGACTGGACCCGCGCTCGGTGCTGGAGCGCAACGTCACCCTGGGCGACAACGTACGCGTCGGCATCGGCTCGATTATCGGCGGCGATCCGCAGGACCTCAAATGGGCGGGCGAGGAAACCACGGTCTCGATAGGCGACGGCACCGTGGTGCGCGAGTACGCCACGATCAATCGCGGTACGGCGCAGTCGTGGAGCACCACGATCGGCAGGAACTGCCTGGTCATGACGACGGTGCACGTCGGTCATGATTGCCACATCGGCGACGGGGTGATCCTCTCCAACGGCGTCGGGCTGGCGGGCCACGTGCACATAGATGAGCGGGCCATCATCGGGGGAATGAGCGGGGTGCACCAGTTCGTGCACATCGGCGCCCACGCCTTCGTCGGCGGCCTGTGCAAGCTCAATAAGGACGTCCCGCCGTATGTGAAGGTGGACGGCAACCCGGCGCGACTGTACGGACTCAACTCGATCGGCCTACAGCGCAACGGATTCCCGCCCGACACGCTCGAATCTCTCAAGAAAGCATATCGGCTGTTCTTCCGCTCCGGGCTCAACATCGGCCAGGCGCTGGAGCGCTGGCGCGAAGAGCTGCCGCAGTCGCCGGAGGTGGAGCGGTTCGTGCGCTTCATCGAGGACAGCGAGCGAGGGGTGCTAGTGTGATCGGGCGGCTCCGCGTCGGCGTGGTCGGCGTGGGGCGCCTGGGGTTCCATCACGCCAGGCTGGTGGCAGCGCGGGGCGATGCGGTGCTCGCCGGCGTGGTCGATGCGGACGATTGCCGCGCCCGGCACGTCGCGGGCGAGCTTGGCACCCGCGCCTTCGAGTCGCTGGAGGCGCTGCTGGATCGGTGCGACGCGGCGATCATCGCGGCTCCAGCCACCGCGCACGGCAGGCTGGCGCTGGCGGCGCTGGACCGCGGAGTGCACGTCCTGGTCGAGAAGCCGCTGGCGGCCTCGGTGGGCGAGGCCGAGGCGCTGGTGGCCGCTGCTGCATGGGCGCGCGCGGTGCTGCACGTGGGGCACTGTGAGCGGTTCAACCCCCAGTTCCGGGCCCTCGCGGCGCGGTGCCGCGCCGCCCGCCGGTTCGCCGCCGTCCGGTTGTCGCCGCGACTCGGGGCTGCGGACGTGAGTGCGGCGCTCGACCTGCTGGTGCACGACATAGACTTGGCCTGCGCGCTGTCGGGGGGAAGAGTCGAGGAGGTCCGGGCCCGGGAGTCCACGAGGCCGGACCGGGTGCGAACGCGGCTGACGTTTTCGACCGGCCAGGTGGTCGAGCTAGTTGCGGCGCGCGGCGCCAGGCGCGCCGTCAGGCGGTGGCGGGCATACGATTCGGCGGGCGCTCACGATGCTGACCTGCTGGCCGGTGCCGGCGGCGGTCTGCTCCCGGCGGTGCACGAGGCCTTCGTATCGGCCATCAGGCGGCGGTCAGATGGTGGCGTCGGCGGAAGGGCCGGGCTCGAAGCGGTGCGGATCGCTCATCGCGTCATGGAAGCGGCGCGGCTCGCCAGAGACGGCGCACTGGCGGCGTGACGATCTTCGTCTCGGCGGGCGAGCCGTCCGGCGACTTGCATGCCGCCGCGCTGGTAACTGAACTCGCCCGAGTCGATCCGGGCCTCCGGTTCGAGGGCTTCGGCGGGCCCGCGCTGGAGGCGGCCGGCGTGAAGCTGATGGAGCGGATGGAGCAGCTGACGGTAATCGGGCTGGTGGAGTCGGTAGCGAAGGTGCCGGCCCACTACCGGTTGCTGCAGGCCATGAAGCGGCGCTTCGCGGCCGGGGACGTCAAGCTGGTGATCCTGGTGGACTACCCGGGTTTCCACCTCAGGGTGGCGGCCGCGGCCCGTGCGGCAGGTTTGCCGGTGCTGTACTACATCGCGCCCACGGCATGGGCCTGGCACGAGAGCCGGGTCAGGCGACTGCGGCGCGACGTGGCGCACCTGGCCGTGATTCTGCCGTTCGAGGAGGAGTTCTTCCGCGCCCGGGGGGTGGCCGCGACGTACGTTGGCAATCCGCTGGTGGACTCGGTGCGACCGGCGGCGGACCGCGGGGTCGCCAGGCGTGCGTTAGGCATGGACCACGACAGGCCGGTGCTGGGGTTGTTTCCTGGCAGCCGCGCTCAGGAGATCCGGCGCCTGTGGCCGCCGTTCCGCGAGGCGGCGGCGCTGGTGCGGCGGCAGCGGCCCGAAGTCCAGGTGGTGGTGGCGGCGGTCGCGGCTGGCCGCTACCCGGGCGCCGAGCAGGTGCGGCTGGTCGAAGGGCGCGCCGCCGAGTGCTTCGCCGCCTGCGACGCGGCGATCTGCAAGTCGGGCACCACTACGCTGGAGGCGGCGCTGCATGGCGTTCCGCAGGTGATCGCCTACCGGCTGCACCCGCTCAGCTTCGCCATTGCGCGGGCCCTGGTGCGCACCAGGTGGGTGGGCCTGGTGAACTTGATTGCGGGTCGAGAGGTTGCGCCGGAACTGCTGCAGGGCGCGGCGCGGCCGGATGCGCTGGCGGAATCGGTTCTGCCGCTGCTGGCGCCGGACTCGCCCGCGCGCCGGGGCCAGCTAGAGGCGATAGAAGAAGTAAGGCGGCTGCTGGGGCCTCCGGGCGCGGCCCGCAGGGCGGCGCAGCTGGCGAGTTCGTTGCTCGGTTCGCGATGACGCTCGGAACCCTGGCCCACCGGATCTGGTATCGGGACGAGCCGGTCTCGTCGCTGCTCCGGGCGCTGTTGCTGCCGGCAGCGGCGCTTTACCGGGTCGGCACGGCGCTGCGCAACGCAGCATACGATGCCAGGCTGTTGCCGAGCGGGAGGCTGCCGCTGCCAGCGATCGGTTTCGGCAACCTGGCTGTCGGCGGGACGGGCAAGACGCCGCTCGCCGCGGCGTTCGCCTCGGGGCTCCTCGAGCGCGGGGTGAAGGTCGCGGTGCTGTTGCGCGGCTACGGCGGAGACGAGGCGGCAGTGCACGAGCTGCTGGCCCCTGGCTGCGTCGTAATACAGAACCCGGACCGGGGAGCCGGCTCGCGCGCGGCCCTTGAGCAGGGCTGCGAGGCTCTGGTCCTGGATGATGCGTTACAGCACCGGCGCGTGGTCCCGGAGGCAATGGTCGCTGTGGTAGCGGCCGAGACCTGGCGAAGTGTGCGCTGGCCTTTGCCGTCAGGTCCGTGGCGGGAAGGCAAGGGGGCGCTGCGCCGCGCCGATTTGGTGGCGGTCACGGTGAAGGTGGCGCGCCACGAGCACGCGGCCAATCTGGCCAGGAAGCTGGCGAGCCTGACCCGGCTGTCGGCAGCTGTGGTGGCCAAGCTAGAGCTGGGCGACCTGGAAGCGGCGGCGGGACAGGCAGTCCCGGTGTCAGAGCTTCGCGGTCGGAGGGTACTGGCGGTGTGCGGCGTCGGCTATCCGGACGCCTTCGTGGCGCAACTGGTGGCCGCTGGGGCGTCGGTACGCGAGGCGGTGTATGGTGATCACCACCGTTACACGGTCTCCGATGTGCGCGACCTCGTGGCGGCCGTGCCGCGGGACGGACTGGTGGTGACGACGGCCAAGGACGCGGCGAAGCTGCGGCCGTTATGGCCCTCGGGGCCTTCTTCGCCGCAACTGCTGGTGGCGCTGCAGCGAATGCGCCTGCTGTCCGGCGAACCGTTGTGGGAACAGCTGCTGGAGCGCGTCGCGACGGCGGCGCGCGCACCGAACCGAAGAACGGCGGCCGCGCCGTTCGCGAGAGAACAATGACAGACATCAGCAAACTAATCCGGCCCGAGAAGCCGGCATTCATGGGTGGCGAGAACCCGTTCGAAGCGATGATGGAGCGCTTTGACGAGGCCGCCAACGTACTCCAGATAGACAAGGGCCTCTACAAGGTGCTCCGCAACCCGGAGCGGCAGATCATCGTCTCGATCCCGGTGATGATGGACAGCGGCGAGATCGAGGTGTTCACGGGCTATCGCGTTCTGTACAACACCTCGCGCGGTCCCGGCAAGGGCGGCATCCGGTTCGATCTCAACGTGACGCTCGACGAGGTCAAGGCGCTGGCGGCGTGGATGGCATGGAAGTGCGCCGTGGTGAATATCCCCTTCGGCGGCGCGAAGGGCGGCGTTGTCTGCGACCCGCTCAGCATGTCGGTAGGCGAGCTGGAGCGTCTTACCCGTCGCTACACGGCCGGCATTATCGAGACGCTTGGCCCTGACTCGGACGTACCGGCGCCGGACGTGAACACCAATGAGCGGGTGATGGCATGGGTGATGGACACCTACTCAATGCACAAGCGTCACACGGTTACCGCGGTGGTGACGGGCAAGCCCATAGAGATGGGAGGCTCGCTGGGTCGGCGCGAGGCGACCGGCCGCGGCTGCATGATCGTGACGCGCCAGGCGCTGTTACACCTAGGCAGGCCGCTCAAGGGTGCCACGGTCGCGGTGCAAGGGTTCGGCAACGTGGGCTCGGTGTCGGCGGAGCTGCTGCAGCGGGAGGGCGCGAAGATCATCGCGGTCAGCGACGTCAAGGGCGGCATACTCAACCGCAAGGGCCTGGACGTGGCCGACGTGCTCGCCTGGCGATCCACGCACCGCTACCTGCAGGGCTACCCGAAGGCCGAGCCGATAACGAATGACGACTTGCTGGAGCTGGAGTGCGACGTATTGCTGCCGGCGGCCCTGGAGAACGTCATCACCGCGCAGAACGCCGAGCGCATCAAGGCGAAGGTCATCATTGAGGGCGCGAACGGGCCCACCACCGCAGGCGCCGACGCCATTTTGGACCGCAATGGCGTCTTCGTGGTGCCGGACATCCTCGCCAACGCCGGAGGGGTGACCGTGAGCTACTTCGAGTGGGTGCAGGACCGAGGAGGCTACTTTTGGGACGAGGCCACCGTCAACTCGCGGCTCGAGCACATCATGGTGGATAGCTTCAACAAGGTGCTCGAGACGTCGCAGAAGTACAAAGTGAACCTGCGGATCGCGGCTTACATCCTGGCCATCGATCGGGTGGCCCTGGTGCACAAGCTGCGCGGGCTGTACGCCTGACGATCTTGGTACGTGCCGAGACGGCGGCGGCGCTGTTGGCCCACGCGCGCGCCGCCGTCGTGGCGTGTGTTCGCGGCACCCCCCCACCGGCGCCGCCGCAGGTACCGGCCTACGAGTCCGGCTACGGGGCCTTCGTCACCTTGAGTCGCCGCGGCGAGCTGCGTGGGTGTGTGGGGCAAGTGGAGCCGCAGTTGCCACTGGGCGAGCTGGTGGGCAGCATGGCTGTGGCCGCGGCGCGCGACGATCCACGGTTTCCCCCGCTGCTGCCTGACGAGCTGGATGACCTCGACGTTCACGTTTCGGTGCTCTCGGCGCCTGCCCGCAGCGCTGCTGATCTGGTGGTGCCAGGCCGCGACGGGATCGTCGTCCGGCGTGGCGCCCGGCAGGCTGTTCTGCTGCCACAGGTCGCGACCCAGTATGGCTGGGGGCGCGAGACCCTGCTATCCATGGCCTGTCGCAAGGCAGGTCTGCCTGAAGACGCCTGGCGCGATCCCGAGACCGTAGTGCTGACCTTCCGCGCGCAAAACATACCGGGCGAGGCGGTGTGAACCCGTGGTACGAACGCTGGTTCGGCGAGGACTACCTCGAGCTGTACCGGCACCGCGACGAAGCGGAGGCCGAACAGTTGGTTGCGTTGCTGGCGCGCCACGGGATTGGCGGGGCGGGAGACCTGGTGCTGGACCTCGCCTGCGGGGCAGGGCGGCATGCCGCCGCGCTGGCCAGGCGCGGGGCGCGGGTGGTGGGGCTCGACCTTTCCGCTGCGCTGCTGCGCAGGGCGCGCTCGCGCGGTCAGCACGCGTTGGTGCGAGGGGACATGCGCCTGCTGGGATTGCGGACCGCAAGCTTCGCCGCAGTGGTGAACCTGTTCACCAGCTTCGGATACTTCGATGCAGACGCGGAGCATCGCGCCGTGCTCGACGAAGTCGCGCGGGTGCTGGTGCCTGGCGGCTGGTTTGTGCTCGACTACCTCAACGCGACCTGGGTAAGAGCCCATCTGGTCGCTCGCGACCGGCGTGCGATCGGCGATCGCACCATCGTGCAGGAGCGCCGAATCTCGGCCGACGGACGCTGGGTGGAGAAGACCATAACGATGGACAGCGGTGAGAGCTTCCAGGAACGAGTCCGGCTGTTCGATTGCCGAGAATTGGCTGCGATGCTGATGGGGTCGGGACTTGCAGCGCACGCCGCGTACGGCGACTACTCGGGTGCGCCGCAGGAGCCCACCTCGCCGCGCTGCATCCTCCTGGCCAGGCGCTCATGACGCTGCGCTTCGTTCCTTCCGCTCCCGCGCCCGGAGCGGCGCCCGCGCCTGACGCGCTGCGGCCGGCGCAGTCGGGTCGCGCCGTCGACAGTGCCGCAGCCTCCGCGTTGATCGGCACCGGGGCCGCGGAAGCGGGCGTTCGCGCGCTGGTCGAGGGCCGCGCCCTGGCCGTGACCACCGGGCAGCAGGCAGGACTGTTCACCGGTCCAGCGTACACCATCTACAAGGCACTGACTGCCGCAACCGTGGCGCGCGCGTTAGGCGAGCGCTGGGGCCTGCCGGTCGTGCCGGTGCACTGGGTTGCCGGGGACGACCACGACTTCGCCGAGATAGACCACTGCGCGGTGACTTCGGTCGAAGGCGCACCCGTGACAATCAGGCTGAGGGAGCGCGAGGCCCATGCGCCGCTGCTGCCCGCCTATCGTGAGTTGCTGGGTCCCGAGGTGGAGACCGCACTGGAGTCGCTGGCTGCGGCTCTCCCGGCCTCCGAGGCGCGGGATGAGACGTTGGCGTGGTTGCGCGAGGCGTACCGTCCCGAGCGGAGCCTTGCGGAGGCGCACGCCCTTGCGCTCGCGGCGCTGCTCGGCCCGCTGGGCGTGGTGGTCGCGCGCGGCTGGGACGGGGGCCTGAAGCGCGCGGCAAGCAGGGTGCTGCTCGGTGCCGCGCGCCGCGCCGCGGCCATCGAGCAAGGACTCGTAGCCCGCTCGCGCGAGCTGGAGGCCGCTGGGCTTCCCGTGCCGGTCGAGGTCGGGGACGGGCTCAGCCTGCTCCTGGTCGAGGGCCGGCTCGGTCGCGACCGGCTTCGTATCGAGGCTGACCACTTCGTGACCCGGCGCGGTGGCGAGCGGTTCACGCTGTCCGACATCGAGGCGCTGCTGGAGTCGGAACCCCAGCGCCTCTCCGCTAATGTGCTGCTGCGTCCGGTGGTGGAGGCGGCGGTGTTCCCGACCGTCGGCTACGTCGGCGGGCCGGGAGAACTGGCCTATCTGAGGCAGTCGGATCCGGTGTTCGAGGCACTGGAAGTGCCACGCCCGGCCCGGCTGCCACGCCTGTCCGGGTTCATCGTGGACGCCCGCGTGGACAAGGTGCTTGCCCGCTACGGACTCGAGCCTGGCGATTTCGCGCGCCCGGAGGGCGAGCTGACCTCGCGCGTGGCGCGCGAAGCTCTGCCCCAATCGGCGCTGCGGGCCCTGGAGCAGCTGCGTGCCGCCGTAGTGGAGCGCTATGCCGCGCTGCAGGCGGAGGCTGCGGCGATCGACCGCACGCTCGAGCGCACCGTGGAAACCGCGCGCAACAGCGCCCTCGTGGGCAGCCAGGAGATCGAGAAGAAGCTGGTGGCGGCCCTGAAGCGGCAGGGCGACCAGGCACTGCAGCAGATCACCAGGACCCGGCAGGCGCTGTTTCCGGGAGGCCAGCCGCAGGAGCGGGTGCTGTGCTGGGCGTCGTTTGCTGGGCGATTTGGTTACGAAGCCCTTGAACTGGTGAAGGGCGCCGCCGAGCGGCAGGCCGCGCTTCTCCTTGATGGTCCACGGGTGCGGGTCTAGGTTTCGCGCGTGGTCTGGGCCGTCATCCTGGTCGCGCTGCTCATCCCGCTCGCCGCGGTGGTGCTCGATTCGCCCGTCGTTCGGGCGTTCATCGAGCGGCGCGCGGGCTTCGGCGGGGGTGGCTCGGAGCCAGCAGCCGATCTGCGCGAACTGACTCAGAAGGTCTCGGTCCTGGAATCCGAGCTGGAGGCTCTGAGCCGCCAGCTCGCCGACATGCAGGAAGAGCACCAGTTCATTCAGCGCCTGCTGGAGGATCCGGCGGTGAGACAGGCCGCCGCCGAGCGGCTGCCGCCGCCGCGTTCTTAGGGTGGCCGGGCGCGACGGCCCGGCTGCGGCGCTAGTAGCGTCCGGTATCTTCCTGAGCCGGCTTGCCGGCCTGGTTCGCCAGCGGGTTCTCGCGCACTACCTCGGGCTGGGCGACGCGGCCGACGCGCTAGCAGCCTCGTTCCGAATCCCCAATCTGCTCCAGAATCTGTTCGGCGAAGGCGTGCTCTCCGCGTCGTTCATTCCGGTGTACGCTAAGCTGGTGGCCGAAGGCCGCAGGCAAGAGGCCGACCGCGTAGCCGGAGCGGTGGGCACGCTGCTCGCCGCCGCGATGGCGCTGCTCGTTGCCGCAGGAGTCGCGCTGAGTCCCGCCATCGTCGCACTGCTGATGCCGGGGTTCGAGGGAGCTAAGCGCGAGCTCACCATCATGCTGGTCCGCATCATGTTCCCCGGCACCGGGCTACTGGTGATGAGCGCATGGTGCCTTGGCATCCTGAACAGCCATGGGCGCTTCTTCCTGTCATACGCGGCGCCGGTGGCGTGGAACGCTGCGATAATCGCGTCAGCGCTGCTGGCAGGCGTTGGTCGCGGCCCGGAAGGGATTGCCGTCTGGGTGGCCTGGGGCGCCGCCGCGGGCGGATTGCTGCAGCTGGTGGTGCAGCTGCCGGCCGTTCCGGGACTGGGCCGATCCCTGATACCATCGTTAGGTCGTGGCGTTGCGGGCGCGGGCACCGTGGTGCGGAACTTCGGGCCCGCCGTCCTCGGCCGTGGCGCGAACCAGGTCTCGGCCTATGTGGACGGGATGATCGCGAGCCTGCTGGGAACGGGCGCCCAGGCCGGCCTTGCCAACGCGCAGCTGCTGTACACCTTGCCGGTCAGCCTATTCGGAATGTCGGTGTCGGCCGCTGAGCTTCCTGCCATGTCGGCGGTGCGGGGACCGGCGGCCGATCGGGGCGCGGCGGTG
>DATMBH010000067.1:0-3191 GCA_035559335.1 Gemmatimonadales bacterium
AGCCGATAGGCGCGCCGGCTCATCCGGATCCAGCCCACCGCCTCGGCGCTGCGCCGGGTGACGCGCTTGGCGCCTACGTCCACCATGCGGGCGCGGCCCCCGGCATCCACGTGACTGAGCTTGCGACGGGCCATGGGATCAGCCGGCGCCCAGGCGGACGAGCAGATCGGCGATGATGAGCTGCGGATTCACGTTGCCCTGCGCGAGCCGGCGGGCCTCCTCGATGCTGCGGATGCGCTCCACCAGCCGCGCGGCGGGTTCGTCTGACGCCGATCCGGAGCGCAGGCGCAGCTCGAGGTCGTCGCGCAGCAGCTCCGCCGCGGCGGAGAGCATCGCGCTGAAATCGCCGCGCGCTTGGTAGGGCTTGATCCCCAGCGCATAACGGTAGCGCGCGGCGGGACCCCGGTGCGCGGCCTCGAGCAGCTCCCGCGCGGCCGCCCGCGTGCCCTGGTCTTCATCTTCCAGGGCCAGTGCCTCGCCGATCGAGCCGCCGCAGCGCGCGGCCCGGCTGCGAGCCACCGCCGCCGGCAGTGGCGGCTCCGGAACAGTGGTGAGGAAGCGCTCGACCACATCGGCGGCCAGCCGGCCCACCCGCATCGGGACCAGCCGCGAGCGGATCGTCGGCAGCAACGCCGTGGGCTCGGCGCTCGTGAGCAGGAACCAGGTGTCGGCGGGAGGTTCCTCCAGCACCTTCAGCATCGCGTTGGCCGCCTCAGGACTCGAGGCCTGAGGCACCAGGCGTTCGCACTCGCCGACAATGAACACCTTCGCGCGCGCCACCGCGGGCCGCAGCCGCGCCCGGCGGTGCAGCGCCCTAACCAGGGGAAGAAACAGTCCGGCCATCCCGTCAGGACGCGGATACAGCGGCTGCTCGCGGCGCGAGGCGATCGCCTGCGCCAGCAGCTCCTCGGCCTCCTCGACCTGCTTTGCCTCATCGCCCCGGGGCCGCGGGATCGGGAAGAACCAGTGCACGTCCGGGTGAGAGAGGCCGAGCACCATCCTGCAGGCGGGGCACGAGTCGCAGGGACTGCCGGGCTGCTGCTCGCACAGCAACGCCTGCGCAATCCACAGCGCCAGGCGCTGCTTGCCCACACCCGGTGGGCCCGAGAGCAGCATGGCCGGCGGCAGCCGCCCCGCGGCGATGGCCGTAGAAAGGCGCAGCTTCAGTTGATCGTGGCCGTAAAGCGGCGGGATGGGCATGGGACAAGATAAGATAGGGAGCGGGGTGCGGGGAGCAGGGAGCCGATCATTCGTCCCCGGTCCTGCCCCGCTCCCTAATTCCTCAACCGAACAGGCCCGCTATCCTGGCTCTCAGCTCCTCGCGCACTCGCCGGAACGCTTCCATCTGCTCGGCTTCACCGCCGCTCACAGCCGCGGGATCGGGCAGCGGCCAGTGCAGCCGCTGGACCTTACCGGGGAAGACCGGGCAGACCTCCTCGGCGCACAACGTCACCACCAGGTCGACCTCGGCGATCGGGACTTCCGTTATGCCCTTGGATCGCTGCCCCCTGGCATCGATGCCGATTTCGGCGAGTGCACGTACGGCCAGCGGATTTATGGTGCTTGGCACCGAGCCGGCGGAGAACACGCGCACGCCCGGCGGCGCGACGGATCGCGCGATGCCCTCGGCCAGCTGGGAGCGGGCCGAGTTGGCGACGCAGAGAAACAGCACCGTGCGCGGCGGGCTCATCCGCGAGGCTTCACTGCGCGGACCTTGATGGACGCGATGGCGCCCGCCGCCTGACGCAGCCATTCCTCGCCACCGAACACCTCGGAAGTCCCGTAGGAGCGTTCCTCGACCACCTCGACGGCCTCGAACCCGGCGAGCCGGATGGCGTCGAGGTACTCTTCCTTCTTCAGCGCGCCTGCGACGCAGCCGACGTAGGCCTCGACCGAGGCTCGGCTCTCGTCGGGCAGCTCACCCGTTACGACTATGTCACTGATCACCAGGCGGCCGCCACTCCTCAGGGCACGGTATGCCTCCCTGAAGACCTGCGGCTTGTCGGGCGAGAGGTTCACGACGCAGTTCGAGATCACGACGTCCACGGACGAGTCCGCCACCGGGAGGTGTTCGATCTCGCCCAGCCGGAATTCGACGTTAGGCGCGCCGGCCTGGACGGCGTTGGCGCGGGCCTTCTCGATCATGTCCGGGGTCATGTCCACGCCAATGACGCGACCCTCCGGTCCGACCTCCCTCACCGCGAGGAAAGCATCCATGCCGGCGCCGCTCCCCAGATCCAGCACCACTTCCCCCGGCGCCAGTGCGGCGTGCCGCAGCGGCGCGCCACAGCCCAATCCCAGGTTGCTGCCCTCCGGCACGGAGCGCAGTTCTTCGGCGCTGTAGCCGATCTCGGTCGCTATCTCCGCGGCCCGGGCCGCGGGACCGCACCCGCACGAGGTGCCGGCCGAAGCGACCTGGGCGTACTTGCTGCGCACCGTGGTGCGCACGTCGGGTGCGGTCATGTGGCCTCCGCCTCAGCCGCAGCAGCCGAGGATGTCGCAGCAGTCCATTACGAACCTCCGGGCGGGTGGTTGGGGCGCTCCCGGCCAGCGGCACCATGCTGCCGCCGGGCGCCCGTATGAATTGGTGATCGTCAATATACGATGGAGCGACCACGTGTCAAGCCCCGTCGGGTTCCGCCGAGCGCGCGAATCGGCTATCGTGGCGGTCATGCCACGCAACTTCCGGTATTTCCTCATGGTAGCGCCCCTGGTGCTGATCGGCGCGGGCGCTGATCCGATCGCCGAGGTGGCGCTGCACCTTGCGATCGTCCTGGTTGCAGCAAAGCTCGGCGGCGACGTCGCGGTCCGCTTCGGCCAGCCGGCCGTGCTGGGAGAACTGATCGCCGGGGTCCTGCTCGGTAACGCGACCCTGCTGGGCTTCGACGGGTTCGCTGCGATAGGCAGCGACGCGGGCATCGACCTGCTGGCGCGCCTGGGTGTGCTGATCCTGCTGTTCGAGGTCGGCCTCGAGTCCACGGTGGGGCAGATGCTGCAGGTAGGGTGGACTTCGCTGGCGGTCGCGGTGCTGGGGGTGGTGGCGCCGTTCGGGCTCGGGTGGCTGGTCGGCATCTGGCTGCTTCCGGATGCCTCCGAGTACGTGCACGCGTTCATCGGGGCCACGCTGTGCGCTACCAGCGTCGGGATCACGGCGCGGGTGCTGCGCGACCTAGGGGAGTCGAAGAGCAGGG
>DATMBH010000068.1:0-3964 GCA_035559335.1 Gemmatimonadales bacterium
CGCGTTCTTCTCCGAGAACTCGAACACGCCCGCCAGCAGCCGCGCGTCCTGCTTGGCGAGCGTGCCCGCCTTCTGGCTCTGCTCGACCAGCATCATGATTTCCTCGGGCGAGTGTACCCGCTCATGCTCTCCGGGCGGCCGCAGCCGGAGCAGCCGCAGCGTCGCGTTCGCGGTGCCGTTGAGCGCCCAGATGAACGGGTTGGTCGCGTAGGTGAACAGGATCAACGGGCCGGCCACCCAGCGGCTGGTGAGCTCGGGGTAGAGCAGGGCCAGCGCCTTGGGCGTAAGCTCGCCGAGGACGATGTGCAGGAACGTTATGAAGGCGAAGGCGACCGTGGACGCCACTGAGTGCGCTGCCACGACGTTCCACGGTTCCGGCAAGCCCGCGAAGGCGCCTTCGATGGTGCGCGCCACCGCGGGCTCGCCGATCCAGCCCAATCCCAGGCTGGCCAGCGTAATTCCCAGCTGCGTGGCCGAGATGTAGCGGTCGAGGTGCTGGATCGCCCTTCGGGCGAGCTTGGCTTTCGCGTCCCCCCGGCGTATCATCGCCTCGATACGGGTGCGGCGCGATCCGACCAGTGCGAACTCGGCGGCGACGAAGAACGCGTTGGCTGCCACCAGCACCACGACCGCGCCAAGTCGCAGGAGAACCGAGCCGGAATCAGCCATGAGTCCCGCAAACTACCACTGCCTGCACCAGCCTGCGAGGCCGCGCTCGCTCGGCGCGCTGGCGTGGGCGTTCGGGATAACGCTCCTGGTCTGCGCGGTCGAAGCGGTGGGCGGCCTGGTGGCACGCTCCCTTGCCCTGCTGGCCGACGCGGCGCACATGCTGACCGACGCCGGAGCGCTGGCCCTGTCGCTGGCCGCCGCGTGGATCGCCCGCCGGCCGCCTACCGCGGAGCGCACCTTCGGCTGGGTGCGCGTGGAGATTCTGGCGGCCCTGGTGAACGGGGCGCTGCTGCTGGTCGTCACGGGCGGCATCGTGCTCGAGGCGCTGGAACGGCTGCGCTCGCCGGCCACCGTGCGCGCCGAGCTGATGACGGGAGTCGCGGCCGTCGGCCTGGCGGCCAACCTCGCGGCGGCCTGGCTGCTGCACCGCGCCCAGGGCGAGTCGCTCAACGTGCGCGGCGCGTACCTGCACGTGCTGTCCGACACGGCCGGATCGGTCGGCGCCGTGCTGGCGGGGGTGATCATCATGCTCAGCGGCTGGCATGTGGTGGATCCCGCCATCTCGCTGGCGCTGGCGGGCCTGCTGCTCGTCGGCGCCTGGCGCCTGGTCTCGCAGTCCGTAGACGTGCTGCTCGAAAGCTCCCCGCGCCACGTGGACGTGGCGCGGCTGGAAGCCGCGATCACGTCCGTGCCGGCGGTGAGCGGGGTGCACGACCTTCACGTGTGGACCGTCTCGAGCGGGATAGTGGCGATGAGCGGCCACGCGTGCGTGCCCGACCCCGCCCGCCACCAGGAGGTGCTGGAGCGGATCACCGATGTGGTGCGCGGGTTCGGGATACAGCATGTGACGGTGCAGTTGGAGAGAGAGGAGATATGCGGGCGAGGAGGCGAATGAGGGGATAGCGGTGACAGAGGCGATGGTGGCGACAGAGGCTATTTAGGGGGCTTCCACGCACACCACATCACCGCCGCCGCCTCTCAATCCTCCATCCCCTTGTCTTTCCCCCCAGCCCTCACTACGTTGCCCCACGCCGATCACCCTCTGCCTGTGCCCTCTGTGCCCTCCGTGCCCTCTGTGTCCACTATTCGCAACATCGCCATCATAGCGCACGTCGACCACGGCAAGACCACCTTGGTCGACCAGATGCTGCGTCAGGCAGGCGTGTTCCGGGCCGGGCAGCACGTGGTCGAGCGCGTGATGGACTCCAACCCGCTGGAGCGGGAGCGGGGCATTACCATCCTGGCCAAGAACACGTCGGTCCGCTGGGGCGACGTGAAGATCAACATCGTGGACACGCCGGGGCATGCGGACTTCGGCGGCGAGGTCGAGCGGATCCTGCGCATGGTGGACGGGGTGCTGATCCTGGTGGATGCCGCCGAGGGACCGATGCCGCAGACGCGGTTCGTGACCCGCAAGGCGCTCGGCCTGGGTCTCAAGCCGATCGTGGTGATCAACAAGATCGACCGCCAGGACGCCGAGCCGCTGCGGGTGCACGATGAGGTCCTGGAGCTGTTCCTCGAGCTGGATGCCTCCAGCGACCAGCTCGACGCGCCGTTCCTGTACGCGTCGAGCCGGCACGGCGTCGCCTTCGGCGAGGAGTCGGCCGCCCGGGAGTGGGTGCGCTCCCAGGAGTCGGCGCCTCTGACGCCCGACGCCCCATCCCTGACCCCTCTATTCGAGGCCATCGTCGCCCACGTTCCGCCTCCGAAGGTTGCCGAGGGGCCGTTCCAGATGCTGGTCTCGACGCTGGACCACTCGCCGTATGTGGGAAGGATCGCCATCGGGCGCATCGAGCGCGGTGTCGTGAAAGTAGGCGACACTGTCGCGTTGCTGCCGACCGGTGAGCCGGGTTTGATGGACGAGGGCACGTTCCCGCGGGTGAAGGTGCTGCAGGTGCACACCTTCGAGGGGCTGAATCGGCTCGAGGTCGCCGAGGCGGCCGCGGGAGACATCGTTGCTCTGAGCGGGCTCGAGGGGATCGAGATCGGCCAGACGGTCACCGATCCGGCGGTTCCGGAGCGGATGGCGGGCATCGCGGTCGAGGAGCCGACGATCTCGGTCGATTTTATCGTCAACAGCGGTCCTTTGGCCGGGCGCGAGGGCAAGTACGTCACCAGCCGCCAGCTGCGCGAGCGGCTGTTCCGCGAAGTGGAGAAGAACGTTGCCATGAGGGTGGAGGAGACCGACTCTCCCGACACCTTCAAGGTCAGCGGCCGCGGCGAGCTGCACTTATCCATCCTGATGGAGACCATGCGGCGCGAGGGCTACGAGTTTCTGGTCAGCCGGCCGCGGGTCATAACCCACGAGGCGGATGACGGCACGCTGCTGGAGCCTTACGAGGAGCTGCTGATCGACGTGCCCGAGTCGTGCGTGGGGATCGTCATGGAGAAGCTGGGGCCGCGCCGCGCCGAGCTGCTGGACATGAAGAACCCCGGCACTGGCAACGTGCGAATGAGCTTCAGGATCCCCGCGCGCGGGTTGTTCGGCTACCGTTCCGACTTCCTGACCGACACGCGCGGCATGGGGATGCTGAACCACCGGTTCCTGGACTACGGACCGTGGGCCGGTCCCATCAGCGGCCGGTCGCGGGGCGTGATGGTCTCGATGGTGGCGGGCGAGGCGGTGGGCTACGCGCTGTTCAACCTGCAGGAGCGCGGGGTTCTGTTCGTGAAGCCGGGCGACGTGCTCTATGAAGGAATGATCGTCGGCGAGCACGTGCGCTCGGGGGATCTGGACGTCAATCCCACCAAGGGAAAGAAGTTGACCAACATGCGCGCCTCGGGGTCGGATGAGAACATCTTGCTGGAACCGCCACGCGCGGTTACCCTGGAACTCGCACTCGAATACATCGAGGATGACGAGCTGATCGAGGTGACGCCCAGGGCGGTACGCCTCAGGAAGCGCGCCCTCACGTTTCACGAGCGCGAGAAGCTGCGCCGGGCCGAGAAGAAGGCGGCGGCGGAGTAGATACGAACTCGTTTCCATCAACCTTTGAATCCGTGTGGAGGACACGATGAAGCCCTGGGGGTCGGTGCTGGCGACGGAATTGCGGAGCCGCCGGTTCATCGACGACGAAGAAGATGAGGTTGGAGGACTCGGCGACTTTGAGGAGGACGACGAGTTCGAGGACGAGCTGGACGAGGACGAGTTGGACGACGAGGACCTCGACGAGGACGATTATGACGAGGGCTACGACGACCTCGACGAGGACTTCGACGACGAGGACATCCCGCGCCGCGGCGGCGGGAGGCCCCGTAGGGACTGGGGAGAGTAGGCGGTAGGGCGGTATGGCGG
>DATMBH010000069.1:0-4331 GCA_035559335.1 Gemmatimonadales bacterium
CAGCAGATTCGATAATCTGGTGCTTCCCGCCCCGCTGCCAGCGCGGGTGGTCGTGGCTCCGGATACGATCCGACTGGCCCAGCGTGGAGCAACTCAGCCCCTGGCGGCGATCGTGTACGACGCCTCGGGGGAGCAGATGCCGTGGGCACGAGTGCGGTGGAGCAGCTCGGACACTGCTGTTGCAGCAGTCGACGCCATCGGAGTGGTTACGGCCCGGAGGAACGGCACCGCCCTCGTAATCGCCTCCAGCGGAACGGCGGCCGACACGGCGCGCGTTGCGGTTGGCCGCGCCATCCCACCCCGGCGCCGCAGGTAGCGCACCACCCCTTCCAACCCGATGCCGGGCTCAGCCTTCCAACTGAGCGATCCGGAGATCAGGATCTCCCATGGCGGCGGGTTGTCACATCTTCCTGGTCAAGGTGAACTGGTGGGTCGGCGGGTAGCGCCGGCCCACCACCACCAGCAACGCCGCGTTAGGCAGAAGCAGGTGCGCCGGTCTGCTGCTGCGTCTCCTCCTGCCGCGGCGAGCGACGCGCCGCCAGCATAACAGCCACCAGCATGATCGCCACCGCCAGAACGATCAGCGCATGACGCTCGCCCCACATCGTGTCCAGACCTAGCCAAGAATCGAGCGACAGGCTCCCGAACCCCGTCGCCGCAAAGGTCAGCGCACCCATCCCGAACAGCATCGGAAGCTCGAAGCCGTTCTTCTGCGTGAAGAACCCGTGCTCCAGGTGCACCGCCAGCGTGGCCACCAGCATGGGGATCAGGACTAACGCCGGACCGACGGGCCCCAGCAGACCAAGGGCCAGCAGCAGGCCGCCCCCGGCTTCAGCCAGACCCGCACCCAGTGCCATGAGTCGGCCTGGACGGAAGCCGATCGACTCGAGCCATTGCCCGGTGCCGGCCAGGCCATAGCCACCGAACCAGCCGAACAGCTTCTGCGCGCCATGCGCGGCAATACCGAGACCGAAGTACAGTCTTGCGATTAGCAGAGCGAACTCCATAACAACCTCCTCGTTCACTACTCTCTGATACAGCACAGGATACTACACCGATGAACTAGCTAGGCAAATCAAAAACTGCTCATTCGAGTGAAGAAAGCCCCCTCAAAAGGTCCGGAACTCCGCCTTCGGGAACACGCGAGGCGATCTCGAGGTGCACGCTGCGTATGGCCTCGGCTCCAGCCCGCTCGAGATCCTGGCCCTTCGGCGTTAGTTCCGCGAGCACCGAGCGCCGATCCGACGGATCATCAATGCGTTTGACCAGGCCTTCGGCCTCGAGGCGATCTACCAGCTGGGTGATGTTGGATCGGACGCAAGCCAGTCGCGCAGCGAGGTCTGAAAGGGCCAGCGGCTGCTCCGCAGCCGCGAGGCTGTGCAGCACGCCGTACTTTGCAAGCGACAGCTCTAGACGCCCCAGGGTCGCCTCGAGCCTTCGCTCAAGCTCCGCCGCCGCTTTCCTGATGGCCGCGGCAATATGTGCTCCCCTGGCACTTGCAGTTCCAAGCTCCTGGGCGTGGTCGGGGCTCCCGGTCTCACTGGAATCTGGCATATTGTTCACGGCTGAATATTAAAGCAATCTACAATCACTGTCAATAGGCCAAGCCTCTTTCCTTCAGCACGATCCCGAGGCCGTCGCGAATCGGAACGAGAACGGCAAAGGCTTCACTCTGAGTGAAGGCCTTCAGGTTCAGGCGTCGTACTGCGGTGGTGTCTACATCCCGCACCGCGCGATCGGCAACCCGGCCGCTCCACAGGGTATTGTCGCACACGAACAGGCCTCCGGGTCTGATGCGCGGCCAAGCGGCCTCGAATGCGGCCGGGTAGCCGTGCTTGTCAATGTCGCAGAAGACGATGTCGAAGTTGCCCCGCACCGAGCGCATGCACTCGACCGCGTCGCCGACCATGACCGAGACGCGCCGCGCGACTTTGGCGCGGCGGAAGTAGCGCGACGCCTCGCTCGCGTTGGCCGGGTCGCCGTCCGTGTACCATACTCGCCCTCGGGGACCGACGGCACGCGCCCACCATATTGTCGAATACCCGATCGCGCTCCCCAGCTCCATAACACGGCGGGCCCGGGTGATTCGCGCCAGCATGTACAGGAGTCGCCCGACTACCGGGCCCACGATGGGGATCCGCTCACGGCCGGCACGTTGCTCCATTTCAACTAGGACCGGATCGCGCGGCGGCAGTAGCCGGCGCAGGTAGCGCTCGATACGCGGGTTGACTATGACCATCGCGGACTCTCCAGCGGTGGAGCCTTTGGTTGGGGTCGCTCGGGCGTATAGATATAGTGGAACGGTCCATGGCCACCGCCGCCAGTGCCACCGGGTTTCGGCCTGCATACCTCGCGTTGACCCCGCGCGAGTGGGACGAGCGGGTGCGCCGTGCAGTGGCGGAGCTGGAGGAGTGCCGAGCCTGTCCGCGCGACTGCGGGGTGAACCGCCTCCAGGACAAGTGGGCCGCCTGCAAGACCGGCCGCTACGCGGTGGTCTCGAGCTACTTCGCGCACTTCGGCGAGGAGGACTGCCTGCGCGGCTGGAACGGCTCGGGCACGATCTTTTTTGGTCACTGCAACCTGCGGTGCGTGTTCTGCCAGAATTTCGACATCTCGCAGGCGATCCGCCCGGCGTCCGTGGGCGGGCACCGGCCCGACCGGATCGCGGCGATGATGCTGGAGCTGCAATCGCGCGGCTGCCACAACATCAACTTCGTCACACCCGAGCACGTGGTGCCGCAGATCGTGGAGGCACTCGCGCTGGCCGTGCCACTGGGCCTGCGCCTGCCGCTGGTTTACAACACCAGTGCCTACGATGCGCTCTCCAGCCTGGCTCTGATGGACGGGCTGGTGGACATCTACATGCCGGACTTCAAGCTGTTCACGCCGCAGCGGTGCCGGACCTATCTGATGGCGGCGGACTACTCCGAGCGGGCGCGCGAGGCGATCATCGAGATGCACCGCCAAGTGGGACCGCTGGTGCTGGACGATGAAGGGCTGGCACAGCGCGGTCTGCTGATCCGCCATCTGGTGATGCCGGGCCTGCTGGACGAGACGCGGGCGGTCCTGGAGTGGATTGCCAGTACGTTAGGCTCTGACACCTACGTCAACCTGATGGACCAGTACTATCCTGCCGGCAAGGTTGACGGTGGGAGGTTCGCGGAGATTGGTCGGCGGTTGTCGGCAGCGGAGTTCAGGGAGGCCCAGGAGATGGCGCGGGACCTCGGATTGCGCAGGCTGGACACCCGCCGGCCGCACCCGCGGCTGCTGCGAAGTATGATCGCCTGGGGCGGCTGAGAGGAGGACTGACTACAGTGCCCTGCATCGTCCACCGGCAGTCTCGGCTGGCGCGCAAGCAGCCCATTACCCGCTCGCGCAGCGTGTCAGTCATCCGGGTTCACCGCTGAGCAGGCATGCCCCACTGCGCCCATTCTTCCCGGGCGGGACCGACGATGCCAGGTACCGCGAGTCCGGCCTGACGCATTAGCACCGTCATCTGGCCGCGGTGATGTGCCTCGTGCGTTATGATCATCGTGAGCACGTCGCCCCGCTTCCACTCCATGCCGTACATCTGGATGGTCCCGTCCAGCTCCTGGTCGGTCCAGCGCTCCCGGAACAGATCCCGCAGCCGCTCGGCGTTGTGCTCATAAGTCGCCGCGATCTCGGCCATGCGGGGCGGGTCCGCCGCTTGGTCATCATGGGGTTCGATCTCGCCCACTTTGGAGCTGCGGGCGATTTCGCCCAGCGAGCACGTGATATGCCAGGCCAGACGGCCGAGAGTTCTTCCACCGGGACCCACCGCCTGGCCCGCGGCCGAATCGGGTATCGCCCGGAACAGCTTCAGCGTTCCTTTGGACTCCCTGGCGAAGTCGGCCACGAAATCGGCTACCTGACGATACATGACGTACGATCCTCCTCGGCGTTTCAGCCCCTGCAATCCCGGGCCACCACCCGTTCCAGAAACCGTTCCCGGTCGCGTATGGTCCGGTAGAACTCGTCGTAGTAATCCAGCGTACGCTGGACCACGCGCGGATCCATGCCCGGCACCGAACGATATAGCGCGGCGATCGAGTCGCGAAGCGCCTCGAAGCGCGCCAGCACCGGCTCCAGAATTACTCCGCTCTGGCACAGACCCAGGTAGATGCGCTCCCGTACCGAGCGCGTCGGCAGCACCGAGGCAGGGCGCGCATAGCGGGTGGCGATCGCGCCGGCCCAGTCGAAGTCGTAAGGCAGGGCCCAGGTAGTGTCGTTGCGGCGAAACAGCTCGATGTTGTGGCGGCCTGGCACCGACCAGTCGGTGTTTCCGGCGAAGTACTGGAACACTCCCAGCA
>DATMBH010000070.1:0-28104 GCA_035559335.1 Gemmatimonadales bacterium
GTGGCTGCGTCAGGTGTCGGAGGCATTCTCTCCGGGCACGTTCGTCTACTACGCCTCGTATACCGTGCTGATCGTGTTCTTCACGTACTTCTACACGGCCATCGTGTTCAACCCGGTAGACCTGGCGGAGAACCTGAAGAAGCAGGGCGGGTTCATCCCGGGCGTGAAACCGGGCTCGAAGACCGCCGAGTACATCGACCACGTGCTGTCGCGCATAACGCTGCCTGGTTCGCTGTTCCTGACCGCAGTGGCGATCCTTCCCTTCGTGCTGTTCGACGCGCTGAACGTCCCGTTCCAGTTCGGCGGAACCTCGCTGCTGATTGTGGTGGGCGTGGCGCTCGATACGGTGCAGCAGCTGCAGCAGCACATGATTCTCAGGCAGTACGACAGCTTCATGAAGCAGGGCAGGATCAAGTTCAGGGGAAGGCAGAGGTTGATGTGACGAGCGGGTGAATGAGGTGATCGAGCTTCACCTCATTCACCTCCAGCGCCGCCTCGCCCTTGACTCCCGTCCCTCGCCGCCCTCTCTTCACTCTATGGACGTAATCATCCTCGGAGCTCCCGGTTCCGGAAAAGGCACCCAGGGCAAGCTCCTCGCGCAGCACCTCGGCATCCCCCAGATCTCCACGGGCGATCTGATTCGCGCCGCGATGAAGGACTCGACCCCGCTGGGCGTTAAGGCGAAGGTCTACTACGACCAGGGACTGCTGGTTCCCGACGAGATCATCTTCGGACTGATTGACGAGATCCTGAGTTCGGCCGCGGCGGCTAAGGGAGTGCTGATGGACGGCTTCCCGCGCACCATCCCGCAGGCCGAAGCGGTGGACCGGCTGCTGGAGCCCAAGCGGCGTCGGGTGGACCGGGTAGTGGTGCTGGACGTGGAGGTCGAGGAGCTGGTGCAGCGGCTGCTGGCCCGGGCTTCAAAGGAGGGCCGGGCGGACGACAATCCCGAGAGCATCCGCCAGCGGCTCAGGGTGTACGAGGAACAGACGGCACCGCTGATCGGGCACTACGAGAAGAAAGGCGTGGTACGCAAGGTGATGGGAATGGGTTCGGTCGACGACATCCAGGCGCGGGTGCGGGAGGCGGTGGCTTGATAACCGTCAAGTCGGCGCGCGAGATCGAGACCATGGCGCGGGCGGGCCGGATCGTGGCCGACGTGCTGGCCTTGGTGCGCGAGCGGACCGTGCCGGGCATTTCCACCTGGGAGCTGGACCGTATCGCCGAGGAGTTCATCCGGTCGCACAATGGCGCGACGCCGTCGTTCAAGGGGCTGTACGACTTCCCTGCCTCGTTATGCACATCGATCAACCACGAGGTGGTGCACGGCATCCCGTCGAAGGAGCGCGTGCTGGAGGAGGGCGACATCCTCAGTGTCGACGTGGGCGTGTGCGTGGGAGGCCTCCACGCGGACAGCGCGGTGACGGTGCCGGTGGGCAGCATCTCGCCCGAGGTGCAGCGGTTGCTGGACGTGACGCAGCGCGCGCTCGCGGCCGGGATCGCGGCGGTGCGGCCCGGCAACCACGTTGGTGACATCGGCCACGCGGTGCAGTCAGTGGCCGAATCGGCCGGCTTCAGCGTGGTGCGCGAGTTGGTGGGCCACGGCATCGGCGCGTCTTTCCACGAGGAGCCGCAGGTGCCCAACTTCGGGCGGCCGAAGCATGGCCCGCGTCTGATTCCGGGCCTGACGATTGCGATCGAGCCCATGATCAACGCCGGCCGGCGCGAGGTGCGCACGCTGGGCGATCGCTGGACGGTGGTGACAGTGGACGGCTCGCTCTCGGCGCATTTCGAGCACACGGTGGCGGTGACTGAGACTGGCGCTCGGGTGCTGACGATGGTGGAAAGCCCAGCGGTGGTTAGTTCATAGGACTTCGGGCGCCACCCAGAGTTCAATACCTGTGGCTCCGGGCACAAAGCGCGTGAGCAGTCGAGCGACGGAGCCGGGCTGAGGAGCCGCACGTTCCGGCCAGCGATGGCCGCGAGACTGGCCTAGGCGCTGCGCAGGCGACGTTGCGTGGCGCTAGTCGGCAGCGAGCGAGGCCAGCGCCGCGTGATCGAGCAGATCGTAGCGCCCGCTGCCGGCGGCCTTGAGGATCCCGGCGCGGCACAGCAGACGCAGTTCCCGCACGATCACTTCCCTGACGGTGCCCAGGTCCTCGGCCAACTCCTCCTGGGTCATGCCTAACGAGAGCCGTGTCGCGCCCGTGCGCTGACGCCGTTCCAGGAGGTGGCGGGCCAGGCGAGCCGCCACGCTCAGCGTGGCCACGGAGTCGAGCCTGCCGATCACCTCGCGCAGCCGGCGCGCCAGTCGCTGGAGGAAGAACCACGCTAGGTCCGGCTCGTCGCGCAGCGCTTCAAGCACACGTCCCCGGAGCAGCAGCGCACACACAGTCGGTTCGGCGGCCGTGGCCGTTGCCGGATAGACACCGCCATCGAACAGGGGCAGCTCCCCCAGCATCCCGCCGGCGGTCTCATGGTGCACGACGACCCGCCGCCCGCCGGGTGAGTTCCGCGCCACGCGTACCCTACCCTCCAGAATCACGTGGATTCCGACAGCTTCCTGCCCAGCCTGGAAGAGAAAGGCGCCGCGCGCATAGCGGCGTCGTACGCCCAGGGTGGTGACGAGCCTCGCCACCGGCTCCGGGAGCTGGGCCGCCCGATCAGGACCTGCGGAACTTATGTTCCAGCCGCGATGGCCGTCTCCGCGCATCTTCCGTTCCGACCCTTTCAACCGAGGAATGGAAATGTATCGCAAGTTCCTGATCATGGTGTTGGCAGTTGCGGCGGCGGGTGGGTCGCTCGAAGCCCAGCAGTTCACCGCCCAGCCCTGCCCTCAGCACGCTGTGGGGATGGAGCATGAGGTGGGGCTCAGCGGAGTCCGGAACCGGCCGATCCAGGGGGGGCAGGCGGCCTACGCTGCGATCTCCGAGATCATCGCCATCCTGGAACGCGATCCCGGCACCGACTGGTCCCGAGTGGACCTCGAGCGTCTCAGGCAGCACCTGATCGACATGGACGAGGTGACGCTGCGTTCGGTGGTGGAGCAGCGGCCCATCGATGGTGGAATCGAGGTTACGGCCACGGGAACGGGACGCACGGTCGAGTCCATCCGGCGCATGACCAACGCCCATGCTGCCACGCTGGGCGCAGAAGGCCGCTACGTCATGAGCGTGACGAACGTGCCGGGAGGCGTACGACTGCGAATCACGGCGGCCCGGGAATCCGGTTCCGAGACGGTAGCCCGGATTCGCGCGCTCGGCTTTATCGGCGTCATGACCGCGGGCGACCATCACGCGCCGCACCATCTGGCGCTGGCTCGCGGAACGGGCGCGACCGGACACGAACACTGAGGTTGTGCAACATCGCGCAGTCCGGCTATCGTGCCCAGGTGCCAATCAGATGCGCCGGACTCGCCTTCCTGTTGCCGCTCGCGGGGACAGTCGCAACCGCTGCGAGCGCCCAGTCCCCGGCCGTGCGCTGGTTGGGTGATCCACCGGTCTCCGGCGGCATACAGTGGCTCGAGGTTGCGGTCCCGGGCGCCGCAGCCGACAGCGTGACAGGCCGGTTTGACGGCGCACCAGTCGCGTTCTTCCAGGTCGGAGAGTCGTGGATTGCGGCGGCCGCCGTGCGGGTAGCAACCCGAACCGCGGCCTCGGCCACGATAACCATCCATAGAGGCAACACGCGCTCAGTGCTGATCCGGAGCCTACCGGTGACCGGGCGCGGATTCCGTAGTTCGCGCCTGACGGTGGCAAGGCAGTTCACGGAAACGCCGCGGGGCGAGCTTGCTGAGCGGATAGCGCTGGAGCGCGAGCTGGTCGCGCCCCTGGGCGGCGAGGCGCTTGCCACTCCGCGACTATTCGATGCGCCGTTCGTCAGACCGGGCGCCGGCGTCATAACCGACGAGTTCGGCGTGGCGCGCGTTCTCAACCGCTCGGTGCGTAGCCGCCACTACGGCGTGGATTTCGACGGCAGGGTCGGCGACGAGGTGCGGGCGGCCAACCGCGGCGTGGTGATGCTGGTGGACGATCTGTACTACTCCGGCACCAGTATCTATCTCAACCACGGAGCGGGCCTGATCACGGCGTACTTCCACCTCAGTGAAGCGCTGGTGTCGGTTGGCGACACCGTGACGGCCGGTCAGCTGATAGGCCGCATCGGGGCCACGGGGCGGGTGACGGGGCCGCACCTGCACTGGATGGTCCGGGTGGGAGACCGGCCCGTGGATGGCGGGACGCTGCTGGTGCTGCCGCCGCCAGGGGTTGGGGGCTGGGGGGCAGGGGCTAGGGGATCGCAAGGCGCTAACCCTTAACCGGAAGCGGTGGGCGGAGCTGCGGGCGGAGGGACTGCTGGCGCCTGCGGGCCTGGCGAAACGGCCCGAGACGCGGGAGCGACGCATCCAGCGGTCGTTGGAGCTGCTGATTGCAGGAAAGAAGCCGGGGATGGTGTAGGGCGGTGCGCGAGCCGTACTACTACGGCGCTCGACACCCGCTTGAGCATCCGAAGTCCCTCGCGGCGCTTGCGTACTGCCCGAGGCGCCGCCAGCTTCGGTGCGTGAGAAAGGCGCATTCGGGATATCGCTGCGCCGTGCTGGCGGCTTGCGCGAGCGTGATTTGGGCGCGTTCGGTTGCCGCTCAGTCGCCCGAGCCGGCGCCGGCATATGCGGTCTCCGCTGGATTCGGGAACAACTACGGCTGGCTCGGCGGGGCAGTCGAGGTCTACGTGGTGCGCGGGCGGCTCAGCGTTTTCGCGGGAGGGGGTGTCATCCCGTCGGGGCTGAGCGATTTCCAGTCGACGAGCGGGCGCGCGGCCGGGGTGCGGTACTACTGGCCGTTAGGCGCCGGACGCAAGCTGCTGTTCGCCGACCTGTCTGTTTCACTCCTCCTTCTCAAGCAGGCCGCGATGGTCGGCGCGCCTGTTGTGCACGACTACGGGCCCGGTCTGAGCGCGGGTTACGCTTTCATCGCTCGCTCCGGCCTGACCTTCAGTGTTTCGCTTGGAGTAGGCGAAGGTGATGTGGAGACGGTGCCGATATTGAGTATCGGCGCCGGATGGACCTGGCGGCGCTGACCGTCGAGTGATCTCGCTTCCTGGTGCGGGCGAGCCGCGGCGCCGTGCCATCAGCACCCGGTCGCCGGAATAGCTCGACTCCATCGCAAGGCGCTTTGCCCCGACAGCCACAACAATGCCCGTCTCCTGAAAGGAAGGTTCGTGAGCCGCAAACTGATCTCTTCCGGCTCTCCTTACGAAAGGCAGATAGGCTTTTCCCGCGCGGTGCGCTGCGGTACTCTGCTCGCGGTATCCGGCACCGCCCCGCTGCTGCCGGACGGAACCAGCGCCTACCCGGGCGACCTCTATCGCCAGGTGCTGCGGTGTCTCGAGATCATCGTTGGCGCAGTGGAGCAGGGCGGTGGCCGCAAGGAGGACATCATCCGCACCCGGCTGTTCCTGACCGACATCTCGCGTTGGGAGGAGGCGGCCCGGGCGCACGGCGAGTTCTTCGCCGAGGTGCGGCCGGCATCGACCTTCGTGGAGGTGAGCCGACTGATCCGGCCTGAGTGGCTGGTTGAGATCGAGGCGGACTGCGTAGTGACTGGCCCGCGACGTCAGCGCACCACCTCATAGCGCTCGGTCCTGAAGGGCGTGAAGCCCCGCGCCAGGTAGTTTGGCAGCGCCGCCGGGTGGTCGAGCGTACAGGTGTGGAGCCACACCCGGTTGGCCCCGATGGCGAAGGCGATCTCGACCGCGGCGGTCAGCAGGTGGCCGCCCAAGCCGCGGCCGTGGAACCGCGTCACCAGCCCGATCAGCTCGATCTCGACGGCGCCGGCCTCGTCCCACTTCAGCTCGAAGAACCCCGCCACATCGCCGTCGTACGACAGGACCCATAGCCCGTAGCCCGGCCGCTGCACCCAGTCTTCCCACTGCTTCGCCGTCCAGGTCCAGCGGTCCACCCAGTGGTAATCGGCGCCGACCTCGCGATACAGGCGCTGGATCAGAGCCACGCTCGGCGCCGGCACCCGCGCGAGCCGGATCAGAGGGTCGTCTTCGATCTTCGCGGGGCGGAGCTGGTCGAGGCCCTTCAGCTCCAGGTAGGTGCGCGTTACCTCGATCTTCGTCACGACAGCAGGAGCCGCTGGCACACCGCGCTGGCCGGGCATGCGAATGCGAACTCCTTTGAGGCCTGGATCTCGGGCGGGGCGTCGGCCCGCCTGGCCGACTCGAAGCCGTGGCGGGGGAAGAAGTCGGCCGCGGTCGTGGTAAGCAGCCAGATGCTCTTCAGGCCCTTCTCTCTCGCCCACTCGACGCGCTCGCGGGTCATGCGAGCTCCGATGCCGCGACCCCGCATGTCGGGATCGACCACCGCCGAGCGCAGCAGGCCGTGCTCGCCGTGGACCTCGATGCCCGCGGCGCCCACGATGCGGTTGCCGGTAATCGCGATCACGTAGCCACGCTCGAACTGGTCCTCCAGTCCCTCAAGCGGAAGACCGGCCTTCTCGAGCAGTGCGATGACCGCGGGTAGGTCGGCCGCGATCGCGTTCCGCAGGGTTATCGTGGGACGGGAGGACAGGCCATCAGCCACGGAACGACTCCTCGACCAGCAGGGCTGCGCGGGAAGCGAGCGCCTCGGCCTCGCGAGCGACTTCGCGGGCCCGATCGGCGAGCGCGGCTCCCGCGGCCGGTTCAGGCAGGCTGCCGACGTTTATCATCACATTGAAGTATGCGCCTCGCGCGGCCGCTCCGGCTAGCAGCGCGCCAACCCCGGCATCCGAACGAGCGTTTGAGTTTCCCGCCTCGGCGCCGCGCACGCACAGCTGTGCCACCTCGCGCGCCGCCTCCAGCGTGCGCAGCGGAACCGCCGCTGCTTCGAGCATAGCAGCCTGGATGGCAGCCCGCCGCTCGGCCTCACGTTTCTTGGGGATGGCGTAGGCGGCCATCACCTTCTCGTAGGCGGCGGCATCCTCCCTTCCCAGGGCCATCAGGCGTGAGCGCAAGTCCTCCGCGGATGCGACGAGCCCGCGGAACTCGGCGTCCACGGCCGCGTACTTCTTCCTGCCTATCGTCAGGCGCGCCACCATTGCGGCCAGGGCCGCCGCCATTGCTCCGGTCACCGCGGCGACGGTGCCGCCGCCGGGGGCCGGGCTCGACGAGGCCACGGCATCGAGGAACCCGTCCAGCGACGGTCCCGCACTCGCCCGCACCTTCGCCTCGAGCAGATGGGCCGAAAGAGGTTCCCGGAGGCGGAAGTAACTCTCGGCGGCGCCGATTGCGGCGCGCTCCGGGACCAGGCCGACGATCTCGCTCCAGGCGACGTCGGCGCCTGCCTCCCGTGCCGCGCCCGAGACCGCCTCGTACGCCACATGCATTGGTGTCGTGTCAATGTCCAACAGGTTCATGGAGACCTGTGGCTCGCCTCCTACGGTCATCCCCATGGCCTGGACTGCCGCCAGGCCGCCGCTCGATGCGCGCACCCGCTTCGCGATCGCCTTGGCAGTCGCCTCGTCAGCGTTCTTCAAATAGATGTTGTAAGCCACCAGGAAAGGGCGGGCTCCGACCGCGGTCGCGCCGGCCGTGGGGTGAATCGCCCGCGGTCCGAAGTCTGGCTCCCGCTCGGGATCGACGCCGATAAGCTCGCGCAGTCCCTCGAACTCGCCCTTGCGAACCTCCGGTAGCCGCTCGCGGCTGGGGCGGGTGGCGGCGCGAGCATAGAGGAACACCGGGATCTCCAGCTCGCGACCGATCCGCTCACCCAGAGCGCGCGCCAGCGCAACGCAGTCCTCCATCGTCACGCCGTCAACGGGGATGAACGGGACGACGTCCGCGGCGCCCATGCGCGGGTGCTCGCCCGAGTGCTTCGTGAGGTCGATCCGGTCGCGCGCTACCCGCACCGCGCGGAACGCCGCTTCGGCAGCGGCCTCAGGTGGGGCCACAAAGGTGAACACCGAGCGATGGTGGTCGCGGTCTGATTGAACGTCGAGCAGGCGAACCGATGGGACGGAAGTGATCGCATCCTCGAGGGCCCGGAGCACCTCGGGATCACGGCCTTCGGAAAAGTTCGGAACGCATTCAACAAGCATAGCGATCAGGGATCAGGGATCAGGGAAAGTAGCAGGCGGCGGCGGGCGGGCAACCCAGTTGAGCCCCTCTCCTTCGCTCCTGCTGCCGGCACCCGTGTCAGAGGCTACTGAACAGCTCCAACATCCATCGGTGTATCGCCGGGTTCCCGGCAACAATCGAGTTGTGCCCGAGTACCTGTTCGTCGCCGTCCAGGGTTGTGATAACGCCGCCAGCCTCGCGTATCAGAAGGGTCCCCGCGCCGACATCCCACGGGGCGAGCTGCAGTTCCCAGAACCCGTCATACCTGCCCGCCGCCACGTCGCACAGATCCAGCGCCGCGGATCCGGGGCGGCGCAGCCCGGCCGTTCTTTCGATCACTGCGGCGAACTGGCGCTGGTAGCGCTCGATCTGGTCCATGTGCTTGAACGGAAACCCGGTGCCGATCAGGGCATGCCGTGGATCGGTTCGCCGCGACACCGCTAGTGGCTTGCCGTCCTGATAAGCGCCGCCGCCCCGCGTAGCCGTATAGACGATGTTCGGAGGAACATGATGCACCACACCGGCGGCGAGCTCGCCGTCCACGAGGGCCGCGATCGAGACGGCGTAGTACGGGAAGCCGTGCAGGAAGTTGGTGGTGCCGTCGAGGGGGTCGAGGAGCCAGGTGACAGAGGGCGCCGAGGGCGCAGAGGGCGCGGAGGGCGCGGAGGGGGACAGTTCCTCGCCAATCACCGTGCTGGTGGGAAATGCCTCCCTGAGCAGGGCCGCGATGAGGCGCTCGGATTCGCGGTCCACCTCGGTGACGAAGTCGGCCTTGCCCTTTTCGGACCAGCTCGAGGGATCGTGACGGTTCTCCTGTTCGCGCAGGAAGCGGGCGGCCAGGGCCGCGGCGCGGGTGGCGGTTTCAAGGAGTGCGGCGGGAGTCACGTTCGGAAATTAGCATCTCCTCGCGCTTGTCCGCTTATCCCCGCACCAGTACCTTGCGCCCCTTATGGCCCGCGTATTCAGTGGAATCCAGCCTTCGGGCGAACTGCACCTTGGCAACTACCTCGGCGCGGTGCGCAACTGGGTGGCCCTCCAGGATTCCAACGAGTGCATCTACTGCATCGTGGACCTGCACGCAGTCACCCAGCCCTACGAGCCGGCCGAGCTGGCGCAGCGCACGCTTGATATGGCCGCTTCACTGCTGGCGGCCGGCCTCGATCCCTCGAAGTGCACCCTGTTCGTCCAGTCGCACGTCCCGCAGCATGCGCAGCTGATGTGGCTGCTCAACAGCGTCACGCCGCTTGGAGAGCTGGAGCGCATGACGCAGTTCAAGGACAAGAGCCAACGGGTGGAGAGCGTGCCGGCGGGGCTGCTCAATTACCCGGTGCTCCAGGCCGCCGACATCCTGCTGTACCGGGCCGAGAAGGTGCCGGTCGGCGACGATCAGCTCCAGCACCTCGAGCTGTCGCGCGAGATCGCGCGCCGGTTCAACTCGCGCTACGGCGCCGAGTTCTTCCCCGAGCCGCAGCCGCTCCTGACCGCGGCCACGCGAATCGTAGGCCTGGATGGCCAGGCGAAGATGTCGAAGAGCCTGGGCAACACCATCGGCCTGCTCGATTCCCCTGAGACGATCTGGGAGAAGCTGCGCCCGGCCATGACCGATCCGGCGCGCAAGACGAGGAAGGATCCTGGCAATCCGGATATCTGCAACATCTACCGGTTGCACCAGTTTTTCTCCTCGCCCGAGGAGGTGGACCACGCAGCGCGGCAGTGCAGGTCGGCGGGGTGGGGCTGTCTCGACTGCAAGCGGGTGTTGGCGGACAACATCATCAGGGCCATGGAGCCGATTCGGGAGCGTGCCCGCGAGCTGGCTGCGCGTCCGGGCGAGGTGCGCGAAGTGCTGGCCGCTGGCGCCGAGCGGTGCAGGCGGCTGGCGGCGGAAACGCTGGCCGCGGCCGAGCAGTTGATGGGTTTCCTCCCGGACAGCCGCGCGGGGAGGTAGATTACCCGCGAACCGCGGGGTCTACGCCACTACATGGAGAAGATCATCCAGGCCGCTGTCGAGCGGGGAGCTTCCGACCTGCATATCAAGGCCGGGGACGTGTTCCGTGCCCGGATTGACGGCAAGCTGGTTCCTCTCACCAAGCAGCGGTTGACTCCCGAGCAGACCAAGGCCATCGCGCTGCGGTTGATACCGAGCGAGGAGGACCGCGCCCGGATCGACCGCGTTCAGGACTACGACTGCTCGTGGGGCGCGCCCGGGATCGGGCGGTTCCGGGTCAACATCCTGAGGCAGCGCTCCTCGTTCATGATCGTGATGCGGGTGATCCCGTTCGAGGTGCCGTCGTTCGAGAGTCTGGGCCTGCCCCCGGTGCTCGCCCAGGTCGCGGAAGCCGAGCGGGGGATGATCCTGGTGACCGGCGTGACTGGCAGCGGCAAGAGCAGCACGATGGCCGCCATCATCAACCACATCAACCGCACCAAGCAGAAGCACATCGTCACGCTGGAGAACCCGATCGAGTTCCTGCACCGCGACGTGAACAGCTCGATCACCCAGCGCGAGGTGGGCACCGACACCGAGAGCTTCAAGAGCGGGCTGCGCGCGGCGCTGCGGCAGGATCCGGACGTGATCCTGATCGGCGAGATGCGCGACGCCGAAACGATAGACACCGGAATGAAGGCCGCCGAGACTGGCCACCTGCTGCTCTCGACGCTGCACACGCCGGACGCCACCACCACTGTGAGCCGGATCATCGCGATGTTCCCGCCCGAGGAGCAGGCCATCGTGCGGGTGCGGCTGGCGGACTCGTTGCACGCGGTGGTTTCGCAGCGGCTGCTCCAGAAGAAGGACGGCAAGGGCAGGGTGGCCGCGCTCGAGGTGATGATCGTGACGGCGGCGATCCGCGACCTTATCGTGGATCCGGCGCGCACCGCGGAGATCCGCGACTACATCGCCGAGGGCCGCGAGCAGTACGGAATGCAGACCTTCGACCAGCACCTGATGGACCTGGTCCAGCAGGACCTGGTGGAGTACAGCACGGCTGCGGCGAATGCCTCCAACCCATCCGATTTCGAGCTGCAGATGAGGACCTTCAAGCGCCGTTCGCGCGTCTCGCAGGTGGCGTCGAAGACACCGGCAGCGGCCGACGACCGCATCGTCGGGCTCAGCGACGACCTCAGTTCCATGCTCCAGCCGTGAGGCCGGAGCGCCTTCACGGGGTCATAGCCCCGCTTCCCACACCGTTTGACCCCGAGACCGGCGAGATCGCGCCGGTCGTGCTGCGTCAGGTCGCGCGCGCGCTACTGGCGGCGGGCCTGGAGGGTGTGGTGACGGCCGGATCGACGGGCGAAGGCGAGCTGCTCGACGATGACGAGCGCCAGTGTCTGGTAGAGTGGCTCCGGGAGGTGGTGCCGGAGGACAAGTGGCTGATCGCCGGCGCCGGCGCCGAATCCACGCGCGCCGCGATCCGTGCCGCGAAGGCGGCGGCGGCGGCGGGAGCCGATGCGGTGCTCGTGAGGCCGCCTGCCTACTATGGCGCGCTGCTGTCGCCGCAGACGTTCGCCTATCACTATGCGCGTGTGGCCGACGAGAGCCCGGTCCCGGTGGTCATCTATAACATCCCGAAGTACACGCACGTGCTGTTGCAGGACAGCGTACTGCGCGCCATCTGTGACCACGAGCGCGTGATCGGGTTCAAGGACAGTTCGGGCGATCTCAAGGTGTTCTCGGGCTTCCGGGCGGCCGCGCCGCGTATGGTGGCGCTGATGGGAAGTGGCCAGCACTTCTACGCCGCGCTCGAGATGGGCGCCGCGGGCGGGATCCTAGCGATGGCCTGTTTCGCGGCGGAGCGCTGCGTGGAGCTGTATCGCGCGTTCCGGGCGGAGGACCGCGCATCGGCCGGGGCATTGCAGGAGCGCCTAACACCGCTGGCCAAGGAAGTAGTCAACGCACTCGGCCCCGCCGGCATCAAGGCCGCGATGGAGGAAGTGGGCCTCTGGTGCGGGCCGGTGCGGGAGCCGCTGGTGGGCCTGGACGCCCGGCAGCGCGCGCGGGTGGTTGACCTTATCGTGGCCGCGGGCCTCAAGGCAGCGTGACCATGTTCGGCTCGGACGTTCACTGCCTGGTGGTGGTCGGGGCCCAGTGGGGCGATGAAGGCAAGGGCAAGGTGGTTGACGCTCTCGCCGAGCACGCCGACGTGGTGGTGCGCTACCAGGGCGGCGCCAACGCGGGGCACACGGTGGATACTGGCGAGGGCGAGTTCGTGCTCCACCAGATCCCGTCCGGCATCCTGCACCCGCGCTGCACCTGTGTGATCGGCAACGGCGTGGTGCTCGACGCCGAAACGTTGTTTCAGGAGATGGACGCGCTCACGGCGCGGAAGCTGTCGCTGGCCGGGCGCTTGGTGGTGAGCGACCGCGCGCACCTGGTGCTTCCCTACCACAAGCTGCTGGACGCCGAGAGCGAACGATCGAAAAAGATCGGCACCACCGCCCGCGGCATCGGACCGGCTTACGAGGACAAGTACGGCCGCCGCGGGGTGCGCGTGGGCGACCTGCGCCACCCCGAGATCGTGCGCAAGCTAGTGATGGCCGGGGTGGAACGCGCCAACGCGATGCTCGGCCTCAGCGGATCGGACAAGCGCTGCGTGACGGGTGAGATCGTGGCCTCGCTGGAGGCGCTGGCGCCGCGGCTGCTGCCCTACGTCGGCGACGCGGGCAGGATCGTGAGCGACGCGCTGCGGCGCGGCGGGTACGTGTTGCTGGAGGGAGCGCAGGGGGCGCTGCTGGACGTGGACCACGGCACCTATCCGTTCGTGACCAGTTCCAGCACTACGGCCGGTGGCGCTGCAACCGGTGCCGGCATCGGCCCGACCCGGATTGACGCAGTGCTCGGCATCGTGAAGGCGTACACGACGCGGGTCGGCGGCGGGCCGCTTCCCACCGAGGCGCACGACCGTGCCGGGGAGCGGCTGCGTGAGCTGGGAGGGGAGTACGGCGCCACCACTGGTCGGCCGCGGCGCTGCGGCTGGTTCGACGCCATGGTGGTGCGCTACTCGGCGAGGGTGAACGGCCTGACGGGCCTCGCGGTGACCAAGCTGGATGTGCTGGACAGCTTCGACGAGGTGCCGGTGTGCACCGGCTACCGGCTGGGAGGCGAGCCGCTGGACGAACTACCCGACAACGTGGTTGACCTGGAGCGGGTGGAGCCGGTCTACGAGAAGCTGCCGGGCTGGAAGTCCGCGACCGGTGCGGCGCGCCGGCTTTCCGATTTGCCGGCGGCGGCCCGCGCCTACCTGGACCGACTCGAACAGCTTGCCGAGACGCCGATTCGTTATGTGGGAGTCGGCACCCGCCGCGAGCAGTTGATCGAGACCTGATGCGTGCTTTGCGGCGCGTCGCCCTGGTGGGCGGAGCCGTGCTGCTGGCCGGGTGCGCCGCGGTCGCGATAGCGCTGTGGCGCACGGTGCCGCGGCTCGGGGGCGAGGCCGTAGTCCCTGGCCTGGGCGGCGAGGTCACCGTGACCTTTGACCGGCACGGCATCCCGCGCATCAGTGCGGGTAGTCAGCTCGACGCCGTGCGCGCGCTCGGCTTCCTGCACGCCCGCGACCGGTTCTTCCAGATGGACATCATGCGCCGCGCGGCACGCGGGAGACTCGCCGAGCTGCTGGGCCCGGCCGCCGTCGAGACCGACCGCTATTTCCGCACGCTGGATCTGGCCGGGGCGGCTGGTCGCGCCGTTGCGTCGGCATCGGCTGAATCGCGCTCGGTGGCCCAGGCATATGCGGAGGGCGTCAACGCGTGGCTGGCAGCGGGCCGCCGGCCGGTGGAGTATCTGGTGCTGCGGCAGCGCATGGAGCCATGGCAACCGGAAGACACCTGGGCGATCGGCAGGCTGGAGGCTTGGGATCTGTCAGCGGGCGCCACGGAGCTGTCGCTGGCGCGGGCACTGGTCGAGGTGGGACCGGAGCGGATCGGCGAGCTGTTCCCGAACGTGCCCGAGAGTGGAGCGGTGATTCTGGGCCCGGCCAGCGGTGCGACGTGGGTGGGGCGCCGCGTGCCGCCCGGCGGCGGCCGGAGCCGTGAGCGCACGTCACGGTGGCAGCCGGCCGTGGACCTCGGCTCGGCTGCCGGCCACGAACCGCCGCTACTGGCGCGCGAGCTGCTGGAGACGCTCGTTATGCGGCGGGGCTCCAACTCGTGGGTCGTAGGCGGCGAACGCACCCGCTCCGGCCGGCCGCTGCTGGCCAACGACCCGCACCTTGGCCTGAATTCGCCGTCGCTTTGGTACATCGCCACCCTGGCGGCGCCCGGTTTCGAGGTGTCGGGGGTCACGATCCCCGGCCTTCCCGTAGTGGTTATCGGGCACAACCGGCGCATCGCGTGGGCGCTCACCAACATGGAGGCCGATGACACCGACTACGTGGTAGAGAAGCTGAGCGCCGACTCGTCCATGGTTCTCACCTCCGATGGCTGGCGAGCGGTGAGGGTGGAACGCAGCGTGATCCGGGTTAGCGATGGCACCGAGGTTCCGTTCACGCTGCGCCGGACCGCTCACGGTCCGATCGTGGGGCCGGCGCCCGCGCCGGGACCGGACACGTCGGCGGGCGGATTGCGAGTACTCGCGATGCGGTGGAACGGGCATGACGCCAGCGATGAACTGGCGGCCTGGATGGGAGTGGCGCGGGCTGGCGACTGGACGGAATTCCTGGCGGCCGTCGCGCTGGCGAAGTCGCCGCAGCAGAACTGGCTCTACGCCGATGTGGACGGGAACATCGGCTATACCGCGAGCGGCGCGATTCCGGTGCGTCGCAACGGTCGCGGCCTGCTGCCCACGGCAGGCTGGAATGATGAGGGCCGGTGGGAGCGGTACCTGGACTTCGACGAGTTGCCACGGGTGCTAAATCCGCCTGACGGAATGCTGGTCACGGCGAACAACCGGATCATTGGACCCGAGTACCCGCACCTGATCGCAACGACCTGGGCCCAGCCCTACCGCGCCGAGCGGATAAGGCAGCTCATCGAGGGCGCCGGCCTGCTCACGCCCGACCTCGCGCGTGCGATGCAAATGGACACGCTCGACCTAATGGCGGCGTGGGCGAAGCAAATCGCCGCCGCGGCGGCGGAGCGGGCCGGCAGGCCGGACCTGGCGGCGGCGCTGCGCGCGTGGGACGGCACGATGGGGGCAGATCGCACCGAGCCGACGCTGTTCTACGTGTGGTTCCGGCTGCTCCAGCGCCTGACGTACGAGGACGAACTGCCGGGCGGCTACGCTCCCACCGGCCCGTTCCTGGCGCTGCTACGCAAGGGGCGCAGCGCTTGGTTCGACGATGGCCGGACGCCGGAGCGGGAGGACCTCGAGGCGCTGGCGACGCGGGCGATGCGGGAGGCGATCGTGGAGGCCGGCGGCCGCCGCTGGGGCGAAGTCCATGCGACCGTCGGACGCCATCCGTTAGGCCGCGTGCGGCTCCTGGACCGGTTGCTGCGGCTGAACCTGGGGCCGCTGCCGCGCGCCGGCTCGCTGTACACGGTGAACGTAGCCGAGTTCGGCATGAGTCCGCCGTTCCGCAACACCCACGCCCCGTCGATGCGGTTCGTGGTGGACCTGGGCGAGGCCGGAGTGGCCAGGTTCGTCATCACCAGCGGCCAGTCGGGCCATCCTCTGAGCAGGAGATACCGGGACCAGACGGCGTTGTGGTTGAGGGGCGAGCTGATCGAGGTCGGGCTGGATGGGGCGGGCGGAACGGTACTGAGGCTTCGTGAGCGGTGAGAGGTGATGGCGCGCGACTCAGTCGCCGCTCACCTCCCGCGCCTCACAGCATGTTCACGATGCGCTGCTTGATCTGCGTGAGCAGTCCGCCGGTCCCCCGGTCGGCCCGATAGTACGTGTAGTAGTTGTAGTACCGGTCGCTATCCTTCTCGACGCCGTTCAGCACGGTCCCAGCGACGCGCGCCTGCACGCGACGCAGCTGCTCCAGGGCCCGCTGTGCGGCTACTTCCTCCGTTTCGCCCGCCCGCAGCACCAGGATCACGGCGTCCGCGGCGGCGCCGAGGACTGCGGCGTCGGTTACCGCCAGCGCGGGCGGCGAGTCGAACACGATGGTTTGGTACTCGGTGCGCAGCTGGGCCAGCAGCCGGTGCATCGTGGGCGAGCCCAGCAGCTCGGAGGGGTTGGGCGGCAGCGCGCCGGCTGGCAGCACGTCGAGCTTCGGCACCACGTTAGGTCGGATTGCCTCGCGCGGATGGGCCGTGCCGACCAGCACGTCCGTGAGGCCGGGCTCCTGGACCAGGCTGAAGGCGCGATGGACCAGCGGACGCCGCAGGTCGGCGTCCACCAGCAGCACCCGCGTGCCCTGCTGGGCCAGGGTTATGGCCAGGTTGGCCGCCGTGGTGCTTTTGCCCTCGCCGGGTCCCGGGCTGGTCACCACCAGCACCTGTAGCGCGCGTTCCTCGGCGTTCACGAACGTCACGTTGGTGCGCAGCGTGCGGTACGCTTCCGACGAGGGATGGTCCGGGCTCACCAGCGACACCAGTGGCAGCGAAGCCTTGCGCCTGCCATTGCCCTGAGCGCCGGCTGCCGCGGGTTCGAAGGGGATCAGGCCCAGAACCGGCACCTCGAGCGCACGCTCGACGTCGGCCGCGTTCTTGATGGTCTGGTCGAGATACTCCAGGAAGAACGCGGCGATCACTCCCAGGAAGATGCCCACCAGCAAGCCGATCATGAGTTTTTGCCGGTTGCCCATGCCGATGGGCACCGCCACGGTCGCGGTCTCCACGATCTGGATGTAGGGGGCGATCGTGGCCGCCGAGATCCGCGCTGCCTCGAGCTGGCTCAGCAGGTAGCGATAGGTATCGTTCTGGAGGTCGGCGTCGAGCGACAGCTGCGCAAATTCGGTTTGCTTGCCCGGGAACGTGGCCAGCTGGGCGCGCTGCCGCCTGATCTGCTCTTCCAGCGACCTGATGCTCGACTCCAAACCGCGCACCGTGGCGGCGGTGGCGTCCACCAGGGCGCGCGAGGCCTGCGCGATGCGCTGATCAATCGCCTGGATCTGGGGGTTTTGTTCTCTCAGTCCGCCGGTGCCAGCCACCAGGGTGCGGCGCTCGTCGTACAACCGTAGGATGTTCTCCAGCTGGAAAGCCATCGCCGGGTTGGTCGAAATCGCGGCCACCGCGGCGAGCCGGTTCACGGTCTCGAGCGTGACCGTATCGCCGCCGGCCATGATTCCCTGGATGGTGGCGAGGTCGAGGTTGCGGCGCTCGCGCTCCCGGTCCAGCTCTTGGATGGTCTGGATCAGCGCGACCTCGTCGGCCGAGAGGTCGGTGGTGTGTTGGGACTCCTTGTAGGACTGCACCCGCGCCAGCGCGGCGAGGTAGCGGCTGCGGGCGTCCTCGACCCGTTCGTTGATGTACTGCAGCCGCCGGGCCGCCATGTCGCGGATGCGGTCCACACCGTACTGGGCCAGGGCGTCGACCGCCGCGTTCAGTATGTTAGGCGTCAGCGAGGGGTCGGTTCCGGTGTAGGTGACGCTGACCACGTTGGTGTTGGGCTGTACCTGGTAGCCGATCCCTCCCCGCACCAGGTTCGCCGCGGCGATCGCCGGGACGATCGCGAACCGCACGTCGTAGGGCTCGCCGTCGTAGTGATGCACCATGAAGGAAAACCCGGGCGCCACGGCCGGCCGCTCATACGGGCCGGACGCGATCACCTGGCCGCGGCTGTCGCGCAGCTCGTAGCCGCGCGGGCCGAGGATTCGCAGCGTGAACGAGTCCGGCCGGGCGAGCGTGTCCACCTGGACGTCGTACAGCACGTCGGCGCGCCGGACCTCCGGATCCATCAGCTGGAGCTGGAGTCCCTCGCGTTGCACCACCACCAGGGCCAGCGCCTGGGTGGAGAGCACCAGGGCCTCCGATAGCACCGGGTCGGTGCGCAGCGCCAGTTCCTCGACGTCAATGTCGTCGAGCCGCGCGAACACCTGCTTCTTGGAGTTTACCTGGACCTGCGCGTACGACTGGTAACGCTGGATCGTGCTGCGTCCGGTCCACCAAGTCGCCCCGACCACGACGACAGTAGCCAGCACCACCACCTTCCAGTGGTTGTGGACCACCTGGATCAGGTCGCGCAGATGCAGCCGCCGGTCGGCTGCCAGGCCCGCATAGCGGCCGCGTGGCGCCAGTGTCAGTCTCTTATCCTCACTCTGGTCGTGTCCGTGCCGCGCAGGCGCTCAAACAGTCCCTCGCGGCTCCCCGGCTCGCGCCGGCCGATGCCGAACGGGTCGCGGTACAACTGGTCCGCCCCCTCAACCCTGCGACGGCGCTCGCGCTGCAGTTCCCTGAGCACCGACGGCGGCAGCTGCTGGGTCCTCGGGCCGCCCAGATCCAGGCCGCCGGGCGTGCTCCGCCCCACGGGGGGCGCCCCTGAACCGCTGCTGCAATACGGCGGCCCGAGGCACGGTTCGCAGTTGCAGTTCAGGATTTGGCTTACCGAGCAGGCCTTGCAAGTGGCGCCGGAGCGCTTGTAGCACGGCGGGCAGCTCGCCGCCTGCGCCGCCCGCGCGCCAAGCGCCAGCGTGACCACGGTCGGCGCCGACCAGCGGGCTAGCGCCGCGAGCATCTCCCTGCGGGTCACCTCCGATGCGCCAGCGCTCAAGCCACAGCCTCCACTGCGTCCGCCAGGGCTGCTGGATCAGCCCCCCAGGCCTCAAATGCCACGGCCGTTCGCAGGCCCTCCAGCACCCTGACCGCCAGCTCCGGCCGGGCTCGGCCGCTTTCGGTGAGGGCATGCCCGAGCAGCGCCTGGGATACCTCGACCGCTGCCGCCCCTTCGCTCGTGGGTTCGAGACGCGCCACGCCGCGGCGGCGGGATGGATCGAGCCGCACCACCACTTCCGCCGCACCCACTGGCGCCTCCCAGCGGCGGCGAAATGCCGCAGGGCTGACGTATAGGGTATCGGAAGCAAGAACTGTTCCGGGAATTGCACGCTCCCCGAGCGCGGCGTCTAAACTTAGGTACGACAGAGCCTTGCGGTCAAGCTTGAACGATCGTTCGAAGGGACCAAAGTGCAGATCCTCCGCAGCGAATCGCACCAGATCATCACCCCATACAAGGTGGCCCCGAGCCCACAGCGCCGCGGTCAGGGTCGATTTGCCGGAGCCACTGGCGCCGACCAGCAGCACGTTACGCTCCGCTACGCGTACGCCGGCGGCATGGAGCACGGTTTGAAGCCCCGGTGCGGCCAGCACGTCCTCAGTAGCGCGCCACTCACAGAACGCCCAGGCATCCTCCAGCGCCGTGGGTCCGAACGGCGGCCGGTTCGGAGCGATGGCCACGTAACCGGCAGCGGTGCGTTGAATGCGATAGCGGTGTGTCGGTTCGAGCTCGGTCTGCGGCGCCGCGTGGTAGAAGGCTTCGATGGCGGCGGACGCGAGCGGATCGTCGCTCGAGATCTCGAGGACGCACGGCGCGACGAGACAGCGCCGCCGGGGTCCTATTGCAGCAGGCCCTCGAGCGCGAAGCGCCGGATGACTGCCTCGATATCGGACCTGATCGCCTCAGGTGCTGTTGACCCGGTCGCCTCAGCGATGGCCGCCGCCATTGTGTCCGGGTCGTGGGCCCCGTCGCAGTAGGTCCACACAACCGCCGCGGTCAGATTCAGCACGTGGGCGCGGTCGGAGCGTGAATCGAACAGCACCCACTCACTGCCCACGCGGCGCAGCGCCACATCGGTTCGGGCCACTGGCAGTCCGGGGACAGTTTTGGCGACCATCGGAGCCAAGATAGGAGCGCCTGAGCCTTGCGCGCAAGTGCCTGATCTGCCTTGGGTTACGCGCTTGATGATCGGTAGATGCGCGACTGGTGACGGGACGCTGTTAGCCTAAGTGGCTGGACCGATGCGGCCATGCTAACTTGAAGCGGCAGGCCGACTTCGGTGCTGAAGGCGCCACCGCGCGATTGGGAATGCACCAGTTAACACATTGTCTGTAAACGACTTACTTGCCAACAGGAAACCGCCTGAATGGCCGAATCTGATCGGATGGACAAGCTCGTGTCGCTGTGCAAGCGTCGCGGGTTCGTGTTTCAGTCTTCGGAGTTGTACGGCGGCGTGGGCTCGGTGTGGGATTACGGGCCCCTGGGCGTCGAACTGAAGCGCAACGTCAGGGAGCTGTGGTGGCGCGCGATGGTGCAGGCGCGCGATGACATCGAGGGACTGGACGCGGGCATCCTGATGCACCCGAAGGTTTGGGAAGCCTCGGGGCACGTGGCCGGCTTCACCGACCCGATGGTGGACTGCCGCACCTGCAAGGCGCGGTTCCGCGCCGACAAGCTTGAGGACGCCGCGTGCCCGCAGAAGCCCAGCAAGCGGCCCGGTCAACACGAGAGCTGCGACCTGACCGAGCCGCGCCAGTTCAATCTGATGTTCAGGACGTTCATGGGTCCCGTCGAGGACAGTGCGGCGGTGGTGTACCTCAGGCCGGAAACCGCGCAGGGCATTTATGTGAACTTCCTGAACGTGCTCCAGAGTTCGCGCCAGAAGGTGCCGTTCGGCATCGCGCAGATCGGCAAGGCGTTCCGCAACGAGATCACGCCGGGCAACTTCATCTTCCGCACCCGCGAGTTCGAGCAGATGGAGATGCAGTTCTTCGTGCGCCCCGGCACCGACGAGGAGTGGTTCGAGTACTGGCGTGCGCAGCGCTGGCAGTGGCACTTGGATCTCGGCATCAGGCCACAGAAGCTGCGCTGGCACCAGCACGGGCCGGGCGAGCTGGCGCACTATGCGAAGGCGGCCTACGACATCGAGTACGAATTCCCGTTCGGCTGGAACGAGTTCGAGGGTATCCACAACCGCACCGATTACGATCTGTCCCGGCACCAGCAGTACTCGGGGAAGAAGCTGGAGTACTTCGACCAAGAGCGGAACGAGCGTTATGTGCCGTACGTGGTCGAGACTTCGGTAGGCGCCGACCGGGCGACGCTGGTGGTTCTGAGTGACGCCTACGCAGAGGAGGAGGTCGAGGGCGAGCAGCGCGTGGTGCTGCGGTTCCGGCCCCAAGTGGCGCCCATCAAGGCCGCGGTACTGCCGCTGGTCAAGAAGGACGGAATGCCGGAGCTGGCCCAGCGGTTGTACCTCGACATCAAAGGTCGCTACAACGCTTTCTACGACGACGGCGGCTCGATAGGCAGGCGCTATCGCCGCCAGGACGAGGCCGGGACGCCGTTCTGCTTTACGGTGGATGGGCAGACGAAGGAAGACGGCACCGTTACGGTGCGCCACCGCGACACGCTGCAACAGGAGCGCATTGCGATCGATCGCGTGGTGGCGTGGCTTGCCGAGCGGCTGGCGCCGTGAACGTGGATCTCCTGCGCCGCAGGGGCGAGCAGCTCAACGGCGAACTGGGGCGCGAGTCGTATCGCGCCGGTGCGGGTCTCGTTGCGGACACTGACTTCGCCGGCATCTTCGCCCGGTACCCGGAGCTGACGCAGCCGGAGGCCTGGGAGGCCGCGCAGCCGGTGCGGCCGCTGCGGGAGTGGGTGGCCGATATGACGGTGGGTCGCGCCGTGGCCGACCTGGACGACCGGCTCCACGCCTGGGAGGCCCGGGCGGAGGTTCCGCTGCGGGGCGGCGGGAGCATCCCCTACCAGCGAATCGGCATCGCGATCGCCAATGAACCGGACCGCGCCCGTCGCCTGGAGCTGGACCGGGCGCGGCGCGGGGTTCTGGGCGAGCCGGCGGCGCTCAGAGCGGAGCGGCTGGTGCGCGAGTCGGAGCTGCTGGTTTCGCTGACGGGCAGGGACTACGTCGCGGCGCGCTCTGAGCTGTCGGGCATAGACTTGGACGCGCTCGATGAGCAGTGCCGCCGGTTTCTGAGCGAGACCGCTGACATGTACCGCGAGGTGTTGCACGAGCGGCTGGCCGAGCTGGGGATCAGGCCCGCCGATGCAGAACGGAGCGACGGCGCCTGGCTCTCGCGGGCCACCGGTTTCGACGAGTTTTTCCCCGGCCCGGAGCTGGTTGCCACGGCTCGCCGCCAGGTCTCGGAACTGGGTCTCGACCTCGAGGTCGGGGGACGCGTGGTGCTCGACGTGGAGGACCGCGAGCGCAAGCGCGCCCGGGCCTTCTGCTCCCCGGTGCGGGTCCCTGGCGAGGTGTACCTGGTGATCCGGCCGTTCGGCGGGTTCCTCGACTACCGCGCGTTCTGGCACGAGCTGGGGCACGCGCTGCACTACGCCAACACCGCCGCCGACCTGCCATTCGAGGCCAGGTGGCTGGGCGACAACTCGGTGACCGAAGGCTACGCGATGCTGTTCGAGTACCAGCTGGTCCAGCCGGCGTGGCTGCGGCGCTACGCGCGGATGTCCGGCCAGAAGCTGGAGCGGTTCATCCGGCTCCAGGCGTTCACGCTGCTCGCGATGGTTAGGCGCTACGCCGCCAAGCTGGGTTACGAGCTGGCGCTGCACCGCTCCGGAGACCCGGGAAAGGGCGCTCTGGAGTATGCTCCACGGCTCACCGAGGCCACCGGGTTCCGTTATGCGCAGGAGGACGCGCTGCTCGATCTGGACGACGCGTTCTACGCGGCCCGCTACCTGCGCGCCTGGCAGTATGAGGCCACGCTGCGCGGACTGCTGGTGGAGCGGTTTGACGAGGACTGGTTCCGCAATCCGAAGGCGGGTCCGTTCCTGCTCGATCTGTTCGCTCGCGGCCAGCGCGACGACGCGGCGCAGCTGGCCCAGCAGCTGACCGGCGCGCCGCTGGACTTCGCGCCTCTGTCAGGCTCGTGCGAGGCGGCGCTCCGCTAAAAAGGGACCAACGTCAGGCCGGTGCGCCGCGACGACTTCACCGCGATGGTCCACCGCATGGTGGGCGAACTCCCCGCCGAGTTCCTCGACGGCATTACCGACATAACGGTCACTTCCAAGACGGTGCCCCACCCGGTGCGCGAGGGGGTCTGGACACTCGGCGAGTGCATTCCGCATAACACCGGGGGGCCGGACGACGAGGGTCCGACCATCCGGTCCCGCATCGAGCTGCATTACGGCTCGTTCCGCGCGCTCGCCGCGGATACCGCGGGCTTCGACTGGTGCGAGGAGGCGTGGGAGACGCTCACCCACGAGGTCCGCCACCACCTCGAATGGCGGGCCCGGGCGGGGGCGCTCGAGGCCTACGACGCGGCGGCGGAGGCCAACTACGCGCGCCACGATGGCGAGGCGTTCCCGCCCCGCTTCTACCGCGACGGCGAGCAGGTGGCCGCGGGCGTCTGGAAGGTCGAGGACGACGTGTTCGTCGAGATGACGCTGCGCCGCTCCGAGTGGCGCAAGGCCGCCGGGACCGAGGCGCCATTCAACTGGCACGGCAGGACCTGGCGGCTGCGACTGCCGCAGCGTCTGGCAGACTTCACCTACGTGTCGCTGCGGGGACTGGCTCCGGAGCCGGCCGGTGAGGTCGTGCTGGTGGTAAGCAGGCGGCCCGGCGCACTGGACCTGCTGCGCCGGGCCGCTGTTCTATGTACAAGCGCAGATGTCAGTTCTGCGCCACCTGGACGGTGATCTCGCGCGGCCGGGCGCGCTCGACCTTCGGGAGAGTCACCGTCAGCACGCCGTTCTCGTACGAGGCGCTGATCCGCTCGATGTCCACGGACTCTGGGACCGTGAACGACCGCTCGAAGGTCCCGTAGGTCCGCTCGTAGCGGTGCACGCGCTCGGTGCGAGTCTCGGCCGTCTGCTGCTTCTCGCCGCGGATCGTGAGCACGTTCCCCTCCACCGAGATCTTCACGTTCTCGGGTCGCACGCCGGGGAGTTCGGCCATGATCCGGACGCTATCGGCTTCCTCCAGGATGTCCACGGGTGGCATCCAGGTGCCGACCAGGCTACCGTCACCGCCGACCGGCCAGGTTCTGAAGGCCTCGTCCAGGAATCGGCTGATACGGTTGGCTGCGTCCAAAGGGCGATGTATTAGGAACATGGTGCAACCTCCTGCTCAGACTGTACCTTTTATGAGTTCACGGGCCGGCGAGCACCGGCCCACTGTCGCCACTGACCGTTTGGGCAACGTCCGTGCCAGGCTTAGGGGCCCAATCGGACGCCACCGTGGCAGGGCGACGGTCACTGATGCAGAGCGCTTGTCACCCTGACATACGCGATCAAATGATCCACGAGACGATCACGACATTGCCCCCGGAAGAGGTGCTCCGGCGGGCCAGAGAGTTCTTTACGAGCAGGGTCCCGGCGACCGCTGCCTTTGTCGAGAGCCAGTCGGCGCGGCACATCGTGCTGCGCGGGCAGGGCGGCGAGGAAGTCGTGTTTGCCGTGCAGCCGGTCGAGGGCGGGAGTGCGGTGCGCGGCTCGACGCTGCTGTTCGACCAGGCGGTGAGGCGGTTCTTCTCCACGCTGCCGCGGCCTGCGGCGCGTGTGGGCGCGGCATGAGCGTGGCCACGGGCCGGCGTACGGTGCGCCTGACGGTAGTGGATGCGTGGCGCACGGTGGCGCTCGAGGCGGCGCCCGGTGAGACAGTCGCGGCGCTCAAGGCGCGCGCGCTTGCGGCGTGCGGGATTCCCGCCGAACGTGCCGATGAGTACGAGTCCAAGCTGGCCGGCGCGCTGGTGAGGGACGAGCGGCAGTCGCTCACTGCGCTGGGTGTTCCTGACGGCGGCGCGCTGGTGGTGCTGCCGCGGCGTAGGCGGGCGGTGCGGTAATGAAGCGGCGCACGGGCCGGGTGGTCTTCCGCATCGGCTTCGTGGTGTTGCTGGCCGACGGGGCGCTCGCCATCTGGCTTGGACAGGTTAGCGGCAGCGGTGGCATGCTGGCTGTGGGCCTGGCGCTGCTGGCCGCGGCGGCGGGCTTGCATTCCGCTTTCCGTCGCTGGCAGCGGGCGCTGGAGGAGGTTGACACCGCCCGCCGTGAGCTGCAGGCCGAAATAGGCGCCCTGCGCTCGGCGGCTGCCGCCGCCCGGCGCGAACAGGGCAGTCGGGGCTGAGTTCGTGCTCGCCCTTCTCACGCATTCGGCCTGCCTAGAACACGACAACGGTCCAGGACATCCGGAGGCGCCCGAGCGGCTGGTGGCGGTGAGGTCGCGGCTGGACGAAGACCTCGTGCGCACCTCCAGAGCGCGCTGGGAGGAGGCGCCGCTCGCGTCCGACGCCGATCTGGTGCTGGTGCACACGGCTTCGTACTTGGAGCGGCTGAGGCGGGTGGCGGCCTCGGGCGGGGGCTGGCTCGATCCCGACACGGCGGTCGGGCCTGGTTCCGTGGAAGCGGCCTGGCGCGCGGCCGGGGCGGCGGTGCGTGCCGCCGAAATTGCGATGGCCGGCGAGGGGCCGGCATTCGCGGCCATTCGCCCGCCCGGCCATCACGCCACTGCCTCGCGCGCCATGGGCTTCTGCCTGCTGAACAACGCCGCGGTCGCGGCGCGCGTGGCCCTGGAGCGGCTGGGTGCCGGTAGGGTGTTGATCGTGGACTGGGACGTTCACCATGGCAACGGTACCGCGGACGTCGTGCGCGAGGAGGGCCGGGTGCGCTACGTGTCGCTGCACCAGTGGCCGCACTATCCCGGGACGGGCCTGGCGGACGATACCGGGTGCGGCAACCTGTTTCACGTGCCGCGCGGACCGGGGCTGCCGCGGGAGCGTTATGTGAACGACCTACTCGCAGCGGTCCGCGCCGCGGTGGCGGATTGGGAGCCCGACTTGGTGGTGCACTCGGCGGGGTTCGACGGACTCCGCGGCGATCCGTTAGGTGGGTTCACTCTCGAGCCGGACGACTGTGCCGCGATCGTGCGCGGGGTGCGCGCCTTAGCGCCGCGCGCGGCGGTGCTGAGCGTGCTCGAGGGCGGCTACGCTCCGGCGCGGGTGGCCGAGGCCGCCTCGCTGCATGCCGCGGCGCTGGCGGACTGATGGGCTCGGGGGTCGGGGAGCTGAGGTCGGGGGGTGGGGGCGCCCGGGAGCGGGGCGTCCCGATGTCGGTGTACCTGGCGCCCGACGGCAGGCTCGAGTGGGACCTCAGGCCGCAGCGGATCGCGGAGGCTCTCAAGGAGGGCGGTTCGCTGTGGGTGGACGTGGACAGCACCGACAGAGCGCAGCACGCGCTGCTCGAGAAAGTGTTCGGGTTCCACCACCTGGCCATCGAGGACACGCTGAGCCCGCGCACCCGGGTGAAGCTGGAGGAGTACGGTCCGTACCTGTTCTTCGTGATCCGCGCGGTGCAGTTCGACCAGAGCACGGAGGATCCCTACGACATAGACACCCAGAACGTGTACTGCTTCCTGGGCAAGCAGATGTTCGTGACGGTTCACGGCGCGCCGGTGAAGGCCATCGAGGAGGTGCGGCACCGGCTGGAGCGGGGCCCGGAGCTGTTGAACCGCGGGATCGAGATGGTGGCTCACGGCGTGGTGGACATAACGGTAGACGAGTTTCTGCCGCTGGTGGACCGGGTCGACGATTTCGTAGACGAGCTGGAGCAGCGGCTGTTCGTCAGGTTCGACGAGGGCGCGGTGCGCGAGATCTTCGCCGTGAAGCGCCTGGTAGTGCAGTTGCGGCGGCACCTGGGCCCGTTGCGCGAGGTGCTGAACGTGCTCACCAACCGCCCGCACGCGTGCGTGAACCCGCAGGCGCAGGTGTATTTCCGCGACGTCTACGACCACACCATCCGCGTGGTGGAGTCGCTCGAGTCGGTTCGCGACCTGGTGGCCACCGTGCTCGACACCTACTTGACGCAGATGTCCAACCGGATGAACAAGGTGATGAAGTCGCTCTCGGTGGTGGCGACCATCTCGCTGCCGATGGTGGTGATTGGCGGGATCTTCGGAATGAACTTCTCGGCGCTTCCGCTTACCCATTCGCCGCTGGGGTTCTGGTGGGCGCTGGGGATCATGGTGGCCGCTGCCGCCGGGATCTGGTGGTTCCTCAAGCGACAGGACTGGGTTTGACATGGCGCTGCGGTTGACGCACGAGGTGCTGACGCTGGAGACCGCGCACCCGTTCGGCATCGCGCGCGGCACCGAGAGCAGCTATCGCGTGGTGTGGGTGCGGCTTACCGACGACGATGGACTGGAAGGCTGGGGCGAGGCCGATCCGTCGGCCTACTACGGCGAGACGGCGGACACGGTGGTGGCGGCGCTGGCGCGCATCGGACCTGTGGTAGCCGACGCGGAGGCATTCGCGCTGGAGGATGTGGAAGCGCGGCTGGCCGCTTCGCTGCGGGGCAACGCCGCGGCGCGGTGCGCGGTGTCGGCGGCGCTGCACGACCTGGTCGGCAAGCGGCTGGGGGTGCCGCTGTGGAAGTTGTGGGGACTGGACCCGGCGAAGGCGCCGCGCTCCTCGTTTACGATAGGACTCGACGCGCCGGCCGTGATGCAGGCGAAGGTGAAGGAGGCCTCGCAGTACCCGCTGCTCAAGATCAAGGTCGGTACGCCTGACGATGCGACGGTGCTGCGGGCGGTGCGCGAGGTGACCGACAAGCCCATCCGAGTGGACGCCAACTGCGGCTGGTCGGTGAAGCAGTGCCTGCGGATGCTGCCGCTGCTCAGCGAGTACGGTGTGGAGCTGATCGAGCAGCCGCTGCCGCCGGGAGACCTCGAGGGGCTGGCGCTGGTGCGGCGCGAGAGCCCAATACCGGTCATAGCGGACGAGTCGTGCCTGACGGCCGAGGACATACCGCGCCTGGCGGGGCGCGTGGACGGCATCAACATCAAGCTGGCCAAGTGCGGATCGCTGCGCGAGGCGCTGCGGATGATCGCGGTGGCGCGGGCTCATCACATGCTGGTGATGGTGGGGTGTATGATCGAATCATCACTGGGCATAACGGCGGCGGCGCACTTCACGCCGCTGCTCGACTACGTTGACCTGGACGGGGCGGCGCTGCTGAAGAGCGATCCGTTCACGGGCGCCTCGATAGCCGGGGGCCAGGTCACCCTGCCAAGCGCACCGGGGCTGGGCGTAGCGCGGCGATGAGCGGCGCGTACGTCGACGTCGCGCTGCCGCTCGCGCTTCCAACGCCACTGACTTACCGGGTTCCCGAGGAGCACGCCGCGCGCGCCGTGGCCGGCGCGCGCGTCGTGGTGCCGGTGCGGGAGAAGGAGA
>DATMBH010000071.1:0-5353 GCA_035559335.1 Gemmatimonadales bacterium
GAGGCCCTACAAGCCCCCCCGGGCCGGCGGCGAGGCCCCTGCCCCCCGCCGCACCCCTGGTCCCGCCTTCTCGCGCCGCTGAGGCCCGGCGGAACGCGTCTGAGCGTATCGTCGCGCATTTCCGGCCTGGCACCCTGCTGGGGTGCGAGGCCGACGGCGTGCCCAAGGACGCGGTGGAGTTTCTCCGGGATCGGACTGGCCGCCTGCTTTCGACGGCCCCGTGCGTCTGGAAGGTCGAGGACGAGTTCTACCCGGAGGAGCAGGGCGTGCTCGCGCCCGCCCCGTCGCGCTGGAAGCTGGCGGCCGGCTACTCCCTCTCCGGGACGGTTGACTACGGGGTGGCGTATGAGCTGGTGCGGCTGGAGCCGTGGTCGCTGGACGGGGTGGCTCTCGTCCAGACCCGGTCGATTGGCGCTGGCGTCGCGCGGAAGATCACGGCGAACGTGACGGTGGGTCCGGCCCTGCTCTACAGCATCCGAGACCGCGAGTGGGCGCTATGGGTCGTCTTCGCGGGCCGGTTCTAGACCTGCCCCTCTGCGGCGGCTAAGATCGGTCGGGCACGCTCGTAGTAGCGCACCCTCCTCCGGTACTGCTTGACCTTCGTCTGCGCCAGCTTCAACCGACGCTCCCACTGGCGCAGGTATCGTTCTGCTTTCGCTCTTCGCTCGCCGACCAGATCCCGTACCGGACGCGCTTGCACCTGTCGTAGCGGCACGTTCTCCTGACCGACGTGCTGCGCCCACCACTCGGCGGGCTGCTCTGTGAAGCGCCCGTGCCGGTAGCCGTAGCAATGGTAGAGTTCGTGCTCGACGAGCCGCGCTACCCGCGCCGCGGCGAGCGGTCCGTGTTTGGGGTGCGGCAGACACAGGACTATCCTGCTCCCGTCGTACGTCGCGTATCCCGAAACCGCGTTGTCGAACAACCGCGGCCGCCGCGTCTGGACGAGAACCCGCAGCGACCGCCACGAACGCAACCGCCCCTCATGCCTAGCCATTACCCGATGCACCGTCACGGCGATTCGACGCAATGCTCGGGTGTCGTAGGGGGTCCGGTTCACGACGCGCACGATTCAGCCACCTCCTTCCCCCAATCTCCACGCCGTCCCCTGCACTTCCGGCACCGTCGCATCGTTCCCACCTCCACCTCTATTATAAGGACGACCCCTTTGAAACCCGCTCTGGGAGCGGTTTTTCTCGTGATCACCCCGCGCCAGATGCGGCGATTGGGAGGCGATTTGAAAACTTGACATCAGGACTGGAGCGGGGATTTGCGTGATCCGCTGGAGAGGTGCGGCGTGAAACGCCGCATCAAACGTGGGCCGGTGCGATCGAAAGTCTGCCTTGCGGATCGGTGAATGAGGAACCGCTGCCTGCGTCGCAACTGAGTCATCCGCGACGCGTGACCGCGAGCACAGCCGGAACGAATTCCTGGGTTCGGGCCTACCTCGAGTCTCTCAGTCGAACAGCAGGTCCGACGCCTTCACGGTACCACGCTCGCTGACCACGAGTTCACGGGCGGATAGACGCTGGATGTAGGTGTCCCGGCTGGACCGTTTGTACCCGGTCGCCTCGGAGATGACCTCACGGTCGACCGCGGCGGGCCAGTGCGACGCCACCACCTCGAGGACTTTCCGCTCCCCCTCCGGCAGGCGGCGGAGCCAGTATTTCAGCAGCGCAGAGCCCGTGGGCAGCGGCTCGAAGTTCGGACCCAGCACACGTAAGCCCTGGTCCGTGGCCACGATGCGGCCACCGCGGGTCTCGACGAGGCTCTTCTGCTGGAGCCGCTGGACGTAGGTGTCGCGGCTCGATCGCTTGTAGCCGGTCAGGACGGTGAGCTGCTCGCGAGTGACGCCGTCCGGGTACTGCGCGATCGCCGTGAGCACGGCCTGTTCGCCGCGGCCCACTTCGAGGGAGTCGACTGCGCCCTCTCGAGTGGTCGCTGTCACCGGATGTTCGCGTAGTCGCTGGCGCACCGCCGTCGAGGCCACGGCTTCCTTCGTCCGCAGCCGCACCGCCGCCGGGGATCTCACACCGTTGGCCCTGGTCACGTCCTGCAGCACGCGTTCGACGGCCTGCTTCATCTCGTCCGCGCGCCCGTACAGGTCGCCGGCGAAGTCGCGCAGCGCGGCGACCCCCTCTCGGATGCGCTCCGCAGCGACTTCGAACCGTCGCAGGTGCGCCTCATCCACGATGGGCACGGTCACCGTCACCGGTTCGGGGGTGCGAGTCTGTGACGCGCGCGCCACCTCGGTCCGCAGACGCGCGATCTCTGCCCGAAGATGCTTCGGATCTTCCTGCTTGGCGCGCTCCCGCGTTGCAGCCATTTTCTCCCCGAGCCGCTCGAGGTCGACGGGCGCAAGCTGCTTGGGTTCCGCCCGTTTCTCGCCCGGCTTGGGCGTGCGCCGGCTGTCGAACGTTTCCGGCTCCAGGATGCGTACGCGCTGCAGCCCGATGGGTTTCTTCTCGGGGAAGTCCGGCGCCCACACCCACGCCTCGCCGGTCTTCAGCTCCGGCAGGGTGGAGAGCACCTGCTGCTTCAGGCCCTCCTGGTGGTGGTATCGGATCCACTCCTCCACGGCGCGCACATCCTGGGGACCGATCAGCCGGTGCGCAATTAAAATCTCCGCCTGAGTGGTGGCATTCTTATTGAGCGAGGCGGGCCGCTGCGTAATGCTGGTCATCCCGATCCCGCTGGTGCGCCCCAGTTTCTGGAGCCGCAACATCCGGCCAAGCATCTCTTCCTCGCCGTGGAAGGGCTGCTGCGGCATCAGTTCGTGGGCCTCCTCGACGATGAGCTGGAGGACCTCGGTGTTCCTGCGGTACAGTCGGTCGGCGAACGCCGCCGCGAACTGCGCCTTCTCGCGGTTGCTGAACTCGCGGAGCACCATGACGGCGTTGATGCGGTGGTCGACGAGCACGTCGGCCATCAGCTCACCTGCGGTCGGCTCAAGGGGGAGGTCGGCGTGGCGGCCGCCAAAGACGTAGACCTCCTTGCCGCCTTCGCGCCGGCCGTCCGCACCGGCCTTCAGGCCCCACCACACGTCGACCGGATCCAGAACTGCCACGGGCACGCGAGCGTCAATGAGCTGCTCCGCGAACCGTGTCGCGGTTGAGCTTTTCCCGCTTCCTCGCTTCCCAACGATCAGGACCGTCTCGGTAGCTGTCTCGAGCGGTAAGCGGAAACCGTGGCCGATGTGAAGGTCTTTCATCGTTCCTCCTCAGTGGTTTCCCTGACTTTCCCTCTAGTCCACGGGCGCGAGCGTCTTCTCCAACACGTGCAGTCCGGATTTGGTGCGGCCTGTGAATCGCCAGCCGGCCGCCTTGAAGCAGTAGCCTGGGTTGGGAGAAGCCACCTTGCGCGGGTCGACGAACGTGAACGCGCGGTTCGGCCCCCATCGCCGGGCCGCGTGGGCTTCCGCCTCCAGGATGATGTCGCTGGACCGGCGGGTGGACTCGTTGCGGAAGATCGCGCAATGGAAGCCGTCCCGCCCGTCCATGCGCAGTTCGGCGCGCGGCCATATCCATACGAACAGCACCAGCCCAGCGACGTCGCGGAGCACGAGTTTCCGTCCGGAATAGGCGAATTGCCTCGCCCCTGGCGTACGCCGGCTGTAGTGGCGATCGGCGAGGCGCGCCATCTCGTAGTCGAAATGCGTGGTCCTAACGAGGCCTTCGAAGAGTGGCAGGAGCATGCTCCGTCTCCTCGCCATGACGCACGACCGCAACCGTGGTCGGGTGGATCAGGTCCGTCTCAAGCTCCGCCAGCCGGCGGCGGCAGAGATAGACGATGGCTTTCCGAAGCAAAACGGGATTGTCGCGGAACGCGCCGAGCCCACGGTTGCACAGACCGCAGAGAAGGCCGCGGATTCGCCCGGTGCGATCATGTGTGTGGTCAACACTCAATCTTCTACCGCTCGGGTTTACACCACCGCAGATGGCGCACCGTCCTCCTTGCGCAGCAAGGAGAGCTTCATACTGTTCGAGCGTCAACCCATAAACGCGGGCGCGCCTAGCCCGGTTGATTCGCAGTCGTTGTTCTGGATGCGCGGACCCCCACTCACGCGCACGTTTCCTGAGCGAATCTCGATTGCGTGCATAGTAAGCTACCCAGTTGCATCGCCGCGAGCAGTACATTCGGTCTTTTCGCCGGGCGATAAAGGAGACGTGGCAGGTAGCGCATCGCCGGTCGTATACCGTCTTTCGGTTGTATCGGTTGTAGGGCATTCGACGATCACCACTTTCGCGGGATGAATCAGATCGGTTTCCAATGGCTCCAGCCGTTTCTGGATTAGTGGGATGTAATCATTCTGCAATTCCACGCCCACACTATGCCGGCCGTTCTTCGCGGCGACGAGCAGCGTTGTGCCGCTGCCAGCGAACGGGTCGAGGACCGTGGCGGGGATCGTTTCCTCGACCCCGCAGGGGCAGGTCGGGCGCCAGCCGATCGTTGCTCGGCCCCCGCCGCCGTACGAACGCTCGTCGTAAGCGGCGACTTCGTCGGGGTTCACGCCACGGTCGAAATGAGACTTCCGATCCGTGCGGCCTGCTTTGTCATCGCGGACACGGATGTTGAACGCGTACTCCGACTTGCCTTCCACGACCCGCTCCCACGGCGCGCCGCACTGCGGGCAGCAGCCCTTCTCTGAGGTGCCTGCCAACACGCAGGGCAGGACGAGCGCCTGCGGGAAGACCGCGAAGTGGGACAGCCACTCGTCCGACCGACCGCAGCGGCACACTTTCTTCGGCAGTGCATCGCCGTCGCGGGGCGCGTCCGCCAGCATCTCGTATTCGCGGCCGTCATAGACGCGCTTGCACACCCGGCACATCTCGTAGTCGAACGGCTCGGGGTTGATGGCCCACACGTCGCGCACGTTGCGACCGAGGGGATGGAAGGCGTTGGGCTCGCCGGGCTCCGGGGCTTGGCGGCGACCACCAAAGTGCGGATTGTCCGCAGTTTTCTGCCGGACCCGGAGCCCTAATGTCGCCTGGTTGATCCGCATGATCGAGGATTCGGCGATCGGTTCCCTGATCGCGTCCATGTCGACAAAGTACCGCTCGCTTTTCGCGAGCAGGAACACCATTTCGGACGCGCGTGTGGGCCGATCGTCCACCGATTCAGGCATGACGCTGCCGGAGTAGCCCGGGAGGAACGAAATCCCCTTCGCCCACGTGATCGCGGAGCGCAGCCACCACCCGTCGGCTTGTAGCGCGAAAGCCACGCGCCAGGGTGTGCCTATAAGATCCTTTGGCTTCAGGCCGTCAGGGGTTGGTGGTCGCATATCGTGCGCCCGGGCGGTTGCGTACTTGTGTCGGTCGTCGTCGTAGAATGACCGCATCCCCGATGCGTACGAGTC
>DATMBH010000072.1:0-30939 GCA_035559335.1 Gemmatimonadales bacterium
GGTCGAGCTGATCAGCTTCGCCGACGGGACCTTCTACACGCCGGCCGTGCGGTCGGGCACTTGGCGCTTGACGCTGGCGGAGACGGACGCCGAGCGGCTCAACGTGGATGCTCCGACCGTGATAGTGGTGGTCACACCCGAAACGCCGGCGAGCGGCGTACGCATCGTTCTTACCCGGCGCTAGGAAGGTCCTTGTTCGGGGATTCCCTGGGCTCGGCGCCGATGACAAGCGCCGCGCCGCGGGCTAGCTTACGGGCTCAATGACCGCCACCGCCCGCTCCGTTTTCGCTGCCGACGCGCTCGATCAGCTGTGCATCAACACTATCCGCGCCCTGGCCGTCGACGCGGTGGAGCGGGCGAACTCGGGGCACCCCGGCGCACCGATGGCGCTGGCTCCGCTGGCCTGGCTGCTGTTCTCGCGCCACCTGCGCCATTCGCCGCTGCATCCGCGCTGGATGGACCGTGACCGGTTCGTGCTCTCCAACGGCCACGCCTCGATGCTGCTGTACGCCACGCTGTTTCTTTCCGGATACGACCTGTCGCTCGACGACCTGAAACAGTTCCGCCAGTGGGACAGCCGTACTCCGGGCCATCCTGAGTCGCACCTTACGCCCGGCGTGGAAACCACCACCGGGCCGCTGGGGCAGGGGTTCGCGAACGCGGTCGGGATGGCCATCGCGGAAGCGCACCTGGCTGCTCGGTTCAACCGCCCGGGCCACGAGATCGTCGACCACCGGGTCTACGGGATCTGCGGTGACGGAGATCTGATGGAAGGCTTGAGCCACGAGGCCGCCTCGCTGGCGGGCCATCTGCGGCTCGGCAAGCTCATCTTCTTCTACGACGACAACCACATCTCGATTGACGGACCCACCGAGCTGGCCTTCAGCGAAGACGTAGCGCGGCGGTTCGAAGCGTACGGCTGGCACGTGGAGCGCGTGGCCGACGGCAACGACCTCGCGGCGCTGCACGCGGCCGCGCTCAAGGCGGAGCGGGACGAGCGGCCGTCGCTGGTGATCGTGCGCACCCACATCGGGTTTGGGGCGCCTAACAAGCAAGACACGGCGGCGGCGCACGGCGCGCCGCTGGGCCGCGACGAGGTGGCTGCGGCCAAGCGGGCCTGGGGCTGGGAGGCGGAGGAGCCGTTCCACGTCCCGGCGGAGGCGCTGGAGCACGCCCGGCGCTGCGTCCAGCGGGGCGAGATCCTGCACCAGCAGTGGCTCGAGCGGTTCGAGGCCTACCGTTCGGCGCACCCGGAGGCGGCCGCCGAGCTGGAAGCGCAGCTGAAGGGTGAGCTGCCGCGGGGCTGGACCGACGCGCTGCCTGCGTTCGGACCGGGGGACTCGATGGCTACGCGCGCGGCCAGCGGCAAGGTGCTGGCGGCGATCGTGCCCCGTGTTCCATCGCTGTTAGGCGGCTCCGCGGACCTGTCCGAGTCGAACCTCACGTACGTCAAGGGTACGCAGGTGCTCCGGGCCGGACACTTCGACGGGCGCTACATCCACTTCGGCGTGCGCGAACATGCCATGGGCGCCGTGATGAACGGCATGGCGCTGCACGGTGGCCTACGGCCCTACGGCGGGACGTTCCTGGTGTTCTCCGACTACATGCGGCCTGCGATCAGGCTCGCCGCCTTGATGGGGCTGCCGGTGATTTACGTGTTCACCCACGACTCGATCGGCCTGGGCGAGGACGGACCCACGCACCAGCCCATCGAGCACCTCGCGGCGCTGCGCGCCATCCCCCACCTGATCACGGTCCGGCCGGCCGATGCCGCCGAGACCGCGATGGCGTGGCGGCTGGCGCTGGAGCGCGATCACGGTCCTACCGCTCTGGTGCTCACGCGCCAGAAGGTGCCGGCTTTCGACCGCTCGGTTCTGGCGCCGGCGAGCGGCCTGCTAAGGGGTGGATACGTCTTGGTGGAGGCGACCGGAGGCGAAGCCCGGGTGGCGCTGATCGGTTCGGGCTCCGAGGTTGCGCTGTGCGTCGCGGCGCGCGATATCCTCCAGGCGGAGGGCGTGCCGGCCCGCGTGGTTTCGATGCCTTCGCCCGAGCTGTTCGCCACGCAGGACCGCGGCTACCGCGACTCGGTGCTGCCGCCCGGGCTGTACGCCCGCGTCGCCGTCGAGGCGGCGCGCCCCTTCGGGTGGCACCAGTGGGTGGGCGATCGCGGAACCGTAGTGGGCCTGGACCGATTCGGAGCCTCGGCGCCCTACGAGCGTATTTACCAGGAGCTGGGCCTGACCGCCGAGCGCGTGGCGGCGGCCGCGCGGGAACTGCTGGGTTGAGGGAGGCGCGATGAGCTATCGTCCGACACCGACCAGTCCGATCGGCATGCTGGAGGCGCAGGGGCAGAGCCTGTGGCTCGACTACATTCACCGCAGCATGCTGAAGAGCGGCGAGCTGAAGCGCCTGATCGAGACCCGCGGCATCCGAGGAGTGACCAGCAATCCCACCATCTTCGAGCAGGCCATCGCGCAGAGCGACGCGTACGACGAGGCCATCGCGGCGCTCGCGCGCAAAGGCGCCACTGCAGAAGCCATCTATGAGACGCTGGTGGTCGAGGATATCCAGGCCGCATGCGACCTGTTCCGGCCCATCTACGAGATGTCGGGCGGGAACGACGGTTTCGTCTCGATCGAGGTGTCGCCCCGGCTGGCGTACGACGGCGACGGGACGCTGGTCGAGGCGCGTCGGCTGTGGGGCGCGGTCGCGCGGCCTAACGTGCTGATCAAGATACCCGGCACCGAGGAGGGTTTGCCGGCGATCGCGGCCGCCATCGCGGAGGGGATCAACGTCAACGTCACGCTGCTGTTTGCGGTGTCGATGTACGAGCGCGTGGTCGACGCCTATCTGACCGGGCTGGAGCGTCGCCTGGCAGCCGGCGGCGCGGTGGACTCCATCCGCTCGGTCGCTAGCTTCTTCGTCAGTCGGGTGGACACCGAGTGCGACCGGCGCCTCTCGGAGGCGGGTGCGCCGCCTGAGCTGCAGGGCAGAGCAGCGGTGGCCAACGCCAGGCTGGCCTGGCAGATGTACCTGAAGCACTTCGAGGGCGAGCGGTTCCGGAAGCTGATGGGGCAGGGCGCCGCGGTGCAGCGGCCGCTGTGGGCCAGCACCGGGACCAAGAACAAGGCCTACTCGGACGTGAAGTACGTGGACGAGCTTATCGGGCCCGACACGATCAACACCCTGCCGCCGGCGACGCTCGAGGCGTTCGCCGACCACGGCGTGGCCCGGCGGACCATCGATGAAGGCCTGGACCAGGCGCGAGCGCACCTGGAGGCCATCGAGCGCGCGGGCGTGAAGCTGGAGGACGTGACGGACTTCCTGGTGAAGGATGGCGTGAAGAGGTTCGCCGACTCGTTCGACAGCCTGCTGGCGGCGATCGAGACCAAGAGGGCGGTGCTGGCAGCGGTCTGAGTCCTCTGTCCCACCGTCCCACCGTCCCACCGTTACCTGGCTTCTACGCTGCCTGCACCTTCGGCCCGTCCACCGGGAACTCAACCCAGAAGGTCGAGCCTTCGCCGACGCGGGACTCCACCCCGATCCTGCCGCCGTGCAGGTCCATGAGTTTGCGGCATAGGGCGAGGCCCAACCCGGTGCCCTCGTGGCGCCGCGCGTACGAGGCGTCCACCTGCGAGAACTCGGTGAACAGCTTGGCCTGGTCCTCCTTCGAGATCCCGATTCCGTTGTCCACCACTGCTACCCACACTGCGTCCCGCTCGCTGCTGAGGTCGCTGCCCAGCGGGAGCACCGAGCGGCGCCGCGCGGCGCGGATCGTGATGTCACCGTGCGGCGGAGTGAACTTGATGGCGTTGGACAGCAGGTTGAACAGAATCTGTCTGACCCGCATCTCATCGGCGGTTATCAACAGTGGCGCGTCGGACAGCTCGAGCCGGATGTTGTGACCCTTGGCTGTGACCAGCGATTCCATGCCCGCCAGCACGTCGGGTATCAGGCGGCGGATGTCGGTGGTGCTGAGGTGCAGCTCCATCCGCCCGGCTTCCACCTTCGAAAGGTCCAGCACGTCGTTTACCAGCCCCAGCAGGTGCCGGCCGTTGCGCGCAATCGTCTCCAGCGCGTCGCGCTGATCGTCGGTCAGGCGCCCGTGCGCGCCTAGTAGTAGCATCTCCGAGAACCCGATCACCGAGTTCAGCGGGGTGCGCAGTTCGTGGCTCATGTTCGCCAGGAACTGGGCCTTCATCCGGTTGGCGCGCTCCAGCTCCGAGATCTTGTGAGCCAGCTCGCGGCTGGCTTCCTCCACGGACCGGTACAGCCGCGCGTTGGAGATCGCGATCGCAAGTTCGGCGGCGACCTCCTCCACCAGGCCGATGTCGCCCACGCGCCACAGCCGCGGCAGACCCACCTGGTGGAACGTGATGACTCCTATCGCCTCGCCGCGGAGCACGATCGGCGCGCACAGCACGGCCAGCGCCTGGCTTTGGCTACCGGCTTCGCGAGCCGTAAGCGGGTGCTCGCGCGCGTCCGAGGTCTCGACGGTGCGTCGCTCGTTATAGGCCTGGTGCACAAGGGCGTTCGCCGGGTCGGGCCGGTTTCCGAGCGGGCTGGTCTGCGGCGAATGCCACTCCGCCGCCGGCGGCAGCAGCTCGGAGCCGCGGCGCAGCCTGACGAAGCAGCGCGATGCCTCCAGCGACACGCCCAGTTCGCGCACCGCCGTCTCCAGGATCACCTGGAGGTCCAGGGATTGGCGGATGCGGCTGTTGATCTGGTTGAGCAGGGCCGCGCGCCGTTCCCGGTCCTGGAGCTCCTCGACTGCCTGGATTACCTCGATCGTGAGCGCGGCGTACTCGGCCAGGTCCTTGAGGATCTCGACGTCCTCGGGCCTGATCGGTTGAGCTCCGCGTGGGTTGTCCACGCCCAGCGCGCCGACGCAGCGGCCGCGAGCGACCAGTGGCAGCATCACGGCGCGGCGGATCGGGATGCGCTCGTGCAGCGGTACGAACGGCTCCGGCGCGCTGGAGGGATCGTTGAGGACCAGCGGCTGGACCTTGCGAATTACCCAGCCGGCCATGGTCCCCTGCACCGGCACCGCGGCGCCGATCGACGGCGCGAGCGGACCGGTGGCGGCCTCCAGCACGAGGCGGTGAGGATCTTCTGTGGTAAGCGTTATGTGGCCCATGTCCGAGCCCAGCAGCCTTGCCGCCGTTTCCGCCACGTGCCGGGTCACGCCGCGCACGTTGCGATCGGTGAGCAGCACCCTGCCGATCTCGTTCTGGCGTTCCAGTCGCTCGAGGTCGACCCGCAGCTGCGTGCGTGTGCCTGACAGGCGCCACAGCAGCACCCCGATCACCACCGCCAGCGCGGTGAAGATGGCAGCATCGACCGTGGTGTGGAGGTCCACGGGACTCAGTCAGCCTGCAGCTGGTTCACCATGCGCACGAACGGCTCGACCAGGTTGGGGTCGAACTGGGTGCCGGCGCCGCGACGGATCTCGGCAAGGGCTTCCGCTGCGGTGCGTTTCGGCTGCCACGGACGGCCGGTCGTAATCGCCTCGAACACGTCCGCCAGCGCGAAGATCCGGGCCGCGAGCGGAATCTGCTCCCCCCGTAACCCATCCGGGTAGCCTGAACCGTCCCATCGCTCGCGATGGTGGCGCACGATGTCGAGCGCCCTGCCAAGACCAGGAACATTGCGGAGGATGTCCGCCGCGTGTGCCGGCAGTTCCTTCAGCCGTGCCCGCTCCTCGGAGCTCAGGGGCCCCACCTTGCGAAGCAGCGAGTCAGGTAGCAGCAGCTTGCCCATGTCGTGCAGCAGAAAACCGCGAAACACGTTAGGGTCAGCGGCGAGCTCCGGCGCGATGCGCTGGCAGAACATCTGGGCCAAGTGGGCGGGTCGCTCGGCGTCCACCGCGCTGGTGCCCTCGCGCTCGGCAATTGCGAGGCTGAACGCGGCCACGATGCCAGTGTACGCGTCCTCCAGCTCGGTGACGACTCGGTTGAGTTGTTGCACCTTCTCCTGGAGTTTGTGCGCCACGCGGTCCGCGTAGTGCGAGGCGAACTGCTCCAGGCTGTGGCGCCGCGGCTTGAGCTGCGGGGCCCGCTGGCCCAGGGCCAGGCCGATGGCGCTGAGCAGCTCGCGGGGCTCCAGCGGTTTGGACAGATAGGCGGAAGCGCCCAGCGACAGCCCGAACTCCCGGTCCTTGTCCTCGACGTACGATCCGGTGTAGAAGATGACGGGGATCTCCGACGTCTCGGGGCTTTCCTTGATGGCGCGGCACAGCTGGAAGCCATCCATCTCCGGCATCAGGATGTCGGTGATCACCAGGTCCGGCCGGTTCTTCTCGATTTCCTTCATGGCGGCCACCCCGTCGGTCGCGGTGACCACATCGTAGCCCGCGCTCTGGAGCACCTTCCTCAGAGTGCGGCGGCTCATCTCCAGGTCGTCCACCACCAGTACTTGCATGCTGATTGAGATAGCACGGGCCTGTCCCGCCGGGCAAGCGCGGAGTTAGCTTGCGCGTCGTGATGCGGTTCGTGCACTGCATCGTTCACACCCACTGGGACCGCGAGTGGTACCACACCGCCGCGCGGTTCCAGGCCCGCCTGGCCCGGCTGCTGGATGGACTGCTGCCGCGGCTGGAGCGCGGCGAATTGACCTCCTTCCTGCTCGACGGCCAGGCCGTAGTTCTCGACGACTACGCCGCGCTGCGGCCGCACCAAGTGGGCCGGCTGCGGCGGCAGCTCGAGGCCGGACGGCTGGAGTGCGGTCCCTGGTATGTCCTGCCTGACGAGCTTCTGGTGTCGGGGGAGTCGCTGGTCAGGAACCTGCTCGCCGGCCGGCGCACCGTGGCCAGGGCCGGAGGCAGGGCGATGGCGGTCGGTTACTCGCCCGATGCGTTCGGGCACAGCGCCGCTCTGCCCGCGATTCTGTCGGGATTCGGGCTGGACGTGGCTATCGCCTGGCGCGGCTTTGCCGGTGCGGGCGACCTGAACTGGTGGGAGGCGCCTGACGGCTCGCGCGTGTTGCTGGTCCACCTGCCGCGCCAGGGTTACGAGTGCGGCGCGGGGTTTCCCACCGCTGCCGAGGCCGCGGCGGCGCGCTGGCGCGAGCTGTCACGAGATCTGGGCGCCCGGGCCCGCAGCGAGCACCTGCTCCTCATGCTGGGCGCCGACCACAACGCTCCGCCGGCCGATCTGGCCGCCGTGCTGCGTTCGCTGGAGCTGGCGGCCGCTCCGGACACGGTTCGGGTCGGGAAGCTGGAGGATTATGCCCGGGCGGTTCGGAGCGCTGCGGACCTCGCGCGCGAGGGGCTTGAGGTCGTGCGCGGCGAATTGGTATCCGGGCGCTCGCACGCCTGGACGCTGCTCGGCACGCACGGAACCAGGGTGTACCTCAAGCAGTCCAACGCGTATTGCCAACGCCTGCTGGAGCGGCGCGCCGAGCCGCTGGCGGCGCTGTCGGCGCTGCGTGGCGGGCCGGCGTTCCGTGAGGAGCTGGAGGCGGCGTGGCGAACGCTGCTCGAGAACCACCCGCACGACTCGATATGCGGCACCAGCAGCGATGGGGTGCACCGCGAGATGATGGTGCGGTTCGAGCGGACCCGCGCCCTCGGCGAGGAGATAGTGTCCGCCGCGCTCGACTCGCTCACGGCCCGCGATCCGGCGCGGGCCCGTGCCGCGGGCCGGGAGCGGTGGCAGTCCGTGCTGCTGGTGGTCCAGCCGCAAGCGCGCACCACCGGCCAGCTGGTCGAGGCAGAGATCACGCAGTTCGTCCATGACGTGGGCGTAGGGCAGCTCTGGAAACGGCGTGCCGGCCGCTCGCGGGCGCCGGCGCCGCCACCGCCGCCGGTGCTGCGCGGCGCGGACGGGAGGGTGTTGCCGTGGCAGGAGCTAGATCGGTCGCCCGGCCATGAGCTAGTGGAGAGCCCCGAACACTACCCGGACTGCGACGCAGTAATCGTCAGGCGGGTCGTGATTGACGCGGGGGAGCTGCCGGCGCTGAGCGTAGTGCCGCTAGCGATACAGACGCGAGCACGTGAAGACGAGAGGACGGGAAGTGAGCCGCCGCGGCTCACGGCGGTAGCGGTGGATGAACACGGCATGGACAACGGCGCGCTGTGGCTGCGGGTCGAATCGGATGGCACGGTGGCCGTCGCCGACCGCCTCACGGGCCGCTCGGTGCACGGCTTGGGGGCGGTGGAGGACGAGCGCGACCTCGGGGACAGCTACACCAGTTCGCCGCGCGGTGTTTTCGCCCGTGTCCCGGATGCCGTGGCGGTCAGGGTAGTGCACAGCGGCCCGCTGCGCGGCGAGCTGGAGATCGTGCGCCGCTTTGACGCCTCCCGGCTCACGCTGTCCACGCGCGTTGTTCTCGACGCCGGCGCCCGGCACGTCAGCTTCGCTTTCGCGGGAGAGAACCACGTCACGGATCACCGGCTGCGGGCCGTGTTCCCGCTCGGCGCCAGGCCGCTGCGGGTGGTGGCCGATGGGCAGTTTGGTCCGGTCGAGCGATCGGTGGCTGTCCCCGCGCGGCGTGCGGCGCGGGAGCGGGAGGCGCCCTACCCGACGGCGGCGATGCAGCGCTGGGTCGCGGTTGCGGGCCGACGCTTGGTGCTGGCCGTGCACGGTGACGGCCTGACGCAGTACGAGGCGCGCGCGAACGGCGAGGTGTGCATCACGCTGCTGCGGGCTTGCGGCGAGCTGTCGCGCGAGGACCTGCCGGAGCGCCCGGGTCATGCCGGCTGGCCGACTCCGACGCCAGAGGGTCAGTGCATGGGTCCGTTCAGCTCGCGTGTCGCGGTGTCATTGCACCCGCCCGAGGAGCTGGAGCGGCTCGATCAGATTGAGGCTGTCAGCGAGGCCTTCCTCGCCCCACCCTACGGCGTAATGAGGCGGGCGAGCCTCGAGGTGCCGCATCCCGTGGCTGGGCCTGAGCTTTACGGCGACGGCCTCGCGTTCACCGCCTTCAAGCCGGCCGAAGACGGGCGCGGCGTGATCCTGCGCTGTGTGAACCTGCGCGCGCAGCGGACTGGGTTACGCTGGCGCCTCCCAGTCGAGCCGGCAGTGGCCGAGCGGTGCAGGATGGACGAAACCGCGACGGCATCGCTGCCGGTGGAGGGCGGCGCGCTCGAACTGGAAGCGCTTCCACGGGAGGTGGTAACGGTGCGGGTGTTGGGCCGCGGGCAGGATCGGTGAGAGATCGCGGATGGTTGCTGCTATTGGTCGCGGCCGTTTGCACGAGGAAGGCGCCACAGCGCGAGCGGACGGGGATCAGCGCTGCGGCGCTTCCTGACCGGCGCTCGAAGTTCGTTCGCCCGCCACGGCCGATTCGAGCGCGTCGGCCAGCAGGGAGCAGGCCAGTACCACCAGCGCGACGGCCAGGGCCGGTGCGAGGGCAACCCACGGCGCCACCACCAGCGCGTCACGGCCGGCGGCGATCATGTTCCCCCACGAGGCCGTGGGAGGCTGTACGCCGAGTCCCAGGAACGATAGCCCGGCCTCGAGCGTTATGGCCTGGCCCACGGCGAGCGCGGTGGCGACGAGCACTGGCGCCAGGGCGTGTGGCAGCACGTGCCTGACGAGTATGCGGCCCGGCGTTGCCCCCAGCGCACGGGCCGCCTCGACGAACTCGCGGCGTCGCAGGGTCATGACATCAGCGCGCACCAGCCGCGCGATGGTCATCCATCCGGTCAGTCCGATGGCGAGAACCGTTATGCCGACCCCCGGCTCGAACAACGCGACCAGCAGCAACAAGAACGGTACCCGCGGGACGGCCAGAGCGGCATCCACGACGGCGCTGATGCCTCGGTCCACCCATCCTCCCGCGAAACCGGCCAGCGCTCCCAGGACCGCCCCAAGCACCGCGGCCACCATAGCGGCCATGGCGCCAACCGCGAGCGAGACGCGGGCGCCGTCCATCAGGCGCAGCGTCAGATCGCGGCCAAAGCGGTCGGTGCCCAGAAGGTGAAAGGCGCCGTCAGGAGTGCGGCCTAACGGGCTTACAAAGCGTCGCGCCACGACATCTCCCAGTTCGGTGCCATCCGGTGCGAGCAGCGGCGCCGCGAGCGCTGCCACCGCAGCGAGACCCAGAACCACCATGGCAACTGCCGCCCGCGGATCGGCGGCCAGCGACCGCATCGCGCGCGAGGCGCCGGCGCTCACGCCCGGCCCCGCGTGCGTGGGTCGAGCAGCCACGCCGCCATGTCGGCGAGCAGGTTGCCCAGCACGACCAGCATCGCGAACACCGCGGTCACCGCCAGGACCACCGGGATGTCGCGGGCTAGCACGGCCCCAACGGCGACCCGCCCCATGCCGGGCCATGCGAATATCGCCTCCACGAACACCACGCCGCTGAACAGGGCGGGAAGCTGGAGACCGGCGAGCGTCACCAGCGGCAGTAGCGCGATGCGCAGCGCGTGACGAACCAGCACGGAGCGCTCACCCAACCCGCGCGAACGCGCGGCGCGCACAAACGGCTGGCGCGCGATATCCGCCGTCACGGCCCTGACGTATCGCGCCGTGCCGGCGGCGCCTATCAGCGCCAGCGTGGTGACCGGGAGCGCTGCGTGGCGGATCCGGTCCACCACGCGCGACCACGGGTCCAGAAGATCGGCGCTGATTCCCTCGGCCCCGATCGCGGGAAGCCGGAGCGGCTCCGGCAGGCCCAGCAGCGCGGTCCAGTAGGCAAACAGCAGCACCAGAGCCAGCGCGAGCACGTAGGATGGCAGGGCCTGGAGCACGGATGTGAGGGCGGTGAGCAACACGTCGGTCCGGGACCGGCTGCGCGCTGCCTGCACCAGGCCGATGGCTGCGCCCCCGATGTACGAGAGCAGCAGCGACAACCCGGTCAGCGCGATCGTCGGGCCCAGCGCTTCGCGCAGCACGGCCGTCACCGGCCGCTGCTGTGCAATCGAAGTGCCCCAGTCGCCCGTCAGGAACGCCCCGAGCCAGTGCGCGAACTGCACCGGCAACGGCTGATCGAGTCCCAGTTGGCGCCGCAGCTCGCCGGCGGCGGCGGCGTCGGCGCCCGGTCCCAGAAACAGCCGCACCGGATCGCCGGGCGCGAGCTGCAGCGCGGTGAAGGTCAGCGCCAGCACCAGCAGCACCGTGGGCACCGCGATCGCGAGCCGTCTTAGCGCGGTGAGGAGCATGGGACGAATATATGGGTCGCCGGTCGGGGGTCAGGGATCAGGGGACGGTGGCTGGATCAGCCCCTAGCCCCTGACCCCTAGGGCCTCCTAGCTTGCTCGCGTGAGGAAGCTCATCGTGCTGGTCGCGTTCGCCGGCTGCGCTCCCGGTGGTCCGCCCGCCACGGTCATCTACGCTTCGGGGGCCGATCTTCAGTCGATAAACCCGCTGGTTACCGTGCATCCGCTGGCGCGCCAAGTCCAGAAGCACGTGCTGTTCACCACGCTCGCCAGGTACGACAGCGCGATGGTCGCGCAACCGTATCTCGCCGACTGGTCGTGGAGCGCCGATCGGCGCAGTCTCACCTTCGAGCTGCGCGAGGGAGTGAACTGGCATGATGGGCGCCCCACCACCAGCGCGGACGTTGCCTTCACCCTCGATGCGGCGCGGGACCCGGCAACGGTGTACCCTCGCGCCGCCGAGCTCGCCTGCCTCGTCGGGGTTGCGGTCACCGGCCCGCGCACGGTGCGGCTCGACTTCTGCCGGCCCCAGGAGCGTTTGCCCGACGTGCTGACTGATCTCGCGATCCTGCCGGCGCACCTGCTGCGTGATGTGCCGCGAGCGCTCATGCGCACCGCCGCTTTCAACGAGCACCCGGTCGGCAACGGGCCGTTTCGGTTCCGGTCGCACCGTCCGGGCCGCCGCTGGGTGTTCGAGGCCAATCGCTCCTTTTCCGAGCAGCTGGGCGGCCCTCCGCGCATCGAACGGCTGGTGATCGTCGTCGTGGACGAACCGACCACCAAACTAGCGGCGCTGGTTAGCGGAGAGCTTGACTTCGCCGGCATCGCGCCGCTGCACGCCGGCATCCTAGCCAAGGTGCCGGGAAGGCGGGTACTCGACTATCCGCTGCTCTACACCTACGGCCTGTTCTGGAACACGCGCCGCCCGCCGTTTGACGACCCCGCGCTGAGGCGCGCGCTGACGATGGCCATGGATCGCGAGCGGCTGGTGCAGGCCCATGTGTTCGGCTTCGGCCGTCCGGCGCATGGCCCCGTTCCGCCGGAGCACCCCGGCGCCGTGGCGGTCGAGCCGATACCATTCGACCGGGAGGCGGCCGAGCGTGCGCTCGACTCGCTGGGATGGCTTCGCGGAAGCGACGGAGTCCGTGCTCGTGGCGCGCAACGACTGTCGTTCGACCTGCTCACGGTGGGGTCGGCCGACAACGTGCTGGAGCAGCTGATCCAGTCCGACCTCGCCCGGGTAGGCGTGGAGCTACGCATCAGGCAGCGTGAGCTGGGGGCGTTCCTCGCCACCGTGCACGGTGCGGAGCGGGACTACGATGCGGTGGTGACCGGGGTGTCGGGAGATCTCGAGATGGGATGGCTCCAGGCGCTGTTCGATTCGCGCCGCCGGTCCGGACCGCTCCAGTACGCGCAGTACTCGAACCCCGAGCTGGACCGGGCGCTCGATGCGAGGGACTTCGCGGCGGTCCAGCGGATCGTGGCGCGCGAAGTGCCCGTGACGTTTCTGTATCACGGCAGGGGAGTGCAGGGAGTTCGCGACAGGGTCGAAGGTGTCCGCATGGATCTGCGCGGAGAGCTGGTGAGCGTGGCGCAGTGGCGTGTTCGTCCGGAGCTGCGGTGATCGTCCGAGCCCGTGCGCCGCTGAGGATAGACCTGGCCGGAGGCTGGACCGACGTGGCCCCGTACGCGGGGACGCGGGGCGGGGCGGTGGTAAATATCGCCATCGCGCTGTACGCGCGGGTGACGCTGCGGAGCGGCGGGCAGGGAGTGCGCCTGCGGGCGGTGGATTACGACAGCGTCGTGACCGCGCGGAGCGCCGACGAGCTGCGGGCTGATGGGGAGTTGTCCCTGGTGAAGGCGGTCGTCAGGCGACTTGCTCCGCAAAGACCGCTGGAGATAGTCACCGCCTCGGACGGCCCGCCGGGCTCGGGCCTGGGCGGATCCGGGGCGATGGGAGTGGCGCTGGTCGCCGCGCTGCGGCTGCTGCGCGGCGAGGCCGTGCCAGCGGCGCTGGCTGCTGGCGAGGCGTTCGAGATAGAGACGGAGGACGCAGGAGTCGTAGGCGGAAGGCAGGACCAGTACGCGGCGGCGTTAGGCGGCGTGCAGTTCCTGTCGTTCGGGAGCCCCGAGGTCTCCGCCACTCGGCTGCAGGTGCCCGAGGGCGCGCTGCGCGAATTGGAGTCCGCCAGCATCCTGTGCTACACGGGCACCTCGCGGCTCTCGGGCGACACGCACCGCAGGGTGTGGAAGGCGTTCGCCTCCGGTGACGCGGTTGTGGGCGCTGCGCTGGACGGGCTGAAGGCCGCCGCGTTGCAGATGCGCCGGGCGCTGGAGCAGGGTGACATCGGGCTGGTGGCTCGGCTCGTTTCGGAGAACTGGCGCCACCAGCAGGCGCTCGCTCCTGGCATGCGGACGCCCCTGATGGAGCGGCTCGAGCGCGTCGCGATCGGGGCGGGCGCCGACGGGGCCAAGGCCTGCGGCGCGGGGGCTGGCGGCTGCATGCTGTTCATTGCCCGCCCCGGCAGGGAGCACGATGTGGCAGAGGCACTGCGCCAGGCAGGAGCGAAGCTGCTTCCGGTCGTGTTTGACGCGACCGGCGTGGCGGCCTGGGAAACGGGGGATCGCTGATGCTGCTCACGCCTGAGGACGTCGAATCCAGGAAACGGCACCTGGCAAGCGGGGACTTGGCAGCGCTGACCGGCTCGATCAGGGCCGAGGTAGCCAGGGTGCTCTCCCGCCCCGTGCATCTGCCTGCCGAGAAGGCGCTGCTGTCGCGCTGGGGACAGCTGTGCCGGGACGACGAAGCGGAGCTGGGCTTCGACCCGTTTTCTCCCTATTCGCAGCGCTGCACCAGGTGTGGCCGGATATGGGAAACCGAACAGAGCCGCCGCTGGTGGGTGTACTGGTACCAGCAGTGGCTTGCGGAGCGGACCTGGCTGTGCGCACTCGCCAGCGTGCTCGACCACAACCGTGAGGCCGCCGACCGTGCCCGCGAAGTGTTGGCGGCAGTGGCCTCGCGCTATGAGTCGTGGCCCTGTGCCGACAACGTACTCGGTCCGAGCCGGCCGTTCTTTTCCACTTACCTCGAATCGATCTGGGTGTTGCAATTGGCGGCGGCGGCGGAGCTGCTGAGAGCGAGGGGCGAATTGCCGCGCGAGCTGGAGCGCGACCTAACGCAGCGCCTGTTCCGGCCCTCGGCCGAGACGATAGCCGATTTCGACGAGGGTCGCTCCAACCGCCAGGTGTGGAACTCGACCGCGCTGCTCGCGCTAGGCACGTGGCTGAGAGACGAGGCGATGGTGCGGGGCGCGGTCGAGGGCTCATCGGGGCTGGTGCGACTGGTCGAACGGGGGCTGCTCGCTGACGGTCTGTGGTTCGAGGGCGAGAACTACCACTGGTTCGCGCTGCGCGGCCTTGCGTGGGCGGCGGAGCTGCTGCGCTCCTCGGGACTGGCCGACTGGTGGAGCGACACGGGCCAGACGGGACGCCAGTTTCGCGAGGCGTTCCGGGCGCCGGCGCTCACGGCGTTGCCCGACTTCACCTTTCCGGCGCGGCGTGATTCGCGGTTCGGCGTCTCGTTGCGGCAGCGCCGAATGGCCGAGTTGTGGGAGCTGGCGAGGGCGCGGATCGGCGAGCCGTGGCTCGATCCGCTGCTGGCGACCGTCTACGACCCCGCGATCCCGGCGCGCGACGATCGCTGGCTGGAGTGCACGGAGATAGAGCGCGACGCGCCGCCGTCAGGCGTCAGGCGCGAGCTGCTGGGCTGGAAGGCGTGGCTGTGGATGAGTCCCGAACGTCCGGCGACTGACGGGAAATGGGTCGGAACGGACGTACTGCTTCCGGCGACGGGCCTGGCCATCATCCGGGGCGACGGAGGCTCGACCTACGTCAGCCTGGACTATGGCGAGCCCGGCGGCGGCCACGGGCACCCTGACCGGCTCAACCTCACGGTGGTCGCGCGCGGCGAGCCGTGGCTGCTGGACTTCGGCACCGGGTCGTACGTTTCGCGGACGCTGTCGTGGTACCGCAGCACCCTGGCGCATAACGCTCCGCTCCTGGACGGCCAACCCCAGCACCCGGCGCGCGGGCAACTGGTGGCGTTCGACCGGCAGGACGGGGCGGCATGGGTGTGCGCCCTGCTTCCGGAGAACACCGCCTTCGAAGGCGCGACCATTCAGCGCACCGTCGTGGTCACCGAAGGCTACATCCTGGACGTGATGCAGATGGCAAGCTCGGTCGGGGAACGGGAGCTGATGCTTCCGTGGCACGGGCTCGGCACGGCGGTGGCGGACCAGCACGGCGTGGTGTTCACCAGAAGCTCCGGCGCGAAGCTCCCGGTGCGCCTGACGGCGCGCCAGCCGTTCCGAATCCTGATGCAGCGGGCTCCGGGTCCGCCCGACGGGAAGGAGGAGCACGCGGAGTTGGAGTTTCCCATCGTGATCTCGAGCGGCGAGGAGGTTACGCTGGTTGCCTGCCTCGACCTCGGGGCCGGCGTCGAGGATCTGGAATGCGTGGAGGACGACTTCGTAGTGCGGATGCGGGGCGGCATCCACCTGCACCGCGCCACGGACACCGGATGGGAAGTCGAGCGCGACCGCGGCGATCCGTTTGTGCTCGGCGGTCTGGTGCCGGACGAGCCTTCGGCGCCGGGGGAGGGCGAGGAGCGCAGCGAGCGCGACGCGGCGAGCTCCCTTGGCGTGGGCCGGGGTGGGTTCGGCGCGATAGTGGTGCCGGGAGTGGCCACGGTAACGGAGAAGCGGCCGGTCGCCGCGCGCTGCCTCAAGGTGCCGGTCCAGCCGGCCCTGGACGGCTCTCTCGCAGGGTTCGGCACCGATGCGCCGCTACTCCTCGATCGCCTCGACCAGTTCCGCAGGGCCGAGGCGCCGTGGCCGGGGGCCGGCGCGTTTTCGTCGCGAGCCTGGCTCAACCACGACAGGTCCCAGCTCTACGTCGCGGTCGAGGTCACCCAACCCTCGCTGAATTTCAGACCGCCCGACTCGCCCGACCCAGAGTGGGAGAATGAGAACCCTGACATCCACTCCGACGGCATCCAACTCTACATCGAGACCGCGGGGTTTTTTGGCTGGCTGGTGGTTCCCGACACCGGTCGCCGCGACCGCCTCAGGGTCTCGGCAGTCGGCGCCAGCGACGCATTCGCGGAGATGGTGACCGGCGGCGCGTGGACTCCGACGCCTGGCGGCTACCGCATAACGCTCGCGCTCGATGTGCCCGAACTGCTCGATCACGCCTCGTTCGGATTCGACCTGTACGTGAACCGGCTCGATGACGGCAGAGCGCGGCGGTCAGGCCAGCTGGTGTGGTCCGGCGCACGCGGCTCGCGGCTCTACCTAGCGGGTGACCGGGCGCTGCCGGGCCGCCTGCCGCTGGTGGAAGTGGAGCAGTGACCGCGGGCGACTGGGCCCGCAGGGCGGCCGACGCCGTCGCGGGCTTCACTTCGACTCGCTCTCGGGGCATGGACGCGATGTTCGGCGGCCCTGGCGGACCGACCCACGCGGCACGGAGCGCCGGCGCCCGCGTCTGGACGGCGGATGGGAAGGAACTGCTCGACTGGACCATGTCGCTCGGCGCGGTGTCGTTAGGTTACGCCCACCCCGACGTGACGGCCGCGGCGGTCGCGGCGCTGGAGAGCGGCTCGGTGCACCCGCTTCCGCCGACCCTCGAGGTCGAGACCGCCGAGGCCGTGTGCGCCTCCTACCCCGGGGCCGAGCAGGCGCGGTTCTTCAAGACCGGCGCTGAAGCGGTAGCAGCCGCGGTGCGAATCGCGAGGGTAGCGACCGGCCGAACCGCGGTGGTCCACTGCGGCTATCACGGCTGGCTCGATGGGCCGACCGGAGGCCCGGGCGTGCCTCGGGAAATCGGAGCCCTGTGGCACCAGGTGCCATTCGACGATTCGCTGGCGCTCAGCGAGGCGTGCGAACGGTGCGTCCCCGCGGCGATCGTGCTGGAACCCGTAGTGGAGCGCGCCCCCTCTCCGGCCTGGCTGCAGGGAGCGCGCGCGGTGGCAGACCGCTGCGGCGCGGTGCTGGTCCTGGATGAGATCAAGACCGCGTTCCGAATCGCGCGCGGGGGCGCCGCGGAGAAGTGGAGCGTGCGTCCCGACCTCGCGGTACTGGGCAAGGCGCTCGCGAACGGCCTTCCGCTAGCCGCTGTGGTGGGAAGGGCCGACCTGATGGCGCGGGTCCGCGAGACCTGGATCTCCAGCACGCTGGCTACCGAGTCGGTAGCGCTCGCGGCTTCGCGCGCGGTGCTGCAGGTTTGGGAGCGCATGGATGTCCACTCGCACCTCGAGCGTGTCGGCCGAGCGGTGATGGAGGGCCTGGCGTCCAGCTCCGGCGCGCGAGCCGGCCTGTTCGAAGTAAGGGGGGTCCCGGAGATGTTCTACCTCAGGTTCAGCAGCGAGGAGACCGAGCGACGGTTCCTGCTGGACTGCGCCGCCCGCGGCCTGCTGCTGAAGCGGGGCCCATACTGCTTCCCGTGCCTGGCCCACACCGAGGCCGACGTGGAGGAGACGATCAGGGTTGCCGGCCAGGCAGCGGCGGAGCTGCTGCGGTGAGCGGCCTGCCGCTGGTAGACGTGCACGTGCACTTTTGGCACGACCGCTGCGGCCGCGCCGAGTGGCGCGAGCTGAACGCGCGACGCCTGGCGATCGGAGAACGGATCGGCATAACGCTCCACATCGCCTCGATTCTCGGCACCTGGGGCTACGCGTCTCCGACCTACTTCCCCTCGCCGGACGACGTCAGCTACGGCAACGAGGCGATGCGGGCCATCGAGGCGGCACACCCGGACCGGGTGCGCGGCTATACTACGGTGAACCCCAACTTCACCGCTCACGCGGTGCGCGAGATCGAAATCGGCGCCGACCACGGGCTTACCGGCATCAAGCTGGCGGCCAGTCGCAGGGCGGACGATCCGCTGCTCGATCCCGTCTGTGAGCTTGCGGACCACCACCGCGTGCCCATCCTGCACCACGTCTGGCAGCACCGCCGCGGCGAAGTGCCCGGGCAGGAGATCTCCGATGCCCTGGATTTGGCGGCGCTGTCCTCGCGCTGGCCCCGGGTGCAGTTCATCCTCGCGCACATCGGCGGCGGGGGAGACTGGGCCCACTCGCTGCGCGCTCTCGCCCAGGTGCCTAACATATGGGTTGACCTGTCCGGCAGTGGCGTTGACCGCGGCATGCTGGAGCTGTGCCTGGAATGCGTGGGGCCGGGCCGGCTGCTGTGGGGGACTGACCTGACCATGGATACAGGCCTGGCCAAGCTGAAGGCGCTGGAGCTGCTGTGTTCGCCCGCGGAGTTCACCGCTATCCGGTGGCGCAACGCGGCGCGCATCTTCCACCTGGTTGCCGGACCGCGAAGCATTGCACCGATGCAGGCCGGCGCGGGGGCCGAGGCATGAACAGCGCCACCGACCACAACGCGATGGTGGGGCCCTACCCGTTCCGACGCCTTCCCGACAGCACGCCGCAGCGGCTCATCGCCGACATGGACCGGCTCGGGGTGGAAACCGCGTGGGTTGGCCACGTGCCGTCCATTTACTACAGGGACGCCGCTTCCGGTAATGATGAGCTGTTCCAGCTGCTTGCGGCGCACCGCGTCAGGTTGCTGCCTGTTCCGGCCGTAAACCCGGTGTGGCCGGGCTGGGAGCGTGAGATAGACCGCGCGGCATCAGAAGGAGCGCCGGCAATCCGGACCTGGCCTGCGCACTATGGGTTCGACTGCGCCGGGGCAGCGATGACCGAATTGGCCGCGGCGTGCGCTGAGCAGGGCCTGACGCTCACACTCACGGTGCGGCTGGAGGATCCACGCCAGCGCCATCGTCTCGATGTCGCGCGCGACCTGATCTCGGCTGACCTGCGCGCGACGGTCAGGGCGCACGCCGGCGTCCGGCTCCTGGTGTGCGGGGCGGACCGGGCGATAGTCGAGGAGACCCACTGGGGTTCCACTCCTGAGGAATCCGCGCGGCTCAGCTGGGACGTGAGCGCCGTGTGGGGTCCTCCGGAAGACCACCTCGGCCACCTGTTCCGCACCGTGGGGCGCGAGGCCTTCGTGTTCGGCACGGGCTTCCCGTTCCGCATTCCGGATGCAGCTGTGGCCAAGCTCACGCTTGCCTCGTATGAGTCAGGCCCAGGCGTCGCTGATCGGGGTTGAATGGGCGCGCTGCGTCCGGAAAGCTGAGGACTGGGTATTACCCTGACCCCCGACGCCCGATCCCCGACCCCTGCCTTTTGCGCGAACTGCGGTCGCGCGGCGCTCGAGGAGGCGCTGCGCTGCGAACAGTGTGACCAGCTGCTGCCGGCAGGGGACGACAGGCGCAGCGCCCGCGCGATTGCCCACCAGCTGGAGTCGGCGCTGGGGGCCGGATACGCTGTGGTGGCCGAACTGGGCCGCGGCGGATTCGCCTGGGTGTTCAAAGTCCGCGATAGGGGACTGGACCGCTGGCTAGCGGCTAAGGTCGTCTCTCCGGAGCTTGCCTCGTCAGCCGTGGCGATGGAGCGGTTCCGCCGCGAGGCAGCGACCGTCAGTCGGCTCAGTCACCCCAACATCGTACCGATCCTGTTCGTCACCAGCGTCGGTGACACGGCGTGCTGTCTCATGCCACTGGTGGAGGGCGAGCCGCTAGCATCGCGACTTAAGCGCGAGGGCCCGCAGCCGGTGGCGGTGGCGGCCGGGATCGCCATGGACGTCGCCGCTGCGCTCGATCATGCGCACAGCGTGGGAGTCGTCCACCGCGACGTGAAGCCGGACAACGTACTGCTGGACCTGGCCAGCGGCCGGGCGCTGCTCACCGACTTCGGAATAGCGAAGGCCGACGACGCCCGCACGGTCATCACCACCAGCGGGCAGGTGTTAGGCACTCCGCTGTACATCTCGCCCGAACAGGCGAGCGGCGGCGCGGTGGACGCGCGAACTGACGTGTACGCGCTGGGCGTCGTCGTATTCGAGATGCTGACCGGCGCGACCCCCTTCACGGCGGCGAACGCGCAGGCCCTGTTTGCGCTGCATGCGGCGGCACGGGCGCCCGACGTGCGCGAGCTGCGTCCAGACGTCCCGGCGGGGGTGGCAGCGGCGGTCGCGCGTGCCCTCGAGAAGAACCCCGACGACAGGTTTCCCTCGGCTGGCCAGTTCGCGGAAGCGCTGGCCATTGCGCAGCCGCGCCGCAGCCTGCGCACCTCCTCGGCGACAGTGGTCGAGCGTGTGGGGGCCGGCGACCACCGGATCTTCCAGACCGAGGCGACCGGCTCGGTGAGGGACCCGGTGGCCGCGCTGCGCGGCGCGCCGGATCTGGGCGCGCTGCGGGAGGCCGTCGCCGCCGCCCGGGCGGCGGTTCGGCTCGCCGTCGAGCAGGGCAGGTCCGCCCGCATCGCCGAGCTGGTGTGCGCGCTGCACGAGCGATCGGCGGATGTGCCGCCGGCGATGCGGAAGGAGCTGCAGGAGGCACTCGCGGCGATCGCGCGGGACAGGGAACCGCAGCTGGCGCTCGCGCGCGGCTGGCTGGCGGCGGCGGCGGAGCGGCCGCGCCTGGAAGAGGCGCTGGGCGTGCTGGCGCCCGATGCGCCTGAGGTCCTCGTGGACCTGGTGCGTTCCGAGCGACTCGCCGAGCTGGTGGTGCTGGCCGATCGCACCGGTGCGCTGAGCGAGCAGAGCGCCGAACAGCTCGCCAGTGAGCGCAGCGCCGCAATTGCCGCCCTGCTGGCCCAGGCGTTACGGGAAAGCCTGCGTCCGCTGGCTTTCGTGGAGCGGGTGCTGGCCAAGCTGCTTCGTCACCCACACCCGGAAGTCAGGCGGGCCGCGCTCGAGACCGCGGCCTCTCGCGGCGGCGCGCTCGCCGAGCGGCTCGGTCGCCAGGCGCTCTCCGACGGCGACCGGTCCGTCCGGCTGGCGGCCCTTGCGGCTCTGGGCGCCTGCGGCCGGCGCGAGGCAGTCCAGTCGCTTGGTGCGATGCTCGACCAGGGCTCCGAGGAGGAGCAGCTCGCGGCTGTGGCGGCGCTGCTCTCGCTCAAGCTGCCCGAAGCCGCGGCGCCGCTACAGCGCTTGCTGGAGAAGAAGAGCTGGCTTTCGTTCGGCTCATCGCGCCTGCGCAAGGCGGCCGCCGCTGCGCTGCAGCAAGTGAGGGGCTAGGGACTAGGGGTTGCACGCGGTGCGCTGTCCGTCGAGCTTCCACCTCTGATCTCTGATCCCTGGCTGTCTGACATCTGACCCCTGACCCCTGGCCTCTGTGCTCTTCGCCGAACTCTCGTTCCCCGCATGGGATCCGGTCGCCTTCCGCCTTGGCCCACTGGCGGTGCGGTGGTACGGACTGGGCTACCTGGCCGGCTTCCTGGTCGCCGGGTTCGTGCTGGACAAGCTAGGCCGCGACGGCTTCGTGGCGCTCACCAAGGAGTCGGTCAGCGACTTGATCGGCTGGCTGGTCGTGGGTGTGTTGTTAGGCGGGCGCCTCGGCTACGCCCTGTTTTACGAGCAGTCGCTGCTGCTCGACCCGCTCGACCTGGTACGGGTGTGGGGAGGCGGCCTGTCGTTCCACGGCGGACTGCTCGGCGTGATCATCGCCAGCTTTCTGTTCGCGCGCAGGCGCAAGGTGCCGTGGCGCCGGCTGGCCGACTCGCTGTCGCTTGCGGTGCCGTTCGGCATCTTCTTCGTGCGGTGCGCCAATTTCGTCAACGCCGAGCTGTACGGACGCATCGCGCCCGCCGCTCTGCCGTGGGGCGTGCGGTTCCCAACCGACCCGGTTGCCCGGTCACTTGCGCCGGAACTCGCCATGGGCGGTTCGCTCAACTGGTACGAACCGTTCCAGCGCCTGGTCGCGACCGGACGGTGGCAGGAGATCGCCGCCCGGGTACCGCTGCGTCACCCCTCGCAGCTGTACGAGGCAGCGCTCGAAGGCCTGGTGATGGCGGCGGTGCTGTGGACGTTGTACATCGCGGCGCGGCGCCGCGGCGCCACGCTCCGCGATGGAACAGTCGCCGCGCTGTTTCTGCTCATCTACGGACTCGCGCGGTTCGTGGTGGAGTTCACGCGCGAGCCCGACGCCCAGCTGGGATTGGTACTCGGGCCATTTTCTATGGGGCAGATGCTGAGTTTCGGCGTGCTTGCCGGCGCGGCGCTCATCTACTGGTGGAAGCGACCGGCAGCGGGGTAGCTTTGGGGGTGCCGGTGGCCTTGTGATTTCTTTCACAAGCCACTAGAATCCCGGCGGCTCACATACCTACGTAATCGCGTTAATCGCAGGGTCCAACCTACGCCAAGGGTTCGGATGACGCGCACACGTGTAACCATCGCCGGCGGTGTGCTCCTCGGATTGGGGGCCGTCCTCGCCGGCGTTTCTCTTGCGCGAGGACAGAGGCCTCAGGCGCCCGCGGACACGACGGCAGCCCAGGTGCAGTGGGGCTTCCCGCTGCCGCCGGTGAGCGGCTCCGGCTACTCGGATATCAGCGCCGCGGTGCCGAACGGACCGTGGCCGGAGCTGCCGGGTCGGCTGCGGGGACCCGAGCAGCCGATCTTCTACCGTCACGATATCCACGCTGGCCAGTACCGGATTCCCTGCCTCTATTGTCACAACAACGCCGCCAACAGCTTCACCGCGAACATCCCGGCGGTGAGTACCTGCATGGGGTGCCACCAGTTCATTGCGGCGGCGGACTCCCTCGGCAATCCGAATCCTGAGATCGCGAAGCTAGTGGAAGCGTGGAACAACCGCCGGAGCATCGAGTGGGTGAGGGTCTACAAGATCTCGGAGCACGCGCACTTCCCGCACATGCGGCATGTCGAGGCCCGCATCGCGTGTCAGGAGTGCCATGGCAATGTGCAGCAGCAGCCGCGGGTGTTCGCGGTGCGCGACGTAAACAACATGGGGTGGTGCACGAACTGCCACATGCGGCGGGGCGTGACGCGCGACTGCACCGCCTGCCACTACTGAGCGGCGCTTGAGCGTCTTGCCACCGACCGGCATGAGGGGACGCACACGATGAAGCGGAGGAAGTTCCTCCAGGTTGCGGGAGTCACGACCGCCGGGCTGGCGGCCGGCTGCGGCACGGGTGAGGGCGAGAAGTGGCTGCCCTATCTGGTGCCTGACGAGAACCTGGTCCCGGGTGTTCCCACCTACTATGCCAGCACCTGCCGCGAATGCCCGGCCGGTTGCGGCATCCTGGTGAAGACGCGCGAAGGCAGGCCGATCAAGATCGAGGGCAACCCGCACCACCCGGTGAACCGGGGCCGGCTGTGCGCTCGCGGCCAGGCTGCGCTCCAGGGTCTGTACGATCCAGACCGCGTGAGCCAGCCGATGCGGCGTCAGGGTGAGCGGTGGATCCCGATCAGTTGGGACGAGGCGTTGCAGCAAGTGTCGCAGGCGCTCGCCGCCGCGGCAACCAGCGGCCAGGACCGCGTGGCGTTCATTGGCGGAGCGGACTCGGGCCCCACCGACGCTCTGGCGGACGAATTCGTGCGTTCGTTCCGCTCGTCGCGGCGCATCCGGTACGAGGCGTTCGCTCACGAGCCGCTGCGTGAGGCGTCGCGCTTGGTGTTCGGCACGGCCTCGATCCCGCGCTACGACTTCGGCGCGGCACGCTACATCATGTCGTTCGGCGCCGACTTCCTCGAGACGTTTCTATCGCCTACCGAATTCGCGGGGGGTTTTGCGCGGAGCCACGGCTGGCACGAGGGGCGGATGGCGCGGTTCGTCGCGGTGGAGCCGCGGCGCGGTATGACCGGGTTCAGCGCCGACGAATGGGTGGCGCCCGAGGCCGGTACCGAGGCGTTGCTGGCGCTGGGAATCGCGAACGCCGTGTTCCGTCAGGGCAGGGCCAGAGTGACCGGAGGCGACGCCGACGCGCTGCGCGGGTTCCTGGCGCGCTTCGACATCGCCACCGTTTCCCGCCAGTGCGGCGTTGCGTCGGACACGATCGAGCGTCTGGCGCGCGAGTTCACTGATGCCGAGCCGTCGCTGGCGGTTTCCGGCGGCGTAGCGCTCCAGCACCGCCAGGCCACCCAACTCAACGTGGCGGTCCACCTGCTTAACGCGGTGGCCGGCAACGTGGGCCGTACCGTGACGTTCCCTGGCACTGTGTGGGATCGGCTGGGCACGTTTGCGGACCTCAAGGGCCTGGTTTCCGCCATGGACGCGGGCGGGGTGGACGTGGTGATCGTGCACGGCACCAACCCGGCCTTCACGGCCGGCGCAGCCGGGTTTGCCTCCGCGTTCTCGAAGGTGCAGCTCAAGGTGGCGCTCAGCAGTGCTATGGACGAGACGACGGCGCTGTGCGACATCGTGCTGCCGGACCATCATCCGCTCGAAGCGTGGGGCCTTTACACGCCGGTGAGCGGGGTTACGTCGGTGCAGCAGCCGGCCAGCACCCCGGTCCACGACACCCGTCAGGCGGCGGACGTGATGCTCCAGCTGGCGCGCCTGGCCAACCGGACCATCGGCGGCGGCGCGGAGGACGCGCAGCAGCTGGTGCGGCGCGCGCTGGGTGCCGATGCCAATCAGGAGCTGCAGCGCGGCGTGACGACCACCGTGGCCGCTGCGCGGCCGGTGCGGCTGTCGCGCGAGTTTGCCCGGCTCAGCTTCGGCCCAGCCACGTTCGACGGAGCCGAAACCGGGCTGGTGCTGCTCACCGTACCAAGCGTGGCGCTGTACGATGGCCGCGGCGCCAACAAGGGCTGGCTCCAGGAGCTGCCCGACCCGGCGACCAAGATCTCCTGGCAAACGTGGGTGGAGGTCCATCCCCAGACGGCTGCGGCGGCATCGCTGCATAACGGCGACGTGGTCACGGTGACCGCGGGCGAGCGCAGCGTGGAGGCGCTGGTTTACGTGTATCCCGGCGTGCGGCCCGGTGTCGCCGCCATGCCCATCGGCCGCGGCCACACCCGCTACGGCCGCTACGCGACCGGCGGCAGCAATCCACTGTCGCTGCTCGGCGACGTGACGGACGGCTCGGGTGCGCTGGCCTTCGCGCAGCTCAGGGTGACGCTAACACCCACGGGCCGCCGGGTGCCGCTCGCCACCACCGAGGGCAGCCCGCGGCAGCATGGGCGCGGCATCGCCCGGCTCGCGGCACTGGCTTCGATGGGGCAGGCGCACGAGGTGCACGAGCCGTTCACCGCGGCCGAGCGCCGGGCGATCGCGCGCGCCGACACGGCGCATCGCGAGGCCCGTTACACGCTGGGCGACTATCGCGGCGAGCACCCCAAGTGGGAAATGGCGATCGACCTGTCGCGCTGCACCGGCTGCTCGGCATGCGTGACCGCCTGTTACGCCGAGAACAACCTGCCGGTAGTGGGCGAGTCGCAGGTACAGCGCCACCGCGAGATGGCGTGGATCAGGCTGGAGCGCTACTTCGAGGGCGAGACCGAGGGCACCGACTTCCAGGTCGCGCAGGTGCCGATGCTGTGCCAGCAGTGCGAGAACGCCCCGTGCGAGCCGGTGTGCCCGGTGTATGCGGCGTACCACACTCCGGACGGCCTCAACGGCCAGATTTACAACCGCTGCGTCGGCACCCGGTACTGCGCCAACAACTGTCCCTACAAGGTGCGCTACTTCAACTGGTTCGACTACGGGTCGCCGGCTTCGCCGCAGTTCGCCTTCCCGGGCACGCTGGCCTGGCAGCTCAATCCCGACGTCACCGTGCGCACCAAGGGCGTGATGGAGAAGTGCACGTTCTGCGTGCAGCGCATCCGCTACGCCCAGAACGAGGCAAAGGTGAGCAACCGCGCCCTGACTGACGCGGACGTGCAGCCAGCCTGCGCCCAGACCTGCCCGGCCGACGCGATCACTTTTGGCGACGCCAGGAACCCGGACAGCGAGGTGAGCCGCCGCAAGCGGGACGAGCGCGGCTACCACGTCTTCGAGTTACTCAATACCAAGCCGGGAGTCACCTACTTGACCCGCGTGGTGCACGCCGAGATGGCGGAGGCCGCCTCCGGAGAGGGGCACTGACATGGCCGTTGCCGTCGAACCGAAAGTCATGACGCCGCGGGCAACTCCGCCCACCTGGGCGGAGGTGAACCGCGACATCATCAAGACCCTCGACCCGCCAGGCAGGGGCTGGTTCCTGGGAATGGCGGTGATTCTGACGGGCCTTGCGTTAGGTGCTTTGGCATGGGCCCGCCAGCTGAAGCTGGGCATCGGGATCACAGGCTACACGCCGCCCATCTTCTGGGGCACGTACATCACCACCTTCGTATTCTGGGTTGGCATCGCCCACTCCGGCACGCTGATCAGCGCGGTGCTGTTCCTGTTCCGCTCCGGCTGGCGCAGTGCGGTGTACCGCGCCGCCGAGGCGATGACGGTCTTCGCGGTCATGACGGCGGGCCTGTTCCCGATCCTACACCTGGGCCGCGCGTGGTTTGCTTACTGGGTGGCGCCGTATCCCAACATCCGCGGCCTGTGGTCGAACTTCAGGTCTCCGCTGGTGTGGGACATCTTCGCGATCTCCACCTACCTGACGGTGTCCGCCACGTTCCTGTTCATGGGGCTGATCCCCGACATCGCCGCGCTGCGGGACCAGGCCACGGGCTGGAGAAAGAAGATCTACTCGCTGCTGTCGTTCGGATGGCGCAACTCCAATCATGAGTGGCGCCACTTCATGCGGATGTACTTGTTCCTTGCGGCACTCTCGACGCCGCTGGTGCTGTCGGTGCATTCGGTGGTCTCGTGGGACTTCGCCATGGGAATCGTGCCGGGCTGGCATGCCACCATCTTCGCGCCCTACTTCGTGGCGGGCGCGATCTTCTCCGGCTGCGCCATGGTCATCACGATACTGGTGCCGTTGCGCAAGGCGTTTCATCTCGAGCGCTACATCACCGTCAGGCACTTCGAGAACCTGGCCAAGCTGTGCCTGCTGACATCGTCGATCGTGGGCTACGCCTACTTCACCGAGTACTTCATCGCCTGGTACAGCGGCAACCCGTTCGAACGTTCGAGCTTCTACAACCGGGTGTTCGGGGAGTACTGGTGGGCCACCTGGACCATGATCAGCTGCAACGTGTTTATCCCACTGCTGCTATGGTCAAAGAAGATCCGCACCAGCATCCCGTGGCTGTTCGTAATCTCGCTGTTCATCAACGTCGGGATGTGGTTCGAGCGGTTCGTCATCATCGTGACCAGCCTCTCCCACGAGTTCGAGCCGTGGCAGTGGGCCTACTACACGCCCAACATCTGGGAGCTGCTCATCGTGACCGGCAGCTTCTGCTGGTTCGCGATGTGGTTCATGCTGTTCATCAAGTTCTTCCCGTCGGTGGCCATTGCCGAGGTGAAGGAGGCCCTGCCGCCGCCGGGTCGGACCCACGCCGGGGGAGGACACTGACATGGCCACCCCTCCGGTGGTACCTGCCAGCCCGGGCGTGGTGGGGGTGTTCGACACGCTGGATGCGCTGCTTCTCGCGCTGCGCGAGCTCAAGGCCAAGGGCTTCACGGGCCTGACCGTCCACTCGCCGGTACCCCACCACGACATCGAGGACATCCTCGACGAGCCGGTGAGCCCGGTGCGCCTGTTCACGCTGATCGGCGCGCTGAGCGGCACGGCGTTCGGCTTCTACTACGCCATCGGCACCTCGCTGGACTGGGAGCTGATCGTGGGCGGCAAGCCGATCGTCTCGCTGCCGGCCTACGTGGTGATCGGCTTCGAAACCACGATCCTGATCGGCGCGCTGGCGACTGTGGCCGGGATGTTCCTCAACGCACGGTTGCCGAAGCTGCGCAAGGCGGCCGGCTACGACCCGCGCTTCAGCGCCGACAAGTTCGGGATCGTCGTGATGGGAGGACCGGCCCAGGTGGCTGCGGCCGCGGATATTCTGCGGGCTGCGGGCGCCGCGGAGGTGAACGATGTCTAGACGGCTGCTCTACGCCGCCAGCGCGATGGCGCTGGTCGTGGGCTGCACCACGTTCGACCGCGCTGTGGGGTTGGTGCCGTGGTTCACGACCATGCGCGATCAGATTGCGATCCGGCCGTTCGAGGCGCCGCAGCGCACGCCGCCCCCGGGCAGCGTTCCCACCTGGGGCAGGGAGGACTCGCTCGATCTGTTCGGCAGTGACCTGCGCAACGTGATCAACCCAGTGCCGCGCGAGGACGCCTCGCTGGTGCGCGGCCGCGCCATCTACAACACGTACTGCACCGTATGCCACGGCGCGACCGGCGCCGGCGACGGGCCGGTAGCGCAGAAGCTGCTCGGCATGGTGCCTCCGCTGATCGGTGGCACTGCCACTACCCGAACCGACGGTTACCTCTACGCGATAATCCGCCACGGCCGCGGGGCCATGCCGCGCTATGGCGACAAGATCCTGGGCCGCGACCGGTGGCACGTGGTGAACTACGTGCGCACTCTTCAGGGGCAGTAGCAGATGATCGAGCACGACAACATCGAGGTCACCCGCGATCAGTTGCTGCGCGCCCTGGCGCGGCCGCTTCCTCCGTGGGCCAGACCGCTCACCATCGGCACCTTCGTCTTCGGATCGCTGATGTTCGTGCTGATGCTGCTGGGCGACGGCGACGCACGCGCCTGGCGGGCCTACCACGTCAACTTCCTGTTCTGGACCGGCCTGTCGGTGGCCGGGGTGATGTTCCACGCTGTCGTGACCGTCGCCAAGGGACGCTGGAGCGCACCCGTGCGCCGTATCGCTGAGGCCTCGGTGGCGTTCCTGCCGGTAGCGTTCGCGCTATTTCTCATCGAGTGGTTTGGCCGTGCGCACGTGTTTCCGTGGATCGCGCACCCCGAAATGATCGCGGACGTGCCGGTAAAGGCGTTCTGGCTGCGCGACGGGTTCATGTGGCTGAGAAACGCCGCCGGCCTTGCCCTGCTGTTCGGGCTGTGCATCTGGTTCGTGTACCACTCGCTGCGCCCGGACGCCGCGCTGCTGCGGCCCGGCGTGGCCGAGGCCCACAAGGATCTCTACGCCTGGCTCTCCAAAGACTACGACCAGCCCGGCAAGGGTGCCGACCTCTCGCACCACCGCCGCAACCAGCTGGGAGCGGCGCTGATCCCGGCGTACGCCGTGGCCATGAGCCTGCTGGCGTTCGATTTCGTCATGTCGCTCGCCCCGCACTGGCTGTCCAACCTGCTGGGCGGTTTCTTCTTCATGGGCGCCTGGCTCACCGGTCTGACATCGCTCGCCATCCTGACAATCTTCTGGCGGCGTCACCTCGCCCTGGAGTCGTTGATCACTACGCACCACCTACACGACATCGGCAAGCTGTGCTTCGCGTTCACGATCTTCTGGGCCTACACCTTCTTCTCCCAGTTCCTGGTGATCTGGTACGGCAACCTGCCGGAGGAAACCAGCTTCCTATTCCTCAGGATGACGGCGCCGGAGTGGAAGGGCATATCGACCGCCATGGTGGTGCTGACCTTCGCCCTGCCGTTCTGGCTGATCATCGGCGTCAAGCCGAAGAAGACGCCCGCCATTCTCGGAACCGCCGCGCTGATCTCGCTGGCGGGCGTGTGGACCGACCGCTACGTGTTCACCATCCCGAGCATCGTGCAGGAGGCCGACCGACTGCCGTTAGGTGCGCCGGAGGCGGCCGTTACCATCGGGTTCTTCGGCCTGTGGGGTATGTGCTACCTGTGGTTCGCGCGCCGCTTTCCGATCGTCAGCCCCACGCTGCTGGAACGGGAGGGCGAGCGGCGCAGGCATGCCCATGCCAGTTTCTAGGCAGTAAGGCGGCAAGGCGATAGTAAGTGGGGACGCGGGTCGTGATCGCCTCGCGTCCCCTCGGCTTTCCCGATCAGCCGCGCCGCAGCACAGCGAACAGAGTGGTCAGGACCAGCAGCATGATGCTCGTCCATCCCGCGAGCATCCAGCGCATCATGCTGTTCCGGGTCTCGGAGAGGCGCGTTTCGAATCGGGCGATCAGCTTCCCTTCCGCAGCCTCGATCCGGGCCTCCAGCCTGGCGGCCTCAGACTCGATCTTCCCCTCGAGCCGGGCGGCCCCAGACTCGACCTTCCCTTCGAGCCGGGCGACCTCGGACTCGATCTTCGCTTCGAGCTGGGCGATCTCGGACTCGATCTTTCCTCCGAGCCGGGCGACCTCGGACTCGATCTTCCCTTCGAGCCGGGCGATCTCGGACTCTATCTTTCCTTCGAGCCGAGCGACCTCAGACTCGATCGTTCTCTCGAGTCGCTCCACCTCACTGTCGAGCTTCGCTTCCAGCCTGGCCATTCGCTGTGCCAAGGAGGCATCGAGCTGGACCACACGCTGTTCGAGCCTGGCATCGAACCGCGCGAAGTTCAGTTCGTTGAGGTCTCGCAAGTCAGAGCGATACGTGGCGTCAACCTCGTTGAACCAGTCCACCAGCTCGTTGGCGACCTGCTCGCCGAGTTTCTCGTAGAGACGCAGGGACAGCTTTGCGGTTACCGGCACCCTTCCTCCGTCGCAGGGGGTGCCACAATGGTAAGCGTATGCTCGGCAACTCCGGGGCGCAATTCCTTGTGAGACTGGTGCGAAAAAACGCGGGGTCCAGCGGCCTGGGGCCAGGGACGAGAGAACTGCGCCCCTAGCCACCAGCCCCTAACTCCTATATTAGTGTCGTTCTCCCAAGGAACCGACCGTGTCTCAGTGGACTGACCGGATGACGTCGTGGTTCGACCGGAGGCCCCTGGTGCTGTTCGTGGCGGCCTACCTCGCCATCGGTGCGCTGGCGGCCGCTGCATGGCAGGTGTTGCCCGGATCGCTGCGCGCGGCCGTGGATTCGCTCACCGGCGGCGCGGGCCTGGGCGCGGTCGGCACTGCGTTCGGACGTGCGCCGATCGAGGCGCTTCCGCGGGCGCCAATGTGGGCCATAGCTGCCGTAGCAATGACTTGCGCCGGGGTGCTGGCCCTA
>DATMBH010000073.1:0-18296 GCA_035559335.1 Gemmatimonadales bacterium
CGAACGGCCGCGGGCCGAGCAGCGTGATCACGGTGTCCGGAACGTCCAGTTCCGCCGGCTCCAGCGCGGCCACCAGGTCCCTGAGCGCGGCGCGCTGGCGGTCGGAGGCAATCCAGCGGGTGGCCGGTTGCCCGTCGCCCGCGACCGCATGGTGGTATTCCATGCCGCCGATGACGCGCGCCAGCGAGGAGATCGCCCAGCGATGCCAGAAGTACACATAGCTGAAGCGGTCCTGCAGCAGCGCGACGGGCTCTCCCTCGCGGGAGTTGCGCAGGCCGAAGCGGCCCATCGCCGCGCGGCGAACCGCGACCTGGTGGCGCATGAACTCCTCCGCGGTCCCCGCATCGTCCCACAGGTTGACCCGTGGGTCGGAAGCGAAGTCCGGCCGTGCATCGCCGTCGCTCAGGAACAGCAGTCCACGCCGCAGCCCCTCGGCCATGATGGCGCGCAGCGAGTCTTCCTCCTCGCCCGGCGGGAAGATGCCATAGCCCCAACGCACGGCCCACACGTCGTACTCGCCCGGCCCGCGCGCGTAGGCCGCCGAGATGTCGATCTCGCCGCCTGCGCTCAGGCGCACGCGCGGCGGCGGATAGTCCATCACCGAGCCGCGTTCGTAACTCGAGGCTATGTAGTTGTGGGATAGGCCGAGGGTGTGGCCGATCTCGTGGGCCGTCACCTGCCTGACGCGCCCGAGCACGAACGCGGTGTCCGCGGCCGCCGGGGCCGCCCCCATCAGCGCGGCGTAGATCTGGTAGTCGGTACGGGCACGGTGGCTGTCCATCCGCGCCATCGCCTTGATGATCTGCCCCGTGCGCGGGTCGCGAAGCGAACCGCCTATCGACCAGCCGCGCTCGTGACGGTTCTCCCACTGCACCACGTTGTAGCGGGCATCCATGGGGTCCACGGTGTCGGGCAGCAGCTCCACTCGAAACCCGCCCGGCAGCCCGGCGCGCGCGAAGGCCTCTTCCCAAAACCGCGCGCCCTCCAGCGTGGCGGTGCGGATCGGCTCGGGGATCCCGGGATCCACGTAGTACACGATGGGATTCGCGATCGGCGAGCGCGGGTTACGCGGGTCGGTCCGCTCCAACCGGTGGCGGGCGATCCAGCGCTGTTCCAGCGGGCTCTGGATGGGCTGCGCGTAGTCGCGGAACGTCACGCCGTTGAACCCAGCGCGCGGATCGTGGCGCCTGGGCCGGTAGCCGTCGTCAGGCAGCGCGAGCAGCGAGACGTGCTGGCGCAGTGTGAACGCGGACCCGTCGGGCGTCACCGTGGATACGACGCTCCCCGGCCGCCCCGTTGTGGCGAACGTGAGCGCCACGTCGATCTCGGTGTTGGTCGGAAAGGCGCGGGTCAGCGGCCGGTTCACGTACGAGCGGTCGCGCGCGATGCTGTAGCCGCCCTGCTGCGAGCTCTGGAGCGCCAGCGCCACGCTCATCCAGTCGCGCAGCAGGAAATCGGTGGCGTCCACCAACAGCCGTCCTTCCTGCGCGGCGGTGATGGGCAGCGCCGCAACGGTGCTGGGAGGAAATGACTCGAGCACGGTGCGCTGGTGGCGCGCATCGCCCGAGGAGCGGTAGCCCCAGTTCTCGAACTGCACCAGGACGCGCGGTCCCACCCGGACGAACCGCACCACGTGTGAAGGGCCGTCGGCGCCGCGGTCGAGCCCGATGGCGTTGGAGCCCAGGCCGGTGGCGAGGGTGAAGAACACCAGAGCCCGCAGCGAGTCGCGGACCTCGAGGAAGACGCGGCCCTGTTCGGCGTCGAGTACCACCGGCACGAAGCCGTCGAGCCGTTCCATGCCGCGGGTGGCGGCGGCGATGTCGGTCTGGATGCTGGCCGGACGCTGCGTGCCGCCCGGCTGCTGCCCGTGCGCCGAACCGGCAACCAGTGCCAGCGCCGTCGCAACTGCGGTGAGCTTCGATGTGTGTGACATGCGATGAAGGTGCCGCCCCGCGGCGTCACTTCGCAACAGCGGCCGTCAGCGCTCTGCGTTGACGACGACGAACCGCCCCGTCCGCTGGCGGCCGTCGGCCGCCTGGACGTGCCAGAAATAAACGCCGGAGGCCACCGGCCGTCCGGCCCGGTTGCGCACGTCCCACTCCGCCTCGCCGCCGCCCGTGGGGTCGTTGTGGGTGATCATCGCCACGAGAATACCGCTAGAGCTGTAGATCCGGATCACCGCGCGTTCGGGCAGGTTCACGAAACGCAGCAACTGGCGGCCGGTGGCTGTCTCGAGGTTGTGGGTCCAGTAGTAGGGATCCGGCACCGTGTGGATGCGCGACAGGTCGCCGCTCGAGGCAGTTATCCCGAAGCCCTGCGTCACCCGAATCTCGAACCGCAGCCCCGGAGCGCGCGGGCGGCGGTTCGGCGTGGGCGGCTGGAATCCGTACGATGAGCAGTCGCGGATCACCTCGGTCATGTCACCGAGACTGAGAGGTAGCGCCGGAGTGCAGGCGGCCGACATGCCGGCCCCGCCCACCGCGCGCAACCGCCACCGCGTGCCGGGAGCGGGGAGCGCCGACATCTTCATGAAGAACGGCTCGCCGTTGATCACGATCACTATGCCCGTGCCGTCAATCACGCCGTCGGCCTCGAAATCCAGCGGCTGGAGCGTCGCGACAGGAGACAGCGGCGCGCACGGAATAGCCCGCCACTCTGCCCAGCACACCGGGGCAACCGAATACAGGGAGTGGTAGGTGAGCACGCTGGTACTCGCGATGCCCGTGCCATCGGCGAGGTCACCGGCCGTCAACCCGGCCGCGGCGATGCTCGCCAGGCTCACGAAACCGAAGCCGGTTCCCATGCCGGTTGTCGGGCGCAGATCAACACGGTGCGTGACGTCGCGGACGGTGACCGCACCACCGCTTCCCCAGGTGACAACGAAGTCCGCCGGATACCACGCCGTCAGGGCATAGGAATAGCCACGGAACAGGACGTTTACGCGCGTGGCGCCACCGGCGCCTAGCGGATTCCGATAGGCGGCGGGCGACCAGATGAGGTCCACTCCCGTCAGCCTTCCCGAGTTGTGGTCCCGGCTCGGAGCGTAGCTGATGGTGGGGTCCGGAGGTTCCGCCGCGCCGTCGTCCATCCACCGGGAATGAGACAGGTACCGGCTGGCCGACCCGCCGTTCCCGAATCGGCCCTGGGTCGTCGCTACTGCAAAGGACCTGGCAGCCATCGCACCCGTGGCCGTGCTGAACCGGGCAATCGTGCGGGCTGCGGCCGCGAAGTCACTCGGAATACCCAGCTGCCGCAGCCGCAGGGTGTCGAACGGCACGATCTGGGCCTCGAGCTCGGCGGGCTCCTCCTGCCATGGCACGGCGAAAAAGGAGGGTCCGCCCGCGTTGAGGGAGTAAGACCGCTCCTCTCCCGGAACCGACAGCGTCACGTGAAGCAACGGGGTCGAGCCGATGCCGGTTACAAAGCCCGGCCCTATCGAGTCGATGCGGGCCACATAGCTTCCCTCGGGCAGCGCTTCCGCGAGCGGATCGAGTAACGTGAACGCTCCGCTGTTGGCTGGTGGAATGGGACCGGCGAATGTGCCGGTGAATGGATCGATGGCCGGGAAGCCGAGCGACGTGTCGAGTGGCTCGTCATCTCCGCCAAGCAGATTTGTCACGATGTTGGGGCGGATGGCGTTGGACGCGGATACCCGGGGTCTCGCCGTCTTGGGAACCAGCGTCGATTCGAGCGACGAGGGCCCCGAAGACCAGCTGTTGGCGTCGAACGCGGTTACGGCATAATAGTAAGTCACGCCGTTGGTAACCGCGGAGTCGGTGTACACGAACGGCACACCGTTGTCTCTGAGTGGGCTCCGGCCGGAGCCGCCGCCGACCACCAGCGTGTCCGCCCGTCTGACGTCCACGGCTCCATTGGAAAGCAGCACGCGGTCGCCGAGGCGGACCTGGACCAGCGGCTCCGCCGGCACGGGGAGCCCGCCGCTGGAGGTCGCAAGCTGCACCAGAGGCACATCTCGGGGCAGGTCGGGACAGCTCGTGGTGACCCCGAGCTCGGGAGCGCAGGCGTTGCCATAGGCCGCCCCAAGAAACCTGCCGGTATGGTCGCGAATGAAGGTGCCCCGGTAGTCGAACTCCGCGATGACCTGCAGGTTCGCCAGTGAGGTGCCGCGCCAGATCCGGTAGCCCTCGACGTCCAGCTCGCGGTAGTTAGGGTCATACAGGGGCGTGGTGGGATCGGACGCGATCGGGAAGTAGGGATCGCCGCCCGTTTCCGAGGCCGAAGCCGCCCACACCACGGTGACGCGGCCGTCGCCGGGCACCACGTGGAATTCAGGTGGTTCGGGCGCCGCCGGCATCTGGAAGCGATTGGCCACCACGTGTCGAGCTAGCTGCGCCTTCCAGAGCAGCGACCTCGGCTCCGTCGCCACCTCGTTCCATTCCACCGTGCCGTCGCCATCGGCATCGGTGTGGCTCACCCATCCCATCGCCCGGTCCACATCGCGCAGCGTGTCCAGGCCCAGCTGCAGCCGGGTTCCATCGAGCGGCAGGCCCGGTTGCATGTTGGCCCCGATAAACGGCTGAGTCGCGGTTGCCACCGGGGCCGCGAACAGCTTGGCCAGTACAGCGGTAACAGCCTGGCCCGGCGGAAGCGTGAACGGACCGGTCGCAATGTGGCCGCGCGCGTCAGTGGGCACCTGAGTGAAGAAGCAGAACCGCCGGAGTGCAGGCTGCGGAACCTGGCAGGAGCCGTCCGTTGGGAGCCTGTTTCCCGACAGGCTCCTCCACAACCGGGCAACACCCAGCGGAGACGGGAGCGGGGCGCCGCCGGTGTAGTTGCTGGTCATGGTCAGGCCGCGGCCGCCCGGTGTCGTCAGAAAGGTCGTTGCCACAAAGCCCGGCGCCGGCGAAAACGGAGTGAAGAAGACCTCCGGCGGATAGCTCCAGGTCGGTTCGCTGAAGTCCGACTTCCAGGCCATCATCAGGTCGAAGACCAGCGACGCGTTGAGGTAGTTCTGCCCGGCACTGCCGATGTCCGGATCCTCCGCGTACGCCAGATAGGCCTGCGACCAGGCGAAGCCCGTATCGGGGACATCGACGCCATACTCTATCCGCATCCGCTCCTGGAACCGCGCTCCCAGCTGCGCGAATGAAGCGATGTCGTCCGGCGTGAAACCCTGACTCACCAGGCCGGCATAGCGGGCTGGATCGCTGGCCGTGACGTTCACCAACCGATACACCAGGTAGATGATGTCGTCGTTGCCGACCGGGTAGTTCCAGGCCAGCGTGCGCTGCTCCACCAGCACGCCCATGGGGTGCGGGCGGCCGGTGCGGTTGCTGTTCATGTCCCAGTAGCGGACCCAGGAGTCCTGTTGGGAGGCCGCAAACCTGCCCAACAGGGTGGGTGCGAACAGGGACGGATCCGTCAGGCGGGCACCAGAGGGCCACCGCAGGAGCGACGTGGCGCGCGAGTCGAGCAGCTCGGTGAGTGAGGTGCCGGCATCCTGGTCGCCCCTGGTGTCGAAGAAGAACGCGCCCACGGTGTCCCCGGGCCACGGGAACCCGGGTTGGTCGGCGCCGGGGATAATCGCCGCGATCTGAATGCCGGAGTTGAAGACGTACTGGCTGAACGTTCCGCGCGGCCAAAATCCGCCGCCGCTCACCGGACTGTCGTTGGGGTCCGTGCACACCTCACCGGAGTCGGTGATGTTGCACACCACCCGGTTGGCGTCCAGCAGCAGATTGGCAGCCACGAACAGGTCGAAGGCGCTCGCGCCGCGCGTGCGAGATAGCGGCCTGCCGTCCGGTGCCGCCAGCATTGACGCCACCAGTGGTAACAGCAGGAGCGAGGCTGAGCTCATCGTATCTCCCTGCCTCCGGACCGGCGAGCGGCTACTGTCGGCCCGAGCCGGTTCTGAGGCCTGTTAGGCGGTGTTGGATGGTCAGAGCTTCAGGGTCGCTCAGCCGCGTCAGGGCCAGGAATCGCTCGTAGGCCGCGATCGCCCCCGTGGTGTCGCGGGCGGCCTCGAGCGCCAGTCCCATCGCGAGCCACGGCGCGGTGGCCCATGGCTCCAATTCCGCGGCGCGCCTGAGGTGCGTCACCGCGCTGTCACGCCTGCCGATCCGGCTGTACAGCGCGCCCAGGAACAACCGCACCGGATAGACGTCGTGAGTCGCCGCGACGCTGGTTAGCCGGTTGAGCGCCGAGGCAGTGTCTCCGGCTGCCAGCTCGAGGACGGCAAGGCGCAGCGCCGCCGGATAAAGCCTGACGTCCTCGTCCAGTGCCCGCGTGAAGGCATCGCGCGCCGCCGCGGTCTGCCCCTGCAGCTCGTACAGATGTCCGAGCGCGTACTCCCACTGCGCCACGGACTCGTACACCGGGCGCAGCGCCGCCGGGGCGCGGCGCACCTCGCGCAGCGCCTCACGCAGCGCGATGGCTGCGCTGTCGAGGCGGCGCAGCTGGTAGTACGCCAATGCCCGCTCGTAGTGGATGCGCTCCTGGTTCCTGTTGCCCTGGAGTGCGGTGGCGTAGTAGGCGAGTGCCAGCCGGTAGTCGGCGCGTCCATAGGCGGAGCGCCCGGCCAGGAACGGGTCCGCGTCGGCGAAGTAACGCCGCATCTCGTGCGCCACCTCGTCGTCCAACGGCTCGCGGCGCAGCAGCCACAGGTCGCGCGGTAGCACCCGCCGCGCGTACTCTATCAGGACCACTTCCTCCAGCCCGCGGTGGAGGAACGGGTCGATCCACAGCGCCCGCTGTAGGATCGAGTCCGCCTGGCGGATCTCGGGCCGCCGCAGCACGTCGCTCTCGCGGTGGATGTAGCCCACGATCAGCGAGGGGTTGGTGAGCAGCGCCGTGACGTGACGGGCGTAGATCGTGGGCGCCGATCCGGGATCCAGACGCTCGGCCCAGTACAGCCCGTTCGCCGCCTCGCGGGGCACGCGGCGGATGCGCTCGATGGCGTGGCGGTAGTAGGCGACCGCGTCGTTGGTGTCGGCGTCCCGCGCCAGCCGCGGGCGGCGCGGTGGCGCCTGCGACACCGCCGCCTGTGCGGTGCAGGCGACCAGCAGCGCAACACGCAGTATTCCGGTTCCGCACATGACCGATATCATATACGCTCCATGCGACTGCTCGCTAACGGGGTGTCGGTGAAGGTGACGGTGTCGTTGCTGGCGGCAACGTGCATGGCCACGGCCGCGGCCGCCCAGCTGCCGCCTGAGGCGCGGACCGTGCGCGCCGAGGTGCGCGCGTGGCGGGAACGGAACGAAGTCCCGATCGTGCGGGAGCTGGTCGAGCTGCTGGCGATACCCAACCTCGCCACCGACTCGGTCAACATCCGGCGCAACGCCGAGTGGCTGGTGCGCGCCCTGGAGCGCCGCGGCGTCGCGGCGCGGCTGCTGGAAGTCGAGGGCTCGCCGCCCGCGGTGTTCGGCAGTCTCGACGTGCCCGGCGCCTCGCGCACCATCGTCCTGTACGCGCACTACGACGGGCAGCCGGTCGATACCTCGGAGTGGACTTCGCACCCATGGCGGCCGGTGCTGCGCAGCGGTCCGCTGGACCGCTCGCCGCGCGAGCTGCCGCTGGTGCCCGAGGGCGGGCGCTACGACCCCGAGTGGCGCCTGTTCGCGCGCTCGGCGGGAGACGACAAGTCGCCCATCATAGCGGCGCTCGCGGCGCTGGATGCCCTGCGCGAGAGCGGCCGGCGCCCGACGGTGAACCTCCGGTTCTTCCTCGAGGGAGAAGAAGAGCGCGGTTCGCAGCACCTGCGCGCCATGCTGACCCGGCACGCCGGATTGTTGCGCGGAGCCGACGCCTGGGTGTTCCTGGACGGCCCGGTGCACCAGAGCCGCCGCCACCAACTGGTCCTCGGGGTGCGCGGCGTGGCTGGCTTCCAGATCACCGTGTACGGGCCGAACCGGGCGCTGCACTCCGGCCACTACGGGAACTGGGCGCCCAACCCAGCACTGCTCCTGGCGCACCTGGTCGCATCGATGCGCGATCCCGACGGCCGGATCCTGATCGATGGGTTCTATTCCGACGTGCGGCCGCCCGGGCCGGCGGAGCGCGAGGCCCTACGTGCCTTCCCCGACGTCGATCCTGTGCTAAGAGCGGAGCTGGGACTGGCAGCGAGCGAGGCTGGCAACGCCCCTAACGCGGAGCGGATCCTGCTTCCGGCGCTCAACGTCCAGGGTCTGAGCGCGGGCCGGACCGGCGCGCTGACGACCAACGCCATCCAGGCCGAGGCCACAGCGTCGTTCGACTTCCGGCTGGTGCCAGAGCAGACTCCGGCCAGGCTGCGGGAGCTGGTCGTGGCCCACCTGGCGCGGCAGGGCTACCACGTGGTCACCGAAGAGCCGGACTCGGCGACTCGCTCGCGCTACCCGAGGATCGCGCGGCTGGTGTGGAGAGGAGGTTACCCCGCGACCCGCATCGCGCTCGACCACCCCGCGGTGCGGTCGCTGGCGGCCGCCATCGAGCCGGCGCTCGACCAGCCACTGTTGCGGCTGCCTACCTCGGGCGGCAGCCTGCCGATGCACCACTTCGTCGAGGTCCTCGGGGCCCCGCTCATCACCTTCCCGATCGTGAACCACGACAACAGCCAGCACGGGCCGAACGAGAACCTGAGGCTGCGGAATCTGTGGGACGGGATCGAGCTGCTGGCGGTGCTGCTGGCCCGGCTGGGCGCGGTGTGGCAGCCGCAAAGCTGAAGAACGCGGTCAGCGCCTGAGGCGGTAGGTAAGGTTGACCGCGCCCACCTCGAGGTTCATCCGCGGGCTCAGCTCGACCACGATGCTGTCCCCCGAGTACAGCGTTACCAGGTTGTAGGTGGGGTCCCGCACCGGTATGACCGTGAGCGTCAGCACGTCGCCGCGGAGGTTGTGGGCCCCCAGGTACCGGTAGCGGATCCGGTAGGCGATTCCCCCGAGACCGGTGCTGAAGTCGCACTCCTGGTAGCGGCCCACCTCCAGCGCGAAGCTGCCGTCGGGGTTCAGCTCTAGGCTTCCCCCGCCGACCGTGACCAGGCAGGGCGGCACGACCTGCACCAGGCGCGGCACCGGGCGTCCATCCACGGAAACCAGGTCGAAGCTGAGGTCCAGGTGGCGGGGTGCTAGCGCATCGGTGCACCCCAGGAGCGACAGGGCGCCTGCGATTGCCGCGGCACGCGGCACGGCAGTGCGGCGCATGGAGCGAAGGTGGCGCCCGGCGCCTGCGAGCGCCAGGGCGACGTCGCCAAACGCAACGGCGGTTCCTATGATTGGCGCGTGAACGACGAAGCCGTCCTCGAGGAGTTGCTGTCCCGGCCGCCCCGCGCGGTGGTCGAGGCCATGGGGGCTCTCGCCGGCGACCTCGTGGTGCTCGGCGCTTCGGGAAAGATGGGCCCCAGCCTGGCGCGGATGGCACTGCGAGCCTCGCGGGAGGCCGGCACGAGCCGCCGGGTGATCGCCGTGGCGCGTTTCGGCGACCCAGCGGTCGGCGCCGAGCTGGAGCGGCACGGCGTCGAGACGGTCGCCTGCGATCTACTGGACGCGGCGGCGGTGGCGGAGCTGCCGGAGGCGCCTAACGTCATCTACATGGTGGGCAGGAAGTTCGGCGCCACCGCGGACCAGCCGCTCACCTGGGCGACGAACGTGGCCGCCGCGGCGCTTGCTGCCGTGCGCTATCGCCGCGCGCGCATCGTCGCCTTCTCTACCGGGAACGTGTACCCGCTCACGCCCGTGGACGGGGGCGGGCCGCGCGAGAACGATCCGGTGGGACCGGTGGGCGAATACGCGCAGTCGGCGCTGGGACGCGAGCGGGTGCTGGAGCACTTCTGCGCCAGGCACGCGACCCCGATGTGCATCCTGCGGCTCAACTACGCCAACGAACCGCGCTACGGGGTACTGCGCGACATCGCCGACCGGGTTCTGGCGGGAGAACCAATCGACCTGGCCATGGGATACGTGAACCTGATCTGGCAGACGGACGCGAACGCGATCGCGCTGCGCTGCCTGGCGCTGTGCTCCGTACCGCCGCTGGTGCTGAACGTGACCGGCCCCGAAACGGTGAAAGTGCGCGACATCGCCGAGCGCTTCGGGAACCTGATGCATCGCACGCCGCGCTTCCGCGGCACCGAGAGCGACACTGCGCTGCTGTCCAACGCGGCGGCGTGCCGCGCGCGGTTCGGCGAACCCGAGACCTCGCTGGATCAGATGATCGAGCTGGTCGCCCGCTGGGTGCTGGACGGAGGGCGCGCTCTGGGCAGACCGACGCACTTCGAAGAGCGCGAGGGGAGGTTCTGATGGCCGGACCGATGCCGCCGCGCTGGGTGGCCGCACGGCTGCGTCAGGGACTGGTGATCCCGGCCCACCCGCTCGCACTCACGGCGCGGCGCCGGCTGGATGAGCGCCGCCAGCGGGCGCTGACTCGCTACTACCTGGCCGCCGGCGCGGGCGGCCTGGCGGTGGGAGTGCACACCACCCAGTTCGCCATCCGGCGCCACGGCATGCTCGATCCGGTACTCGAACTGGCGGCCGCAACGGCGCGCGAGGCCGGGCGTGAGGCACGGCCGGTCCTGATCGCCGGCATCTGCGGCCGAACCCGCCAGGCGGTAGCGGAAGCCGAACTCGCCGCGCGCCACGGCTACCACGCCGGGCTGCTGAGCCTGGGCGCGATGCGCAACGCCGGCACTGGCGAGCTGATTGAACACGCCCGTGCGGTGGCCGAGGCGATCCCCCTGTTCGGCTTCTACCTCCAGCCCGCTGCGGGCGGCCGGGTGCTGGAGCCCGACTTCTGGCGGCGGTTGGTCCTGATCGAGAACCTGGTGGCGATCAAGATCGCGCCCTTCGACCGCTACCGGACGCTCGAGGTGGTGCGCGCCGTGGCGGAGTCGGGGCGGGCCGCAGATGTGGCGCTCTATACCGGAAACGACGACTCGATCGTGACTGACTTGTTGACGGCGTGGCGTATCGGTAACGCTCGCGCAGGGCGTACGGTGCGGATAGTGGGCGGACTGCTGGGCCAGTGGGCGGTGTGGACCCGGCGTGCCGTGCAAGTCCATGCACGTTGCCGCCGCGTCCGCTCGAAAACCGCGATTCCGGCGGCCTTGCTGCGGCTCGCGGCCCAGATCACCGATGCCAATGCTGCGGTCTTCGACGCCGCCAACAACTTCGCTGGCTGCATCCCCGGTATCCACGAGGTGCTGAGGGGGCAGGGGCTGCTGGCCGGGAACTGGTGCCTGGACCCGAACGAGACTCTCTCGCCGGGACAGCGGGCGGCAATCGCGCGGGTCAGGAAATCATACCCCTGGCTGACGGACGACCGGTTCGTGGAGCGGCACCGGGACGAGTGGTTGAAGTAGTAGCGCCGCGCAGGTTGATTTCAGTCATGGACATTCGTATTACCGCCGAGCCGGTCGACAGCCGCCGCTGCCGGTTCGTGTGCTCCGAGCCGCTGCTGCCGGACGGCGTGCGGCATTTCAGCTCCGCGGACGCTGCCGACTCGCCGCTGGCGAGCGCGCTGTTCGCCGTTCCCGGCGTCACCGAGCTGCTGGTGAGCGGCTACACGGTGACGGTAACCAAGAGCGACGACTCGCCGTGGCAGCAGACCGGCAAGGCTGTCGGAGCGGCGATCCGCCAAGCGTTCGAGCGCGGCGGCCCCGTGGTCGGCAGCCGGTCTGCTCAAGCTGATGCGGCCGCGGACGACTCGCTGTTCGACAAGGTGGCGATGATCTTCGACCAGCGTATCAACCCGATGGTTGCCGGCCACGGTGGCAGGGTGGACCTCATTGATGTCCAGGACCAGGTCGTGCTGCTGCGTATGTTGGGCGGCTGCCAGGGCTGCGGCATGGCCTCCGTGACGCTGCGCCAGGGAATCGAGACCACGCTCCGGCAGCTGGCGCCGGAGGTCAAGGGGATCGTGGACGTCACCGACCACGCCTCCGGCACCAACCCCTACTTCGCGTCGGCAAAGAAGTAGTCTGCGACTCCTGCTGGTCCTCCCGCGCACCTCCTACCGCGCCGCGGCATGGATCGCGGCGGCGAAGGACGCGGGAGTCGACCTCACGATCGCCAGCGACCATCGCTCGACCGTAGAGGCCTTGCAGCCGGAGCTGCTGCTGGCGCTCGATTTCGACCACCCCGAGCAGGCGGCGCAGCAGGTGGCCAGTTTCGCGTCGCGGACCCCGGTGCACGCCGTGCTCGGAACCGACGACGACTCTGCGCTGGTGGCGGCACACGCCGCAAGGCTTCTGGGCCTGCCTAGCAACGCACCTGAGGCGGCCCTCGCCGCCCGCGACAAGTACCGCCAGAGGCTGATCCTGTCCCGCAACGGCGCGGCGGTGCCCGCCTTCGCGCTGCACCGTTTCGATGACGACCTGCCGGAGCGGGCCCGGCATGCTCCTTATCCGTGTGTCCTGAAGCCGACCTGCCTGGCCGGCAGCCGCGGAGTGATCCGCGCCGACAACCCGGACCAGTTTCTCGAGGCGGCCGAACGGATCAGGCGTATTCTGCGGCAGAGCGACGTGGCTCCGCGCGCCGGCGAGGCGAGCGGCGTGTTCCTGGTGGAGCGCTACGTGGAAGGCCGCGAGTTCGCGCTCGAGGGGCTGCTGGTTGGAGGCCAGCTGAGGGTGCTGGCGCTGTTCGACAAGCCCGATCCGCTGGTCGGGCCCTGCTTTGAGGAGACCATATACGTGACGCCCAGCCGCGCCGCGCCCGCGGACCAGGCCGCGATCGCCGCCGCGGTGCAGCGCGGCTGCACGGCGCTGGGACTGGCGAGCGGCCCCGTCCACGCCGAAGTGCGGCTCGGAGCGGGCACGGCCTGGATAATCGAAATCGCGGCACGACCGATAGGCGGCCGCTGCGCCGACGTGCTGCGCTTCGGTGAGCACGGCGCGACGACGCTGGAAGCCATCCTGGTGCGACACGCCTGCTCGCTGAGCCTGCCGGCCCTGGAGCGCGAGCGCGCGGCGGCTGCCGTCATGATGATCCCGGTTCCGGCGGAAGGAGTCCTCGAGCGGGTCGAGGGCGTGGAAGCGGCGCGGCAGGTCGAATACCTGGAGGACGTGCAGCTCACCATCCCGCCCGGCCAGCGCCTGGTGCCGCTCCCCGAGGGCGGTCGCTATCCCGGGTTCCTGTTCGCCCGCGCCCCGGACCCGGAACGGGCCGAAGCGGCCGTGCGCGAAGCGCACCGCCGGCTGCGGTTCGTCGTGACGGAGGCGGCGGCTACCTAACGAGCTGCGCGATTGCCCGCAGCATTGGCGTTCCGCTCCGGATCTGGTGGCCAATTGGAGAGGGCCGGGATCACCCCCGGCCTCGAGCGCAGGCAGGGCGTCCTCGTCACCCACGGAGGGCCGGAGCCGTCACCCGCCTTCGCGCTGCCCTGAGCTCGCCGGGGCCCTTCCACAGATCTCCAACGGCAAACACAATGCGGACCTAATACAGATCTTGACAGAGTCAAAACTTCTTCTATTCTTCCGTCGTGGGCGACGAACCGGCTGACCTCCTTCGCAAACACGGTCTCCACGTCACGGCGCAGCGGCTGGCCGTGCTGCGAGCGGTGTCGGGTAAACCCCACATCACCGCCGATGGCGTGGCCGAAGTGGCAAATGCCGAAATCGGGGCCATCTCGCGCCAGGCTGTATACGATGCCCTCGCCGTGCTGGTTGAAAAGGGCCTCATCCGGCGCATACAGCCCACGGGGGCGCCGGCCCGCTACGAGACACGAGTCGGCGACAACCACCATCATCTGATTTGTCGTGTCTGCGGCCGCGTGGTGGACGTGGACTGTGCAGTTGGTTCCGCCCCGTGTCTCACGCCAGCTGAGGGCAGGGACTACGAGATTGACGAGGCCGAAGTCGTCTACTGGGGCCGCTGCCCCGAGTGCCGGGCTCGAGCCCGGACCGATTCCGAAGTCTGACAAGGCGTCTCAAACCACACGAGAGAGCATCGTGAGCAACGAAAGCAAATGCCCCGTACCCCACGCCGCTTCCGGCGGCACGACGAACCGCGACTGGTGGCCGAACCAGTTGAGGCTCGAGCTCCTGCGCCAGCATTCCTCCAAGTCCAATCCCCTGGGTGAGGATTTCAACTATCGGAAGGAGTTCAACAGCCTCGATCTGGCGGCGGTGAAGAAAGACCTTGCGGCTCTGATGACGGACTCGCAGGACTGGTGGCCCGCAGACTTCGGCCACTACGGCCCCCTGTTCATTCGCATGGCGTGGCACAGCGCTGGTACCTACCGCACCGGCGACGGCCGTGGCGGCGGTGGCAGGGGCCAGCAGCGCTTCGCGCCGCTCAACAGTTGGCCGGACAATGTGAACCTGGACAAGGCGCGCCGGCTGCTGTGGCCGATCAAGCGGAAGTACGGCCGGAAGATTTCGTGGGCTGACCTGATGATCCTCGCCGGGAACGTCGCCCTGGAGACCATGGGGTTCAAGACGTTCGGTTTTGGCGGCGGGCGTGAGGACGTCTGGGAGCCGGACCAGGACGTCTATTGGGGCAGCGAGAAGACCTGGCTGGGCGACGAGCGCCACTCCGGCGATCGGGAGCTCGAGCAACCGCTGGCCGCGGTCCAGATGGGGCTGATCTATGTCAACCCGGAAGGACCTAACGGCAACCCGGACCCCGTCGCCGCCGCGCGGGATATCCGCGAGACCTTCGCGCGCATGGGGATGAACGACGAGGAGACGGTAGCGCTCATCGCCGGCGGCCACACCTTCGGCAAGGCCCACGGCGCCGGACCTGTATCGCACGTCGGGGCTCCGCCCGAGGCGGCCGGCCTCGAGGAGCAGGGCCTCGGCTGGAGGAGCGGCTTCGGCGCGGGCAAAGGCGGTGACGCAATCACCAGCGGCCTGGAAGTCACCTGGACGACGACGCCGACGCGGTGGAGCAACGACTACCTCGAGACCCTGTTCGGCTATGAATGGGAGCTTACCAAGAGCCCGGCCGGCGCGCATCAGTGGGTCGCGAAGGGAGCCGACGCGACGGTGCCGGACGCGCACGACCCGTCGAAGAAGCACCGGCCGACCATGCTGACCACGGACCTCTCGCTGCGGTTCGATCCGGTCTACGAAAGGATCTCGCGGCGCTTCCTGGAGCATCCGGATCAGCTCGCCGACGCCTTCGCCCGGGCGTGGTTCAAGCTCACGCACCGGGACATGGGGCCCCGCGCGCGCTACCTCGGCCCCGAGGTTCCGGACGAGGATCTCATCTGGCAGGATCCCATCCCTGCAGTGAATCACGAGTTGATAGGTGCGGAGGACATCGCCGCGCTCAAGGGCAAGATCCTGGAGTCCGGTCTGAGCATCCGGGAGCTGGTGAAGACAGCATGGGCCTCGGCGTCCACGTTCCGCGGCTCCGACAAGCGCGGCGGCGCTAACGGCGCCCGCATCCGCCTCGCCCCCCAGAAAGATTGGGCGGTCAACGAGCCGGAGCGGCTCGCGAAGGTGCTGCGGACGCTGGAGGGAATCCAGCAGGCGTTCAATGGCGCGCAGTCCGGCGGCAAGAAGGTGTCGCTGGCCGATCTGATCGTGCTGGCCGGGTGTGCCGGTATTGAGCAGGCGGCGAAGAAGGCCGGCTACAGCGTGACTGTGCCCTTCACGCCGGGACGCATGGACGCCTCGGCGGAGCAGACCGACGTGAATTCCTTCGCCGTGCTCGAGCCCATAGCGGACGGCTTCCGCAATTATCTCAAGGGTAGGTACACCGTACCGGCGGAAGCGCTGCTCATTGACAAGGCGCAGCTGCTGACGCTAACGGCGCCGGAAATGACGGTGCTTGTGGGCGGCATGCGCGTCCTGAACACCAACGTTGGCGGGGCGTCGCACGGCGTCTTCACCGAGCGGCCGGAGACGCTGACCAACGACTTTTTCGTGAACCTGCTCGATATGGGCACGGAGTGGAAGCCGGTCTCGCAAGACGCCGAGTTGTTCGAAGGCCGCGATCGCAAGACGGGCAAACTCAAGTGGACCGCCACGCGTGTCGACCTCGTTTTCGGTTCGAACTCCGAACTCCGTGCCCTGGCGGAGGTGTACGCATGCGATGACGCCAAGGAGAAGTTCCTGAGCGACTTCATCGCGGCCTGGAACAAGGTGATGAACCTCGATCGCTTCGTCCTCGCATGACCGTCCGTCCGGCTGCCTCTGCAGCCGGACGGCGAAGGCCGGCGCTGGAGGTGCGCTGCACCGGAGATTGGCCTCGGCGCTAGCTATACCCTGACAACTGAGGGCCAGCGCGCTCGGGCATGGAAAGGATCCACCCGGGGGTGCCCGGACCCAAAGAAAAACGGCGCCACCAGTCCGCTGGTGGCGCCGCTAGGTTTGGTCGGGCCGCTCAGTTCCGGGTGAACGTCACAGAGTAAGGGCCCGTGTCGGTGGCGCCGAACCCGTTCACTACGATGAAGTAGTCCGCACCGGCTTGAAGCGTCGCGGCCGCAATGACCGCGTTGGTGCCGTCGGTATCGTCATTGACGGCGATGGTGGTCACCTGTGCCGAGGTGTTGGTGTACGAGTCGAGCCGCAGCAGAAACAACACGTTGTCAAACGTCGACGTTGCGGCAATCCGGTGGCTGCCGGTCGTGGCTACTCGCACGCGCCAGGTCTCGAAGTAGGAGCCGTCGCCTAGCGGGCAGTCTGTGGTGGCCACGGAGCCGGAAATCGACTGCCCCGGGGTCCGGTTCCCCTGGATGCAGTAGCCCGCTATCAGCGCGTCCGGGAGGTTCGGGAAGCTCACGGAGGCTCCCGAGGTGGAGTCGTCCTTGCACCCCAACACCGTGATTGTGGATAGTGCTGCCGCCAGAGCAATGGAGCGACGTCGCATGGGGCCTCCCCCGTTATGGTTGGCTGCCCCCGGCTGGGGACAGACCGACTAGCTTACCGCACAATAGGGGCCGCAGCAAACGATGTCTGTAGCGCTCCTCACGGTCTGGCCGTTTGCCACCTTACCTTTACCGTATGCCAACCGTTCGCCTTATTCCCTGCCTTGCGCTGCTGCTTGCGGCTGCGCCCGTTCACGCCCAGGCCATTGGCCAACGCTACCAGGAAACCGCGGTCCGGATCATTGAAGCCGCAGTGGCCGACTCAGCGGCCTGGGGCCGCATCGCCGAACTTACCGATCGGTTCGGCCCCAGGCTGTCGGGGTCCGAGTCGCTTGAGCGCGCCATCGACTGGATCATGGATCAGATGCGCCGGGACTCGCTGGAGAACGTGCGCGGGGAACCGGTCATGGTGCCGCGGTGGGTGCGGGGCGAGGAGTCGGCCGAGCTGGTGAGCCCGAGACGGGCCCGCCTCGCGATGTTGGGCCTGGGAGGTTCGGTCGGGACTCCGCGGGGCGGCATAACGGCCGAGGTGATGGTCGTGGGAAGTCGCGAGGAGCTGCGGCGGCGCGCACCCGAGGCGCGCGGGCGGATAGTGCTGTTCGACGTCCCATTCACCAGCTACGGGGCGACGGTCCAGTATCGCTTGAACGCCGCCGCGTGGGCGGCCGAGGTCGGAGCGGTGGCGGCCCTGATCCGCTCGGTGGCGAGCTACTCGATCCGGTCGCCGCATACCGGCGCGATGCGCTACGACAGTGGCGTGACCCGGCAGATCCCGGCCGCCGCGCTCAGCGTCGAGGACGCGGCCATGCTGCACCGGATGGCCGATCGCGGCGAGCGGGTAGTGATCAGGCTGGTCATGGGCGCCCGCACGTTGCCGGAGGTGCCCTCGCGCAACGTGATCGGCGAGCTGGTTGGGAGGGAGCTGCCCGAGGAGGTCGTGGTGATGGGCGGCCACATCGACTCGTGGGACGTGGGCACCGGCGCCATGGACGACGCCGGCGGCGTGGTTGCGGCGTGGGAGGCGCTGCGGCTGCTGCGGCGGCTGGGTCTCAGGCCGCGCCGCACCATCCGTGTGGTAGGGTGGACCAACGAGGAAAACGGGCTGCGAGGCGCGACCGCTTATCGGGATCGCTACGCGGCCGCGCTGGACAATCACGTGCTGGCCATCGAGAGCGACGGGGGTGTGTTCAGTCCCACCGGGTTCGGGTTCAGCGGCAGCGACAGCGCGTTCGCTATAGTCACGGAGATCGGCTCGCTGCTGGAGCGGATCGGCGCGGGCCGCATTACGCGCGGCGGCGGCGGCGCTGACATCGGGCCGATAATGGCGCGCGGCGTGCCGGGCATGGGCCTGAGCGTCGATGGGTCGCGCTACTTCTGGTTTCACCACAGTGAGGGCGACACGGTGGACAAGCTCGACCCGGCCGAGGTCGCCCGCTGCGTGGCGGCACTGGCGGTGATGGCGTGGGTCGTGGCGGAACTGCCGGAGCGGCTGCCGCGCGCAGCGCCCGGCGCGCAGGACCGTTAGGGTGTTGGACAGGCCACTTTCGATC
>DATMBH010000074.1:0-9904 GCA_035559335.1 Gemmatimonadales bacterium
AGGACGCCCGGCATGGCGCTAAGGGACGCCCAGTTGGCGACGCGGCGCGACCCAACGACCGCGCATCCGTTCTACTGGGCGGCGTTCGAGCTGATCGCCGGGCGTGCGCCGCACCGCCACGGTGCACCGCTGCCGGCAATCACAATTGGCCCAGGTGTTACGAATTGACCCCAAACGCGACAGCCATGTGAGGCCATGACCGGGCCGGAGGGCCGGCCGCGGGCCCATGGCCAGGGACCGGGAGGGGCTATGAGGTTGGTTCGGGTGACCATTGGGTACCTGGTTTGCTGCATCTGCCTGGCAGGCGCGCTGATGTCGCAGGAGGGTCGTCTGCGGGGTACTTTCACGGCAGCCCCGTTGGGTTTCGGCTCCGGCAGTGGTGATGCCTACAGTGGTACGAATCCCGGCCCTGGAATCAGGTTGGCGGGCCACGGCCGGGTCAGCCCTACGATAGAGCTGGGCATCAGCGTGGACGGCACGGGCCTCGGCCTGGAAGGAGGGGGAGGCGACCTGCTGGACTTCGGTGTGTTGTTCGAAGTCCGAACCGTGCGGGAGCGCTCTTCGCGCGGCGGCTACGTGGCCGCGGGACGCATCGGCATCGCAAGTCAGACGCTGACATCCGGTGTGGCGACCAGCAACCGGTCCGGCTTTACGTTCGGATGGAGCCTCGGCTGGCGGCGTTACCTGTCGCGCCGGTTCGCCCTGGAGGCCACCATTTCGAGCCGCTGGTCCAAGTATGGCGACTTCGAGACGGGCGGACAGACCGCCGCGAATACCGGCGCCAGCGGCATTTTGGCATCGTTCCATCTGGGCCTGACCTACATCGAGCGCAGGGAGTCGAGCCTCACGCACTGATCTGCCCGGGGGCAGTTGGGCGTGAACCACGACCATTCTCCGTCCGACAGCCCAAGTAGGAGGGCTCTGTGGTACGGCGTTAAGCGCTGTTCACGGTAGCAGCCTCTGGAGATTGCCGAGGCCGTCGTAAGCGGCGTACTTGTAGCTGTCGGAGAGGCTCGGGAAGTTGTACACCGAGTCGATGAACTCGTCTATCGTGCCCTCGCGCGCCAGGACGGCGGCTGCGATGTGGATCAGCTCGGAGGCCAGCTCGCCGATGATGTGAGCGCCGAGTAGGCGCTTGTCGGAGGGCGAAAAGACCAGCTTGAGCAGCCCGCCGGTATCGCCGATGATCTGGCCGCGCGCGCTCTTGTCGTAGCCGGCCTTGCCTGACAGGAACGGGATGCCGCGCTCGGCGCACTGCTCGCTGGTCAGGCCGACCATCGCGACCTCCGGCACGGTGTAGACCGCCAGAGGCAGCACCGGGGAGACGCGCTCCTTGTAGCGCAAGTCGAAGGCGTGCACCATCGCCACGCGGGCCTGCTCCATCGAAGTCGAGGCCAGGGCGGGGAAGCCGATCACGTCGCCCGCGGCGTAGATGCTCGGCACCGCCGTGCGGTAGTGCTCGTCCACCACCACCAGGCCGCGCTTGCCAAGTTTCACTCCTACCGCTTCCAGGCCCAGGCCTTCGACGTTGCTCTGGCGGCCGGCGCACCACAGCGCGATGTCTGCCTTGAGGAGTTCTCCGGTGGTGAGCGTGAGGGCCACATGGGTGTCCGTGGTCTCGATGTGTTGGACGCGTGTGTTCATCACGAACCTGAGCCCCAGCGAGGCGAGCCGGTCCTGCAGCCGCTGCGCCAGTTCGCCCTCGACAAACGGCACCAGTCGCTCGCGACTCTCGATCATGGTGACCTGAACTCCGAGGGCGGTGAAGATCGAGGCATACTCGATGCCGATGACGCCGCCGCCCACTACCGCCATGGTGCGCGGGATGTGGTCGAGCTGAAGGATGGTGTCGGAATCGCGCACTCGCGGGTGGTGGAACGGGATGCCATCCGGATGATGGGGCGAGGAGCCGGTCGCGACCAGGATGAAGCGGGTGGTGAGCTCGCGCGTGACCCCGTCTGCCGTTACGCGCACAGTGGTAGGCGATGCGATCGAGCCGGTGCCATGGATGACTGCGACATGGTGGCGGTCCATATTGCGCCTGACGAGAGCACGCTGCTGCTCGACCACCACGCGCTCCCTGTGCATGAAGTCGGCGACGGTGAGGCCTTCCTTGAGGGAATAGTCAATGCCGTAGAGCCCGCGCTGGCGTAGGCCGGAGAAGTAGAGCGCCGTCTCGCGCAGAGTCTTGGAAGGGACTGTGCCGGTGTTGATGCCGGCGCCACCCAGCCACGGCGCGCGCTCTATGAGCGCGACCTTCTTGCCGAAGTAGGCGGCCTGCGCGGCGCCTTTCTCGCCCGCGGGGCCGGAGCCGATGACGACAAGATCGTAGTCAGTGGGACGGTGGGACGGTGGGACGGTTGTCACTCTGTCCTCACTGTCCCACTGTCCCACTGTCCCACCGTGTTGGCAACCATCGGGAACCCCTGTGGTCGGTCCACATCCGTGCGCCCCCAGCGACAGCGCGACCCGGCGACCAAGGGTCAACAGCAGAACGGATCCAGGAATATGCCTATCGTTGCCTCACGATGGCCCTTGCTGGGTAGGGGCCGAAGAGGTTGGGCGTGGATCGCCGCCCGTGCGAATACGGTGTAATCCACTCCCATTTCGCGCAAGAGGAGGCCCAGACCATCTCTGGAACCAGGCCAGGAACCAGGGCCCGCAGAATTGCTGACTCCGCAGTTGTTAGGCTGGCCTATGAACGGCGCCACTGGAGCACCTCTTGCCGGATGTAGAAACGGCGGGAACCTCCACCAAGGTGTGGCGACCGCAACCGGGCGCGAGGGAGAGCAGGGGGCAGCAGGAGTGTCACCACGAGAGGTCAGTGGAGCAGAGAAGCTCTGGCGTAACTCGATGGAATTGCGCAACTTGCGAGTTCAAGAGCTGTGGCATGGTTGATGCGTAGTTGATAAGCGGAGGGAATATGCGCACCTACCGCATCGCATTCAGTCTGCTGCTCGTCGCCGCGGTGGCGGGAGTGACCGATGTGGCCGCCCAGCGCCGGACGACCAGTGGCGGATCGTCCGGCGGTTCATCCGCCGGTACGCGCCAGACGCCGCGCAGCTCGGGTGGCTCGGTGAGTTCGGGGGAGCGGCGTGGCGGTTCCACGTCGAGCCGGCCGAGCGCCACGTCTTCCGGTCGCGGCACGAGGTCTGAGCCGCAGGCCAGCGCCGGCCAGGAGCGCTCGCGCGGCCGCATTGCCACGATCCGCGACCGCGCCAATGCCGCTCGCATCCGCACCAGCCGCGGCGTGACGTATGTGCGCGGCGTGTGGGTCGGCCCGTGCTACTGGGGCTGCACCTATTGGGGCTGGTACGACGGCTATTGGGGCTGGTATCACGGTGGCTGGTGGTATCCGGCCTACTATCCCCGCTACCACCGCCCGCCCGACGATGAGCTTGAGGCCTATCCGCCGGAGGAGCGCGGCGGCCGCGGCGGCCAGGGCTACCTGGAGTATCCGTACGCGGGCGGCGAGGATGGCGAGGTGTTCGTGAGGCGCCGCACCACCGAGCGCCGCGGGTTCGCAGCCGTCTCGGGCCAGTACTTCTCGGACCGCGGCTCATCCACGCAGGCGGGCCGGTTCGCGATCGAGGGAGCCTACTCGCTGGTGCGCGGGCAGGCGGAGTTCAACCAGTACGTCGAACCGGTGACCGGCGGCGAGGATCGGATGCGTATCTACCGGGTGGGCATCGGCGTGCAGCCGCGCCTGGGCAGCAGGGGCTACCTCATCGCCGGCGCGGCACTGCGCGGGATCGAGCTGGACGACGGCAACGACGCCTCGGGTCCCGAGGCCGAACTGGGAGTGCAGCTGTTCCCGGTCAGGCCGTTAGGTGTGAACCTGAACGGCAGGGTCGCGGCCCTCAGCTGGACCGGCGCCGACGAATTCACCTTCCGTGAAGTGAACGCCACCGGGTCGTTCTTCATGAACCGGCTGGAGCTCCAGGGCGGGTGGCACTGGATGAAGGTGGGGGATACTCCGGCATTCGCGGGGCCGGTTGTGGGAGTGAGGATTTGGTTCTAGAAGACAGTGGGACAGTGGGACGGTGGGACGGTGGGACAGAAGGGTCAGGGGGGAGGCGGCGAGTCGGGGTTCCGGTTCGCCGCTTCCCCATTCAGCGCCCGGGCGCGGCGGCGCAGCCACAGCAGGAGGCCGCCCACCATACCTAACGGCAGCAGTGTCATGACCGCCGCGGTGGCCGCGAACGCGATCCGGTTCTCGGCGCGCGGGTCGAAGCACATGGGGCACGCCAGCGCCACTTGGGGGCCAAGGACCAGGGCGCCAGACACCAGGAGCGCGACCCTGCGCCTCACAGATACACCTTCAGGTAGATAACCGGCCAGACCAGGACCACGAAGTACCAGAACGCAGCCACGGTGCTGAACTGTGCCCAGCTGAGCCGGTCGCGCCACAGCCGCGCCAGCGCCCAGGCGAGGGCCAGGATGGCGCCGAGGGCGTGGAGCGCGTGCGCGCCCACAATGAGGTAGAAGAAGCCGCCGTAGGTGCTCGAGGTCAGGGTCAGGCCCTCCCCGATGAGCGCCACCCACTCGCGGCCCTGCGCGATGACGAACGCGAGGCCGAAGAACAGCGCCAGCGCGGCCGGTCCCCGGGCGTCGGCCGGCCGCTTGCGGAACGCCAGATGCGCGACCAGCAGGATCGCGCCGCTGGCCAGCAGCGCGGCGCTGTTGATCAGCGTTTCTCGGAACGGAAGCCGGGGCTGCCCAGCCGGCGGCCAGGCCTGCGCTCCGGCGCGGGCGATGGTGTGGGCCGAGATGAACCCGGCGAACAGCATCACCTCGGTGAAGATGAACAGGAGCATGCCCAACACGCTGCTGGGCAGCAGATGCTTGTTAGGCGGCGGCTCGCCTGGGCGGACCAGATGCAGCGCCCGGTCCACCGCCGTCAGCTCCTGCGGAAGGCGCGGATGAACTCCAGCAGCTCGCGGGTCTGCGTGGTGTCGAACATACCGCCCCAGGCGGGCATCGAGGGCGAGCGGCCCACCGCGGCGCCGCCCTCGCGGATCGCCCGCAGCAGCTGCTCGTCGGTGCGGGAGCGCCAGAAGGCCGGATCGCTGAAGTCGGCCGGGCGGGGGTTGAGCGAAGCGGCAGCCAATCCGTCACCACCACCGGTCTGCCCGTGACACGGCGCGCAGTTGGTCATGAATGCCGCGCGGGCATCGAACCCACTGGCGGCACCATGGCCCGTGCCCTCTGTGCCCTCTGCGCCCCCTGTGCCCTCCGCGCCCTCGCCCCCCTCGGCACCGCCGTGGCTCTCAATCCCCCTCGCCGTCGCCGCCAGGGCCGCATCGTTCCGCCAGTTGCGTCCGGTGTGTTTCATCACGTCGGGCGCGACGCCGAAGAAGAACAGCAGCAGCAGCGTCACCGTTCCGGCGAGCATGATCTTCATCAACCGCTGTTCCCACTTCAGGTGCATGAAGTTCTGCACCACGAGCGTGGCCTTCCATACTGCGATGCCGAAGGCGGTGATCAGCGTGACCCACTTGATGCCGAGGAACGGCCCGGCCACGCTGACAAGGAGCAGCACCAGCAGCGTGTAGTAGATCCTGTGGTAGTTGGGGTGGTGCGAGCCGGACATGGTGCGCCTACTTCGCGATATACAGCAGGGGGAACAGGAAGATCCAGACGATGTCAACGAAGTGCCAGTAGATGCCGATCAGCTCCACGCGGTGCAGCTCCTTACCCTTCCTCGCGTCGGCCGCGACGACGGCCATGATGACGGCGCCAGCCAGCACGTGCAGCGCGTGCAGGCCGGCGGCGGTGTAGTAGAAGGACCAGAAGCCATTGGACGTGATGGTATAGCCGTGGCTGATCTCGCTCCACCACTCGTAGGTCTTTACGCCGAGGAAGGTCGCCGCGCCGCACACAGTGTACAGCAGGAACCGCGCGGCCTTGGCGCCGTCGCCCTGGTCGGCGGCCTTGTGGGCCAGCACGGCTGTGAAGCTGGAGCTGAGCAGCACCAGGGTGTTGAACGCGCCAATCCAGACGTTGGTGACCGCGGCGGCATTGGCCCACTCGGGGTGGCCGAGCCGGTGCATGATGTAGGACGCGATCAGGCCGCCGAAGATCACGACCTCGGAGGCGAGCACCCACCAGATGGCGAGGCGGCCCGTTGGGATGCCGGTGGCGCTGCGGGTATTGGCCAGTGGTCTCACGATCGCCTCAGGCTGGGACGTTCTGGGGCCAGTAGTCCTCGTCGCGGTCCTTGTGTCCGTACTCGTAGGGGCCGCGGTACACTTTGGGCATCTGGTCCGCTGGCCAGTTGCCGTGCGGTGGCGGGGACTCGGCGGTCCACTCCAGGGTGTTGGCCTTCCAGGGGTTCTTCCCCGCCTTTGCGCCGCTGCGCAGGCTCCTGACCAGGTTCCAGAAGAACGGGATCTGGAACAGCAGCATTACCAGCAGCGCGACAGTGGCCACGACCCGCAGCCAGTGCAGGTGCGCCAGGTCGGGGAAGTTCTCGTAATTGTAGATGCGGCGGTGGTCTCCACCGACTCCCGTTATGAACAGCGGGATGAAGATGAAGTTGAACGGGATGATGGTGCCCCAGAAGTGGATCTTGCCGAGGCGCTCATCCATCATCCTGCCGAACATCTTGGGGAACCAGTAGGTGAAGGCGGCGAACGTGCCGATGATCGCGATCGGGAAGAACGTATAGTGGAAATGCGCCAGCACGAAGTAGGTGTCGTGGAGGTAGATGTCCGACCCGGTCGCGCCAAGGAAGATGCCGGTCACGCCCCCGATCAGGAACTCGGCCACGAAGGCCAGCGCCCATAGCATCGGAGTGGTGAACCGGATCGAGCCCCCGTACAGGGTGGCGATGATCACGAACACCAGTTCAGCGATGGGCACCGAGATCAGCAGCGTGGTGACCATGAACACGTTCGCCATGCGCGGATCGATGCCGGCCACGAACTGGTGGTGGGCCCACACGAAGAAGCTCAGCACGCCGGTGGCAACCGCGGTGTAGAGCATCACCTTGTAGCCGAACACTTTCTTGCGGGAGAACGTGGCCACGATCTCGATCACGATCCCGATCGCCGGCAGCAACACCACGTACACTTCGGGGTGCCCGAAGAACCAGAACAGGTGCTGCCACAGGATCGGGTCGCCACCCCGGGTCGGGTCATAGAAGCCGGTGCCGAGGGTCTGGTCGAACAGCAGCATTCCGGCGCCGGCGATCAGCGGGCCGACTGAGAGCATGAACAGGATGCTGGCAATCACGATCATCCAGCACACCAGCGGGATGTCGTAGGCCTTCATGCCCGGCGCGCGGCCGTTCATCAAGGTGACGATGAAGTTGATGCCGCCCAGCAGGAACGCGACGAACTCCAGCGCCACGGCGATGAGCCACAGCGTGGAGCCCAGCGGGGTGTGGTTGTACTGCTCCTGCGCCGAGAGCGGTGGATAGGCGGTCCAGGCGCCGCCGAAACCGCCGCCGCTCACGAACAGCGAGGCCAGGATCACGACCGCGCTGAGGAAGAAGATCTGGTAGCTGAGGCGGTTGATGCGCGGGAACACCATGTCGTCCGCGCCGATCATCAGCGGGATCAGGAAGTTTCCGAAGGCGGCGATCAGCACCGGCATCGCCACCCAGAAGATCATGATCGAGCCGTGGTTAGTGATCAGCGCGTTGTACTCGCCCGGCGAGACCACTCCGTAGCCCGGCACCGGCAAGCCGGGGAAGGCGATCTGCATCCTGAAGACGTACGCCATCAGGCCGCCGATCAGTCCCATGAACATGCCGGTGAACAGGTACTGCATCGCGATGACCTTGTGGTCGGTGGACCACAGGTACTTCAGTATGCCGCGCGGCTCGTGGTGCTGGTGCGCGTCGTGGGCGTGGGATTCGAGTGCGGCTGCGGTGGCCATTCTCTCGGTTTCTCCTAACGCGCAGAGGCGAGGCCGGCGGCCGGACCGCGCTCGGCGACCCAGGCAGCGTGCTGCGCGGCGTCCTGAACGTGGATCCTGCCGCTCATGACGCCGTGGCCGATGCCGCAGATCTCGGCGCACTGGATGTCGAATGCGCCGGCGCGGGTGGGCCGGAACCAGCCAGTGATGGTGCGGCCCGGGATCGCGTCCTGCTTGAGACGGAACACCGGGACGGAGAAGCTGTGCAGCACGTCGCGAGACTGGAGCTGGAAGTGATAGGTGCGATCGACGGCGACGAACAGCGTATCGGTGGTGTAGATGTCGTCAGGCGTGTCGAGGCGGTTGTCGCTTCCGGGATGCTGGAAGACCCAGGCCCACTGCTGGCCGATGACGCGCACTGTGGACTCGGCCTCTGGCAGCCGCTGCTTGACGTTGTACCACACCCGCGCCGCAGCCACGATGATGAGCACGTCGCAGGCCAGCACGGCGTAGTGAGGCCAGCTGATCCAGCGCTTGAGGTGCTTCTCGTTTCCGGTGATGTACTCGGACTTCACCCCGGGCCGCGCGCGGTACCGCCACATCAGCCAGAAGAAAATCCCCTCGGCCAAGAGGAACCAGAAGCCCACGAGCGCCGCGACCAGCAGGATCACGTTGTCGATCGAGGCGGCGTAGGAGGATGCCTGCTGTATCAGTCGGTCCATGGGCTGGGTCCGCGGCTCACAGGATGAACAGCACGATCGAGCCGACGAACCCGACTGCTAGGGCCATCAGCGCGATGAACGTTTTCCACGCGTCAACCAGGGCCTCGTTGGTCCGGTCGTCGTGCTCGTGCGACTCGCTCAAGGACTCCCCTCCGCCTGGCGCAGCGTCTGGATGTAGGCGACCACGTTGACGATCGTGGTGTCGTCCAGCATTGCCGCGTTGGGACGCATGGTGGCGCCCCAGATATCGTTAGGATTGTAGCCTCGCAGCCCAGCCTTGAACTTGTGGAGCTGCGCGGCCAGATACCAGTCGCTCTGGCCGACCAGCGGCGGCGCGTGCAGCGCCTCGTTGCCTCGGCCGCCGGCGCCATGGCAGGCGCTGCACACCACGAACGCCGCCCGGCCCGACTGGGCATTGCCGCCAGCCAGCACCGGCTCAGGGTTGGCGGCGGGCATCGAAGCAACGTACTCAGCGACCGACGCCACGTCTCCGTCGCGGTCCAGGGACCGGGCCATCGAGAGCATGCGCAGTCCGACGGTGTCAAACGGCATCGCGCCGCGGTGGCCGGCCAGGAAGCTCTGCAGCTGCGCCTCCACGTACCAACGTGGCAGGCCAGCGATGGCGGGAGCGCCCTGCTGGCGGTTCCCGCCACCGGAAGGGCCGTGGCAAGGGGCGCAGGTGTCGTAGAGGGCGCGCCCCCGGGCCAGGCCCGGCTCGGGTGCACGCATACAGGCGGTAGCCGCAAGCGGCAGCGAGAGCATCGCCAGCCTGTTCAGGAATCGCTTCATTTTCCGCAGTTTCGAGGAGCGGGTAAGATAAAGGCGGTACCTACAGAATGACAGAGGCGCAGGGGCACTGAGGCTGAGGGGGGAAAGGGGATGGGAGATCTAGGAAAGGCGCATGAGATCAACCGGGAGGCTGTGGCGGAGATGCTGCGCGCGATTGACAGTCTCGGCCAGAAATGGAGTGAGCCATGGGCGCCCGGGAAGTGGACGCGCGCGCAGGTGGTTGAGCACGTCGCGCGCTCCTACGAGATAGTGGCCGGCGTTGTGAGAGGCGACCAATCGGGGATGCCGCGGTTCCCGCGGCTGCTGCGGTGGCTGGCCAGACTGTACTTCAACAAGGTTCTCCGGGACCGGAAGTTCCCGAAGACCAGGACCACCCGTGCTTTCGTTCCCGAACGAGATCTGGCTACGCCCGCCGAGGGGCGGTCGCGGCTCGAGGCCGCCGTGGCGGCTTTCGAGGCCGTTGCCGGGCCGGAAGCCGGGGAGCGGCGAATCCTCCACCCGACTTGGGGCGAGATATCGCTGGCGAACTA
>DATMBH010000075.1:0-57622 GCA_035559335.1 Gemmatimonadales bacterium
CTCCCCAGTGGCTCAGAGAACTGCGCACCGAGGGTCTGGAGCGGTTCGCCGCCGCCGGCTTCCCCTCCACCCGCCAAGAGGAATGGCGGTTCACCAGCGTGCAGCCGATCGCGGAGGCTCCGTTCGTGCTCACCGGTGGCGATCCGGCTGCCGTGGACCGGCACGCAGCGCACCGTTTCGAGCTGTGCGAGGCCGGACGACATCTGCTGGTATTCGCCAACGGCCGCTATGCTCCCGAGCTATCCAGCGTCGCGGGACTTCCGGAAGGTGTGCGCGTCGGCTCGCTGGCTGCGGCACTGCGCGAATCGGGCGACCTGGTCAGGCAGTACCTGGGAGCAGCGGCGCGGTCGGCGGGCAGCCCGTTCGGCGCACTGAACACGGCGTTCATTGCCGACGGCGCATTCGTTTACGTGGCGCCAGGCGTGCGGATGGACGAGCCGGTGCAGTTCCTGTACCTCACGGCGCCCGGTGCCGATCTACTGGCCACCAACCCGCGCTCACTGATCGTCGTAGACCGGATGGCCCGGGTCTCCATCGTCGAGACCTACGGCGGCGTCGGGACGGGAATGTACTGGACCAATGCCGTGACCGAAGTACTGGTAGCCGATGGCGCCCGCGCCGACGTGTACCGGGTTCAGCGCGAGGCCGAGACCGCCTTCCACACCGCCGTCACCTGCACGGTGCAGGGCAGGGATAGCTCCGTCCACCTGCACCCGGTGGCCTTCGGCGCGTCCCTGTCACGGCACGACATCCACATCGTGATGGACGGCGAGAACGGCCACAGCATCCTGAACGGACTGTACCTGCTCGGCGGCCGGCAGCACTGCGATCACCACACCACGATCGATCATGCCCGACCGCATAACGAGAGCCACGAGTACATGAACGGTGTGCTCGACGGCGAGGCGCACAGCGTGTTCACCGGCAGGATAATCGTCCGGCCCGGCGCACAGCGTACCGATTCCAAGCAGACCAACAACAACCTGGTGCTGTCCGAGCAGGCGCGCGCCGACAGCCAACCGCAGCTCGAGATCTACGCCGACGATGTGAAGTGCACTCACGGCGCGACGCTGGGCCCGCTGGACGAGAAGGCGCTGTTCTACCTCCGGAGCCGTGGCATCGATCCAGTTCATGCGCGCAGCCTGTTGACCTACGGGTTCGGGGCCGAGATCATCGATCGCATGGAGATCGCCCCGCTTCAGGCCCAGCTCGATCGGCTGGTGCGCCAGCGGCTGCTGGGCGGCCACGTTCGCTAGCATGGCGCACGGCGTCGCTCCTGCCGCGGCCGCACCGCCGGCCTTTGACGTAGCGCGGGTCCGGTCCGACTTCCCGATTCTCTCCACGACGGTCCGGGGCAAGCCGCTGGTTTACCTCGACAACGCGGCCACCGGCCAAAAGCCACGCGCAGTGATCGATGCGGTAACCCGGTTCTACCGGGAGGAGAACGCCAGCGTCCACCGGGGCGTATACCACCTGAGCGAACAGGCCACCGATCGCTACGAAGCGACCCGCGGCAGGGTCGCGCGCTACATCGGCGCCGCTGACCCCCGTGAGGTGGTCTTCGTGCGCGGCACCACCGAGGCCATAAACCTGGTCGCTTCCAGCTGGGGTCGGGCCAATCTGAAGCGCGGTGACGAAGTCCTGGTCACCGCGATGGAGCACCACTCCAACCTCGTGCCCTGGCAGATGGTGTGCGAGGCAACCGGCGCGCAGCTGCGGGTGATCCCGATGGACAGGGACGGCGCGCTACTGTTGGAAGAGGCCGAGCAGCTGTGTACGGATCGCACCCGGCTGGTAGCGGTGGTGCACGTCTCCAACTCGCTCGGGACTGTGAATCCTGTCCAGGAACTTGTGGCCCTCGCCCGGGCGAAGGGCGCGCTGGTGCTGGTTGACGGCGCGCAGGCGCTGCCACACGGCCCGGTGGACGTGGCCTCGCTTGGCTGTGATTTCTACGCCGGCAGCGGGCACAAGATGTTCGGGCCCACGGGCATCGGTTTTCTGTGGGGACGCCGCCAGCTCCTTGATTCCATGCCACCCTACCAGGGGGGCGGTTCGATGATCCGTAAGGTCACGTTCCCCCGCACCACCTTCGCGGACGCGCCGGCCAGGTTCGAGGCAGGAACTCCTCACATCGAGGGCGTAATCGGCTTGGGTGCCGCGGTGGACTACCTGCAGTCCCTCCCATGGGATTCGGTGCGCCAGCACGAAGCGCGTCTGCTCGAGTACGCGACGGAATGCCTGCGCGAAGTGGCGGGGGTTACCGTCTACGGCACGGCACCGCAAAAGGCGAGTGTGCTCTCGTTCACGCTCGACGGCGTGCACGCGCACGATGTGGGCACCATCGCGGACCAGGACGGGATCTGTGTGCGAGCCGGCCACCACTGCACCCAGCCGGTGATGGACTTCTTCGGCATCGCTGCGACCGTGCGCGCGTCGTTCGCCTTCTACAACACGCGCGAGGAGGCCGATGCCCTGGCGCGGGCGGTGGCGCAGGCTCGCAGAATCTTTGGCTGATGGCAGATCTCGCCGAGTTGTATCAGCAGGTCATCATCGACCACAACCGCAATCCGCGGAACTTCCGCGCGATTGCCGACGCCAATCGCACGGCGGACGGCGACAACCCGCTGTGCGGCGATCGCATCTCACTTTACGTCAAGGTCGAGAACGGCACCGTTGCGGACATCGGCTTCCAGGGCAAAGGCTGCGCCATTTCCCAAGCTTCGGCCTCGTTGATGACCGGGGCCGTGAAGGGGAAGACGATCGAGGAGGCCGAGCGGCTGTTTCAGGCGTTCCACTCCATGGTGACGAGCGATGGGACTCAGGCACCTGATACCAGCCTACTGGGGAAGCTGGCTGCCTTCGCCGGGGTGCGGCAGTTCCCGGCGCGCGTGAAATGCGCTAACCTGGCCTGGCATACGCTGCACGCGGCCCTCGCCGGAGACGGAAAAGCCAGCACCGAGTAGCCTTAGCTGCGGCTCATCGACAGGGCGTCCCCCGAGGAGCGCCCTTCTTGCATTGGTGCCCTCGGCGCTGGCTCTTCCTGCACCAGCGCGTAGGTTATCAGCCGGCGAAGACGATGCCAGCCGCTGCAACAGTGGTGCTTGCCATCGCTCCCGAAGGTTTCCGGGACGAAGAGCTGGAGTGCCCGCTCGCGGCGCTCGAGCAGGCCGGGCATCGCGGTTTGCTGGCTTCGACGCGCGCGGGAAAAGCTCGCGGCATGCTGGGCGGCGAGGTCGAGGTCCACACCACACTGGCCGGTCTCGATGCGCGCGGTCTGGACGCCATTGTGATCGTTGGCGGCGATGGCTGCCCGCGACATCTTTGGAGCCATCAGCCGGTCGAAAACCTGGTCCGGAGTGTGTTTGCGGCGGGCAAGCCAGTTGCCGCGATCTGTTTTGGCTCCGGAGTACTGGCGCGCGCGGGAGTGCTGGCTGGCAGACGCGCCACGGGGTTCAATTCGCCGCTGCTGGCAGTCGAGATGAAACGCGGGGGCGCGCTGTTCGTCATGGATCCGGTGGTCGTTGACGGCAGCATTTTAACTGCGAACGGTCCGCTGGCCTCGGCGGCCTTCGCAGACCGACTCGTCACCCTGGTATCGCGATGACCAACAACTTCGTGGTTGAGATCGACTCGATCAGCAAGCGCTTCTCAGGCCACGTCGCGGTGGCGGAGCTGTCACTGCGCGTCCCGCGCGGCGCGGTGTACGGACTGCTCGGTCCCAACGGCGCGGGCAAGACCACCTCGATCCGGATGATGATGAACATCACCCAGCCCGACGCGGGCGTCATTCGGCTGTTCGGTGACGACAAGGGAGGCCGTCACCACTCGGCGAGGATCGGCTATCTGCCCGAAGAACGCGGACTGTACCGCAAGATGAAGGTGCTCGAGCACCTCGTCTTTCTCGCCGAGGCGAAGGGTGTTCGTCGCCACGAGGCGGAGCGGAAGGCGAACGAGTGGCTCGATCGGATGGGGCTCGGCGACTGGAAACGCCGCAAGGTAGAGGAACTGTCCAAGGGGATGCAGCAGAAAGTGCAGTTCATCGGAACCATGCTGCACGAGCCCGAGCTGCTCATCCTCGACGAGCCGTTCTCGGGCCTGGACCCCATCAATCAGCAGGTGCTGAAGGAGACGATCGTGCAGCTGGCACGCGGCGGCACCACGGTGATCTTCTCCACTCACCAGATGGAGGTGGCCGAGAAGATCTGCGATCACGTCTGCATCATAGCGCGAGGCACCAAGGTGCTGGATGGCGCTTTGGCCGACGTGAAGCGGCGCCATGGTGGAACCCATGTCGCGGTGGCATTCGAGGACGGTGCCTCCGGGGCGACAGCCATGAAGTCGGTGTCCGACTTGGTGGCAAAGGCGGACGACTCTGGGGTGTTCGCCGAGCTCACCCTACTGGATGGCGTGGACCCGCAGAGGCTGCTGGATCGGTTCGTCGGCGCCGGCATCAGGTTGCGCCGGTTCGAGCGTATCGAGCCGTCGCTGCACCGGATCTTCCTCGATCTTGCCGGTCCCGAAGCCGCGGCCCCGGAGCGCAGGGAGACGTCCAATGCATAAGGTCTGGGCTGTCGTTAGGCGCGAGTTCCTGGAGCGGGTCCGTACCAAGTGGTTCATCATTTCCACGATTCTGGGCCCGGTGTTCTTCGTCGGAATGGGAGTGCTGCCCAGCCTGCTGCTGGCGCGAAAGGGCCGCGCCAGCGACATCGTTGTTGTCCACGAACACAGCCCGACCCTCGCTGAGCGGGTCGAGGTTGCTCTCAACCGATCCGGGCGTTTCAGGGTGCAACGTGAGTCGGTTGCGACCCTGTCTGAGGCTGTTCTCGACACACTCACGCAGCGGGTTCGCCGCGAGGATATCGACGGTTTCCTGATTCTCAGCGCAGCCACGATCGAATCAGGTAGGTCCGAGTACCGTGGTCGCAACGTGTCGTCACTGAGCGACATCTCGGTCCTGGAGCGCTCGGTGAGGCAGGCGGTGATTATCGAGCGGCTCAACCGCCGCGGCGTGGATCCGGGAGTGGTGCAGGAAGCCCAGTCGGGAATCGATCTGACCACACTCAGAATCTCCAGACGCGGGTCCACCGGAGAGTCCGGCCAGGCGACGTTCTTCCTGGGATACGGCCTGTCGCTGATCCTGTACATCGTGATTCTCGCCTACGGAATAACGGTCATGCGCTCGGTCATTCAGGAGAAGCAGGACCGCATAATCGAGATCCTTATCTCGAGCCTGAAGCCGTTCCAGCTGATGCTGGGCAAGGTCATCGGCGTGGGCGGAGTCGGGATGGTTCAAATGGCGGTGTGGGCGGCCTTCGGCTTCGCAACCATGAAGTACAGAACCCAGCTCGTCGGGCTCTTCGGCGCTGACGCCAGCGCGGCCCGGAGCGTCCAGCTGCCGGCCCTGGGGGCCGAACTGATGCTGTTGACGCTGGTGTATTTCCTGCTCGGCTACTTCCTGTACTCAGCGCTGTTCGCGGTGGTAGGCGCCGCGGTGAACAATGAGACTGAGGCCGGCCAGGCGCAGCAACCTGTGATGATGGTCCTAATAGTCACGCTATTCATCGCGATCGCGGCGCTAAATGACCCGGCCAGCGAACTGGCCGTTATCGGCTCGATGATTCCGTTCTCAGCTCCCATCCTGATGCCGGTGCGCCTCGCGATTGGGGATGTCCCCACACAGCAGATCGGCCTTTCACTCGCCTCGATGGTTGCTGGAGTGGCAGCCATAGTGTGGGTGGCGGCGCGTATCTACCGGATCGGGATCCTGATGTACGGAAAGCGCCCCAGTCCGCGTGAACTGCTGAGGTGGGCGAGGCAGTCCTGACCGGTGTTTCACGTGCAACACAGCCCCTGATCGCGCATTGCTCCGGTAGATGAGGGCTTACGGCGCCTTCCCGGGCGCCGTATTTTGCCGTCGCCATATGGGTCGAGTTATCGCAATCGCCAACCAGAAGGGCGGCGTGGGCAAGACCACGTCCGCCGTGAACCTAGCGGCATCCCTAGCAGCTGCGGAGCGGCGCACGCTGCTGGTTGATGCCGACCCACAGGCCAATGCCACGAGCGGCATCGGGCTCGAGCGGGACCGACTGCGGCTGTCGATGTACGAGGTGATGATAGATGGGCGGCCGCTGTCCGAGGTCATTCGCCACCAGATTCACTTCCCGCGTCTCGATGTCGCCCCCGCCTCGCGCGACCTGGTGGGTGCCGAGGTCGAGCTGGTGTCTAGGCCGCACCGCGAGTCTGTGATGAAGCGGGCCCTGGAGGCAGTAAAAGCCGAGTACGACTACATCTTGATCGACTGTCCGCCTTCGCTCGGGATGCTGACGCTCAACATGCTGACTGCGGCGGACGCGGTGCTGATACCAATTCAATGTGAGTACTACGCTCTGGAGGGGCTGTCCCAGCTGCTGAACACGATCCGGCTGGTCCAGCGCAGCTTCAATCCACGCCTCGCAATTGACGGTGTGCTGCTCACGATGTACGACGCCCGGCTCAACCTCTCACGCCAGGTGGCGGAGGAGGCGAAGGAGTACTTCGGGGCCCGGATGTTCGCCACCATCATCCCGCGTAACGTGCGGCTGGCAGAGGCCCCTAGTTTCGGAAAACCGATCCTTCTCTACGACATCGGGTCCGTCGGTGCACAAACGTATCTTCATGTCGCAGAAGAGCTTATACGCCGGACCGCGAATCGTACGGCGGCCGAGGCGGCTGAGGCTGAGCGGATTCCGAGTCTAGAGGTCGCACAGTGAGCCCCGAGGGTCGGCGGCGGCTTGGTCGGGGGCTCGAGGCGCTGCTTGGAGCTGAGACCGTCGAGGAGGCCGAACGCGAGGGGACTCTTCGCGAGCTACCGGTCGGTGACATCCGCCCTAACCGCTACCAGCCGCGTCGCGCCTTCGACCCCGGCGCGCTCAAGGAGCTGAAGGATTCCATCGCTTCCAACGGCCTCATCCAGCCTGTGATCGTGCGACAGGTGGATGGGGGTTACGAGTTGGTGGCTGGCGAACGCCGCTGGCGCGCCGTCAAGGAGCTAGGCTGGGCGCGAATTCCCGCAGTGGTGCGCGAGGTGGACGAGCGCACACTGCTCACCCTTGCGCTGATCGAGAACCTCCAGCGTGCCGCCTTGTCTCCGATCGACGAAGCCCAGGGTTACGAGCGCCTGGTTCGGGAGTTCTCGCTCTCGCAGCTGGAGGTGGCCGAGGCCGTCGGGCGTGACCGCTCCACGGTCGCCAACGCGATTCGGCTGCTCCAGTTGCCGCGCGCCGTGCAGGATCTTCTTCATTCCGGCGCGCTGTCCGCGGGTCACGCGCGGGCGCTTCTGTCCCTGGCGGACGAGCGCGAGATCGTGCGTCTGGCGAGAGAGGCTGTGGCGCACGACTGGTCGGTTCGCGAAACCGAGCAGCGCACCCGAGGCAGCGGCGCGACGGCGCGCACCCCGCGTGGGAAGCGGGGTAGGAGAAGTGTTCCACCGGAGGCGCGTCGAATCGAGGAGTCGCTGCGCCGCAAGCTGGGAACCGACGTGGCCGTCGTGCTCACGGGCAAGCAGAGGGGTCACCTCAGCATCAGGTTCTACTCGCACGACGATCTGGCGAGACTGCTGGAACTGATCCTCGGGAAACGCTGGGACGGTTGATGGCGAAGTGGCCGGGCTACACCATAATCGTGCACCGCGACGGGGCGCTCGATTCGCGGCAGTTCCACCTGCCGGGCTGGCTGCTGCGAACGACAACCGCCGCGGCCTCGGTGGCGTTGGTGGCCGTGGCGATCATCGTCGCGATCTACGGGCCGATCGTGGGAGCCGCTGCGCGACTGCCGTTTGTCGAAAGAGAGGTGCGGCGCCTGCGGGATGAAAACACACGGGTGAACGAACTAGCAAGACTGCTCGATGAGGCGGAGGCGCGCTACGCGCATCTGCGCGGCATGCTCGGGGCCGACGTGGCGCTCCCGGACCCCGGGGCGGCGGCCCGGGCCGTGGCGAGCGGCGAAGAGCGGTTGTTTGTGGCGCCGGCGATTTTCGCGCGCGAACCCTCGGTGGGCAGCGATACGTCGCTGCCCACCGGGCCGTCCATTCCAAGGCGATGGCCGCTCACCGTAGCGTCGTATCGTACTCGGGGACTGGCGCAGGGGCTCCCAGGCGTCGAATCGCACGCCGGGATTGATCTGGCGGTGCCGGAAGGATCGGATGTGCGCGCCTCCGGCGGCGGAACCGTGCTGAGCACCGGAACCGATTCAGCGTACGGACTGTATGTGCTCTTGCAACACCCGGACGGATACGAGACGATGTATGGTCACCTTTCGCGCGTTCTGGTTCGGCGCGGCGACCAGGTACTCGAAGGCCGTGTCATCGCGCTGACAGGGAACACAGGCCGCTCCACCGCGCCGCATCTGCACTTCGAGATTCGACGCAATGGACGCTCGGTTGACCCATTGACTCTGGTGAGAGAGGGGAGCTGAAAATGGCCATGTTCGGGGCGAAGGAGCCGAAGGCGGAGACGCCGTCCGCCGCAACGCTCTCCGTCATCGGAGTCGGAATGATCGTGCGTGGCGACATCGAGTGCAACGGAATCATCAAGATCGAGGGCACAGTGGACGGCAGCGTCACCGCGAAGCAGCAGGTTCTGGTTGCCAAGGGCGGCGCCATCAACGGTGGCGTTGAATCGCGCGAGGCGATTATTGGCGGGACAGTGCGTGGAGACATCGAAGCTGCCGAGCGAGTCGAAATACAGGCTGGTGCAACGGTCGAAGGAGATATCGTGACCAGCCGCATCCTGGTCGCCGAGGGCGGCACGCTCAATGGTCAGATCCGCATGCGTGAACCCGACGCCAAACCGCGACCTGAGACCAAGGCGCCTCCTAATGGAGGCCAAGGACAGGCGCCAGCCGTATCGGGCCGCCCGCAGGTACCGGTTGCCCGAGTGGCCGTGCCACCGCGGACTCCGGCGGCCGGAGCTGGGCACTGATCCACCGCCGGGTTCCGCAACTGCTAGCACAACAGAAGATCAGCGCGACTGTCGCGATCAAGTCTCCGCGCTGCTGCGCAGGCGCCTCCACTCCCGTGCTTTCTCGTCAGGCTCCTCTGTGGCCGTAGTTCATCTCGCGGAGTTGGTCAGCTACCTCGATAGCTACCTGAACATTAGCGGGTTCGTGGACTCCCCGGGTGCGGTCAACGGCTTGCAGGTGGAGAACCGAGGCGGGGTGAGCCGGATTGCGGTTGCCGTGGATGCCTGCCAGGCGGTTATCGAACGCGCCGCATCAGGGCAAGCGGATCTGCTTGTGGTGCATCACGGCTTGTTCTGGGGCGGTGGACGAGCGGTGGTCGGGCGAACCTACAGTAAGCTAGCCGCACTGATTCGGGCGGATCTGGCGCTGTACAGCGCCCACCTTCCACTCGATGCCCACCCGACGGTCGGTAACAACGCCGAGCTGGCACGGCTCGTTGGCCTGAGCGTGGATGGATGGTGGGGTGAGGTGGAAGGCCGGGCAATCGGCGTGCACTGCGCAGCGAGTCTGACCCGTGAGGAGTTGGTGGGCAGGGTCGGCGAAGCCCTTCAGTGCGCGCCTAGGATCCTCGCATTTGGGCCGGCGCAATGCCGGAAGGTGGGAATTGTTACGGGCTCGGGCGGTTCGATGATCGCGGCTGCGGCTGCGGCCGGCATCGACACGTTCATCACGGGTGAAGGTCAGCACTGGACATATTTCGAGGCCGAGGAACTGGGTATGAATGTTGTGTTCGCCGGCCACTATGCCACCGAGACCCTGGGCGTGAAAGCCCTGGCAGCCCATATCGAGAGCCGCTTCCAACTGCCCTGGTTTTTTGTGGACCACCCGACCGGGATGTGACGTGCCTTCAGGCGCCAACGGCGCCCAGGTCGGGCGAGTCGCTCGTTATGCAGGTTCCGGATAGTGGTTGCCCGTGCGCTGGGCACCGCCTGCCGCGAGGTTCGACGCCACGATCGCAGCGTTGCGTCGGATGCCAGATGCGCCAGCGCGCTCGAGCGCGGTGTCCCCGAACCGGCGCTCGAAGTCCTCGTCTTCGATGTCCATTAGTTCGGCAACGGCGGGCCACGCTCGCGACGGATCCGAGAGGTGCCGCTCGTCAAACGGCTCAGGAGCGAACTTCACATTCCACGGACACACCTCCTGGCAGATGTCGCATCCAAACAGCCGGTTGCCAATGGCCGCGTGCATCTCGGCAGGAATGGCGCCCCGCTTCTCGATCGTGAGATACGAAATGCAGAGTCGAGCATCCACGACTCGCGGTTCGGGCAGAGCCTCGGTGGGACATGCCTCTAAGCATCGCGTGCAGGTTCCGCAGCGATCGGCGTCGAACGGCTCGTCCCTAGCTAGCACCAGATCGGTGAGGAGAACGCCGATGAAGGTGTACGAGCCGAAAGTCGGATTGATCAGCATGCCGTTCTTCGCCAGCCAACCGAGGCCAGCACGCCGGGCGAGCTCCCGCTCGGGCATCGGACCGGCATCTACGTAGCAGCGGCAACTACCACTTTGAGCATGACCGGTAAGCCTGGACCCGAGAAGCTCTAGTCGCTCACGCGTAACGCGGTGGTAATCAAGACCTTGAGCGTATCTGGCAACCCGGTAGCCAGCCGGCTCGGCGGCGTCGGTTCTCGAATAGGTATCAAGTACTACTACTACAGACCGACATTGGGGCCAAGCCGCTAGCGGATTCTTTCGGATGGCGGCCTGCCGCTCCATGTAGGTCATCTCACCATGCATGCCAGCCGCGAGCCATCGGTCCAGGGCCTGTGCCGAGGCGCTGGAGCTGGCGGGATCAGCTATGCCGCATGCGGCGAAGCCAAGGTCCGCCGCGAAGCGCTTCGCCGCAGCGCTCAGCGCGGCTGGGCTCAGGGCTTGAGGATCTCCCGGCGCCATCGTGCGAACCGAAGCACGTCCTTCACTGGCGGTATGGCATCTGGGTCGCCGTAGGCCGTGTACATTCGCCAGCGGACATACTCCTCGGGTGGAAGTGGCAGAAACGGGGCGCGGCGATGCCAGCCACGCCTCCGCATCGCCCAGACCATGGTCGCCAGATCGAACGCGACCAGCGGATTGATCAGGGCCCGGAGTGCGAGTGCCAACGTGAGCGACTTCCAGCTTCGCATTGAGGAGTATATTCCGCACGTCCTCCTACGACCTGCAAGAGGCTGAGATGACCGATCCTGTTCGTCCCCCTGGTACCCGACGCACCGGCCCGACCGAAGACGAGAGGCTATTTCTCTCGCCCTTGGCCGCGCCCGATCACCGCTTTGAAGGGGTCACCGACACCTGGCGCGTGCTGCGGATCATGGGGGAGTTCGTCGAGGGGTTCGACACGCTGGCGCACGTCCAGCACGGGGTGACGTTGTTCGGTTCGGCGCGTGTAACCGATCAAGATGCCAGCTACTGGGCCGCAGTCGAGACCGCGCGCCGGCTCGCCCAGGCGGGCTTCACGGTGATCACCGGTGGTGGGCCAGGGATAATGGAGGCCGGCAACCGCGGTGCCCGTGAGGCCGGTTCCGAGACGATCGGACTGAACATTGAGCTTCCGTTCGAGCAGGGGACCAACGCCTACGTCGACAAGGCCATCCACTTCCGGTACTTCTTCGTTCGCAAGACGATGTTCGTGAAGTACTCGATAGGCTTCGTGGTCTTCCCGGGCGGATTCGGGACCATGGACGAGCTGTTCGAGTCTTTGACCCTGATCCAGACTGGCAAGATCCATAACTTCCCGGTGGTTTTGTTCGACAGCGGCTACTGGAAGGGACTGGTCGAGTGGCTGACCAACACGATGGCCGCTGAACGCAAGATTCAACCCGACGACCTGAAGCTCTTCACGGTAACAGACGATCCCGACGAAGCCGTCGCCCAGCTGGTGGCAGCCCGGAGGCGACTGATGGCCGAGCGACCAGACCAAACGGCGTCCAGTGGCGGACGAGCGGCGATTGTCTGAACACTGCTCCACGGGCCCCGCTGGTCGTTCTTCGCCACAGGGCTGGGCTGCTTGGTACGCGCTCAGTCTGCTGGCATTCGGAAATCTTCTCAGCTACCTCGATCGCAACATCGTCTTCGCCCTGTTCGAGCCGATCAAGCGGGACCTCGGTGTCACGGACGCGCAGCTGGGGTGGCTGGGCTCGGCGTACGCAATAGTCTTCTCGATAGGCTCGCTGTTCGCGGGAGTGGTATCGGACCTGTCCTCGCGTCGAGCCGTTCTCGCCGGCGGGCTCGCCTTGTGGTCCGCCTTCACGGCCGCCGGTGGACTGGTGCGCAACTACGCCCAGCTGTTCGCCAGCCGAGCCCTGGTTGGAATCGGGCAGTCGAGCTACCTCCCGGCAGCCCAGGCGCTGTTGGCCGACTACTTCCCTACCCGGGGACGTGCGCAGGCGCTGGGCATCTTCTGGGTCGGGCTCGCGCTCGGCGGCGTGCTGGCGGTCTATCTGGGTGGGGTGCTAACAACTGCCCTCGGGTGGCGCGATACGCTGGTCGTGATCGGCCTGCCGGGAGTCGCTTTTGCTGCGCTGCTATGGCGACTGCGCGATCCGGCGGAAAGACCACGCCTGCCGTTGGCGCGGAGCGAGCGGGCCAAGTTTCGCATAACGGCGCGGGTGGTCTGGCGCGTGCTTGCGCCGCTGGTACTCAGTCTGCTGTTGGGCACAGCCGCCTTCGGGTTCTTGGCCCTGTTCAAGGGGTTGCCACCCGAGGCCGATACGGCTGCCTTCGGCATCGTCGCGGGAACGGGCGTGGCGTGGACCGTGTTCGGTTGGGTGCGCCGGCTGCTCAAGAGCCAGCATCTAATCCCGGTGGGGTCGCCTGCCGACGTGATTGATGAAATGCTGGATGCTGGTGCGATGGTCCTTCGCACACCAACACTGATCTGGCTGTTCATTGGGGGAGCGCTGACGTCCGCGGCGATGAACGCACTGGTGGCGTGGAGTGCGAGCTTCCTTCAGCGCGAGCTTGGTCTCAGCCTGTTGGAAGCGGCCTCGCGGATCGGTCCAGCCGGCCTGCTGGGCGGGATTCTGGGTTCATGGGCTGGCGGGCGGCTCGGAGACACGCTCATGGAGCGTCTAGCAAGCGGCAGGGTGATCGCGGCTGCGCTGGGCTTCATCATCGGGGCCCCGCTGTGCGTGATGATGCTGTTGCTGACCTCGCCGAGGTTCGCGGCCCCGCTGTTCTTCGTGGTCGTGTTCTTCTATATGTGGTACAACGGTCCGGTGGCCGCGGTGCTGTTCGACGTCGTCCCGCGCGAGGTTGGCGCCACGGTGATGGGCGCTTATGTGTTTTTCATTCACATCGCGGGCGATGCAATCGCTCTGCCTGCCATCGGGGCGCTCTCCGACCGCATCGGCCTTCGCGCTGCGCTGTTGACCTGTCCGCTGATCGGGCTGCTCGGGGGAGTGGTACTGCTGTTCGCGGTGTTCACCGTCCGTCGCGACATGGCGCGCGTCAGGACGCCGGCGGCCTGAGGGCCCGCCGCATCCGCTCGACCTGCGCCGTGTATTCCGCCACGGCGGAGGCCTGGCGCGCGGCGTCCCAGCCCAGCTCGCCGCCCAACAGCGAGGCCACATCAGCCGCGGCCGGCAGGGCCTGATCGAATCGCGTGTGGAACAGGTGCGTTCTGCGCATCAACACGTCGCTGACCGTGCGCGCGTACTCGCGTCGTGCCTGATAGACCACCTCTGCCCTGAGATCTGGGCAGTCGGCGCAGATCGGCATTGCCAGATCGGGCTCCTCGTGCAGCAGCCTCGCGACGGCAGGGGCCTCCGCCCCATATCGGTGGACAAGGTGTCTGGCAACCGTTTCGTGAAGTCCTTCCGTCACCATCTCGGCGACCAGCGTCCCCAGGTCGCGGACTTCACCTCCCGGCAGCGGGACGCGGTCGGAAGCGCTGCGACCGATCGTGCGCCTGCCGTCGAGCGCGTGGAGATCCGCCACCACACGGTCCACGACCTGGGCCGCCATGAGCCGGTATGTGGTGAGCTTGCCACCCACAATCGAAAGAACACCTCCGGCGCTGCGGCTGATAAGGTGCTCGCGGGGGACGTCGGCGGTGCTCGCCCTTGGTGAGGCGAGCAGCGGGCGTAGGCCAGCCCACGCCGCGATGACGTCGTCGTACTGGAGCCTGGCCGCCGGAAACACGGCGTTTGCCGAGCGCAGTAGATAGGTGACGTCATCAGCGTCGACGCTGACCTCCCCGGGTGAACCGTCGAAGTCGGTGTCCGTGGTGCCGACGATGGAGGTCTCGCCGGATGGCAGCACGAACATCACGCGGCCGTCGATCGGAGAGGTTAGAGTTACGGCGCCGCGGTTGCCCAGGCGGCTCCGCGGCACGGCAATGTGCGCTCCCTTGGTCAGCCTCAGCAGCGGCCGGGCATCGGGCTCGTCGAGGCGACGGAAGCTGTCGGACCACGGGCCGGTGGCATTCACGATGACCCGGGCGCGCACCAAAAGATCAGCGCCGCTCTCGAGATCGCGACACACCGCGCCGCGCACTCGTCCGGCCGACTTGTCCAGCGCGATCACGCGAACGTAGTTGACGCATGTCGCTCCATGCGCGGCGGCGGCGCGTATCGTGGCGAGCGTCAGGCGGGAGTCGTCGGTGAGCGCATCCCAGTATTGCGCGCCGCCCGTCAGCCCGGCGTCGCGGAGGTTCGGCTCTTCTCGTAGGACCGCTCGCCGACCGAGCCAGCGGAACCGGTTGGCATTGCGGAACAGCGCGAGCAGGTCGTACAGCAGGACGGCGGCGGAGATCTGCCAGCGCTTGACGCGTGCGCCGCGGAAGGCAGGAAAAGTGAACGGGCAGGGACGCACCAGGTGGGGCGCGATGCGCAGCAGCACCCGCCGCTCGCGACTGGCCTCGAAGACGAGCCGCAGCCAGCCATGCTCGAGATAGCGCAAGCCACCGTGAATCAGGCGGCTCGAGTTGCTGGAGGTTCCTCCGGCGAAGTCCTGCGCATCCACGAGCGCCACGCTCAGGCCGCGCATCGCAGCATCGCGGGCCACGCCGGCGCCGGTGATACCTCCTCCGACCACCAGGAGATCGAAAGTCCCGTCGCTGAGGGCCGCTAGGTCGCTGTGCCGATTCACACGACACAATCTGGCCCGGCACCACCGCTGTGGCTAGCTTTTCACGCGGCGCACCGGGTGCGCCGGAAGGGAGTAACATGAACGTACCCAACGGGCGTCGAGTCGCTATCATAAGCGGCTGCAGGACGCCTTTCGCGAAGGCGGGAACAGTATTCCGCGACATACCCGCCGTGGAACTTGCCCGCCACGCAGCGCGCGAACTAATCGCGCGAACCGCAGTAGATCCCGAACTTGTTGATCAGGTCATTTTCGGACAAGTGGTGCCCAGCGTGCTGGTGCCGAATGTAGCGCGCGAGGTGGCGCTGCTGCCGCAGTTTCCGCGCACTGTGCCCGCCTACTCGCTCAACCGCGCCTGCGCCTCGAGCGCGCAGGCCATCGCGGACGGATTCGAGCAGATTCGCAACGGACTGGCGGACGTGGTGGTGGCCGGTGGAGTGGAGTCCCTGTCGGATGTGCCGATTCTGCACTCGAAGCGCTTCGCGGCCTTGCTGGTCGAGGCCTCTCGCGCGAAGTCGCCGTGGCAACGGCTCCGGATCCTGGCGAAGACGCGACTCAGGGACCTGGTGCCGGTAACGCCCGCCATAGCGGAGCCCTCCACCGGCGAGACGATGGGACAGAACGCCGAGAAGATGGCGAAGGAGAACGGCATTTCGCGTGAGGCGCAGGACCGCTTCGCGGTGCGCTCGCACCACCTGGCTGCGGCAGGACACGCGGATGGCCGGCTTGCCGCGGAGATCGCCCCGTATTTCCTGCCGCCCGATTACGAGAGAATCGAGACCTCGGACAACGGGGTACGCGCCGACACGTCGTTGGAACAGGTTGCGACGCTGAAGCCGGTGTTCGACCGCAAGTACGGCACCGTTACCGCTGCCAACAGCTCGCCGCTGACGGACGGAGCGGCCGCGGTGCTGCTGATGAGCGAGGACCGCGCCCGAGCTTTGGGGTACAGGCCGCTGGCATTCATCCGTTCCTACGCGGTGGCGGCGGTCGATCCCGGAGAGCAACTGCTGATGGGGCCCGCATTCGCCGTCCCCAAGGCGCTCGACCGGGCGGGTATCAACTGGAAGGAACTTGGTCTCGTCGAAATGCACGAGGCCTTCGCATCCCAGGTGCTCTCGAACATCCAGGCCTTCGAGTCGAAGCGCTTTGCAGAGGAGAAGCTCGGCAGGACCCGGGCAGTGGGAGAGGTGAACTGGGATACCCTCAATGTCATGGGCGGCTCGATCAGCATCGGCCATCCTTTCGGCGCCACCGGTGCCCGCATTGCGACCACGCTGGCGAACGAGATGGCAAGGCGCGACGTGCCGTTCGGCCTCATCTCGATCTGCGCGCAGGGCGGGATGGGCTTTGCGATGGTACTGGAGCGACGCTAATGCCAGCCTTCACAGTGGAAATGGATGGCGCGATCGCCGTGGTCGTATTCGACCTGCCGGGCGAAAGCGTCAACAAGTTCAGCAGGGCGGTGAAGGACGAAATCGCCGCGCTGATTGGTCAGCTGAGAAACGACGCCACCGTCAGGGGCGTCGTTCTGATGTCGGGCAAGAAGGACACGTTCATCGCCGGCGCCGACATCGAGGAGTTCGTGGCGGCGAAGACTGAAGCTGCCTTTCGCACCCTCTCGCGCGAGGGCCAGAAGTTCCTGGACGAGCTGGAGGCGTTTCCCAAGCCGATCGTGGTCGCAATCCACGGCGCCTGCCTGGGCGGAGGCCTCGAGCTGTCGCTAGCGTGCCATTACCGCATTGCGAGCAATCACCGGAAGACCGTGTTGGCCCTCCCTGAGGTACAGCTGGGGCTCATTCCGGGCGCCGGCGGCTGCAATCGCCTGCCGCGACTGATTGGGCTGCGGGCGGCCTTGGACATGATACTGACCGGGAAGAACATCCGGGCAGATCGCGCGCTGCGAATCGGACTGGTGGACGAGGTCGTCTCGCCGGCCATCCTGCGCTCGGTGGCAGTAAAGACGGCTGCTATGCTTGCCGAATCGCCTGTTACGCGAAAACCGCGGGGCCATTGGTTCCTGGACCGCACCCGGCCTGGACGGGCCCTGGTGTTCTCGCAGGCGCGCAAGCAGGTGCTTAGGCAAACCAGGGGCAACTACCCCGCGCCGCTCGCCGCGATCGAGGCGGTTCGGTTCTCGCTTAGGCACGGCCTGAGCCGGGGCCTGGAACACGAGGCCGAGCTGTTCGCGAAAATGGCGGTCACGGACGTATCCCGGAACCTGGTGAACATCTTCTTCGCTACTACCGCGCTCAAGAAGGACCCTGGCGTGCCGCCTCCGGCGCCCGAGCCGCTGCCGGTGGCGCGTCTGGCGGTGCTGGGGGCAGGGTTCATGGGTGCGGGTATCGCGGTTACCGCCGCCGAACAGGCGGGCGTGACCGTTCGCATGAAGGATGCCGATCTGGCGCGCGTGGGAAAGGGACTGAAGGCGGTCTCCGACGTGATCCAGGAGCGGCTACGCAAGCGCAGCATTGACCGGCGCGAGGCCGCGCGCCGGATCGCGATGATCTCAGGTGGAGTTGACTACGACAGCATTCGCAACGCGGACCTAGTTGTGGAGGCTGTATTCGAGGACCTCGAGATCAAGCGAACGGTGCTTCGCGAAACGGAGGCGGTGGTCCGTCCCGAGTGCATCTTCGCATCCAACACCTCGACCATTCCGATCGCACGCATCGCCGAGGCGGCAGCACGGCCGGAGAACGTCGTTGGAATGCACTTCTTCTCGCCGGTGCACCGGATGCCGCTCCTCGAAGTGATCGCGGCTGCGCGGACGGCTCCCCGCACTGTGGTCACCGCGGTGGCCTTCGGGCGCAGCATGGGAAAGACAGTCATCGTGGTGCGCGACTGCCCCGGCTTCTTCATCAACCGGATTCTTGCGCCCTACATCAACGAGACCGGACACCTGGTCATGGAAGGGACCCCTCTCGAAGACCTGGACCGCGCGATGACGGCCTGGGGATTCCCGGTAGGACCGGTTACGCTTCTCGACGAAGTCGGGCTGGATGTTGCGGCGAAGGCGGGCAAGGTCATGCTTGAGGCCTTCGGCGAGCGACTTAGGCCGGCAATCAGGATTGACGCGCTGGTGTCCGACGGACGCCTCGGCCGGAAGAACGGGCGCGGCTTTTACCGCTATGAGAAGGGCAGAAAGGCGGGGATAGACGCTGCGGTCTATGGACTGCTCGGTGTGGCCAAGGCGAGCGGTTCCGGGTCGGAAGCCGTAGCCGAGCGCCTCAGTCTTGCCATGCTCAACGAGGCGGCGCGCGCTCTGGAAGAGGGCGTCATTCGCTCGCCGCGCGACGGTGACATCGGAGCGATCTACGGGATCGGGTTTCCGCCGTTCAAGGGCGGACCGTTCCGTTTGATGGATGCATTGGGCGCCGAGGCTGTGGTCGCGGCCCTGGAACGCCTGGCTTCACGGCATGGCCCGCGCTTCGCTCCGGCTCAGGTCCTCGTGGACCACGCGCGGAACGGTCGTCACTTCTACGGGGACTGATCACGGACGATGATGCGGCGAATTCTGCTCTACCTGTCGGAACACCCTCAGGTATTCCGATTTGTGCGCAACGGCTCGCTGCCGCGGCGGCTTGCCTCACGGTTTGTCGCTGGCGAGACCCTGGACAGCGCGGTGCAGGCCGTCCGGGAGCTCAACGCAAAGGGCATCAGCGCCACACTCGACCTGCTGGGCGAGAGCGTCACGCGGGCCGACGAGGCGGCTGCCGCGGCGGATACCGCCATCCGTATGCTGGAGCGCATTGCCCAGGATCGGCTCGATTCGAACATCTCCGTCAAGCTTACCCAGTTCGGGATGGACATCGACGAATCGGCATGCGTTCAGAATACGCGGCGCATCCTCGAGCGAGCGCGCGAGCTGGACATCTTTGTGCGACTCGACATGGAATCCAGCGCGTACACCCAGCGCACCCTGGACATCGCCGAGAAGCAGCTCTATCCCGGCTATCCGAAGCACGTAGGCGTTGTCATCCAGTCGTACCTGTACCGCAGCAAGAGCGACGTCGCGCGGCTGATCGCCCTGGGCATGCGGGTGCGACTGTGCAAGGGCGCCTACAAGGAGCCGCCCGCCGTGGCGTGGCCCGACAAGCGGGACGTGGACGCCAGTTATGCGGAGCTGATGCAGCAACTGCTGGAGCGCGGCAACTACCCCGCGCTGGCCACCCACGACGAAGCGCTCATTGCGCAAGCGAAGCGGTTCGTGTCCGAGCGCGGCATCCCGCGCGACCGGTTCGAGTTCCAAATGCTCTATGGCGTGAGGAGGGACCTCCAGGATCAGCTGGTGCGGGAAGGGTACAGGATGAGAGTCTACGTGCCCTTCGGTACCCAGTGGTATCCCTACCTAATGCGGCGCCTGGCGGAACGACCGGCCAATGTGGCGTTCATCCTGGGTAACGTCGTGAAGGAGAGCCTGAGGCGGTGATTGCCCGCGACGATACGCTTGCGGGTTACGTGGCCGTCCACGGACGCCCGCCTGCATTCACCGGGAGCGACGGCCGCGCCTACTCGGTCGGTGTTGTTTCAGACGACGATCCCGGGCCTGACGGCAGGTTCGGCGCAGCATTGCTCTTCGTCCGCTGGGACGAGCACCAGGTTCCGGACGGGCACCTGGAAAGCGACTACCTAGTCTACGCGGACAGCCCCAAGTCAGCCGAAGAACTGCTTGGACAGATGGCGCTCCTGGAAGTCCAGAAGGCGCTGAACGGACTGATTGCCCGAGCGGGCGCGAGGAGCGGCTGATGGACGATCTGCGGTTTGCGCCTTTCAAGGGGCTCAGGTACGCTGACCCTACCACGCTCGCCGCACGCCTCGCCCCGCCGTACGATGTGATTGGTCCGGAACTGCGGCGAGAACTGGCCAGACGAGACCGGGCCAACATCGTGCACGTAGACCTGCCGGTTGCACCTCCTGGCGGCGATCAGTACAAGGAGGCAGCGGAACTGCTCGGCGCCTGGCTGCGCGGACGGGTGCTGGTCCGCGATGAGTCGCCGAGCGCCTACGTGCTGCGCACCACCAGCACCGGACTGGACGGCGTTGCCCGCAGCCGCATAGGCGTATTCCTCGCGCTGAAGGCCTTCCCGTTCGAACCGGGGAGCTTCGTCAGGCCACACGAGCGCACCCACGCTGGCCCCAAGGAGGACCGCCGCCGCCTGACGCTAGCCACGGGCTGCAATCTGAGCCCGATCTTCGTGCTCTCGCCTGACTCTCAGGGAAGTCTCGCGCGAGAGCTGGATGCGGTCAGCGCCGAACCGCCGTGGGCCAAGGTTGAAGTAGACGGGCAGTTTCACGAGGTGTGGATTGTCACGGGATCGCGGGCTCTCAAGCTCGCCACCATCGCCAGCGACGACCCGGTCTACATCGCCGACGGCCACCACCGCTATGAGACGGCGGTATTCGTGAAGGAGGAGCTCGCCAAGTCGAGGGCTTGGTCCTTGGGCGCACAGCGCACGCTGTCGTACGTGGTATCGTTCCGCGACCCCGGGCTCGAGATCCGGCCCACGCATCGCCTGATTCCGGGCAGGCCGCTGGAGCGGTCTCAGATACTCAAGGCGGCAAGCCCGCTGTTTGCGCGGGCTCAGCCGGGCGAACAGCCGGACTTCACGGTTGTTTTCGCTGACGGGTCGGAGGCGGCAATGCGCCTGAGGCCCGGCGCCGACCTGTCAAAAGTGAAAGAGATCGCCCACCAGGCGCTCACCAACCTGCCCGTTGCCATCTGCGACTATGTGTTCGTCGGGCTCGTGCTGGCCGGTATTGTGAAGAAGGCCCCGGAACCTGGCTACACGCCTGACGAGGCCGAGGCCAGGTCAGCAGTGACGCAGGGCAAGTGCGCGCTCTCGATCCTGGTCCCGCCGACCACTCTGGAGCAGGTCAAGGCTGTCAGCGACGCAGGCCAGTTCATGCCGCCCAAGAGCACGTTCTTTGCGCCGAAGGTGCCGACGGGAGTCGTGCTGCGTTCCTTCGAGGGCGAGAGCTGAAGGCCAGCTCAGGGCCGGACACCGACCAGTCGCTGCCGGCGCTCGCGCTCGAACAGCTCCTGATCGAGCCACTCGCGTGATGCATCACCGCCGAGGCGCTCGATACCCAGTTTCATGAACCGTGCCGCGTGCGCGACGATTCGCGGATCGCGCGCGATGCGGTGATGACCGAGGCCCTCGGTTGTGATCAGGGTCGCTCGCGGCCACGCGGCAGCCAGTCGCGCGCCGTTGTTCCACGGCACATCCGGATCGTCCTTGTCGTGGAACAGGAGGATGTCCACGCCGCTCAGCACGGAGGCGTGGACCGCCAAATCCAAGTTGTCCCAGGAGAACCGCAGTCGCTTCTCGGTCCGCCGCATCATGGCCTCGAGCGTTCGCGGTTTCAGACCGAATTGCGTGGCGAAACGATGAGCGTACTCAGCAAGCTCTGACGGGGGTGCGATGAACACCGCCCGCCGCAGGTCGAGGCCGTCTCCCAACGCGATGACCGTGGCAGCGACCCCCAGCGAGTGCGCCACGACGCCGTAGAGAGGAGTGGCCGCCGCTACTGCGCGCAGGGCCCGAGCGGCCTGCACACCCGACGCGTGAAGGCCGTCGGATTCGCCATGCCCCGGAGCGTCGAAGGCCACCACCGAGAAGCCGCTGGCAACCAGCGGCTCCACGAACACGGCCAGTCTTGCAGCGCGGCTGCCCCAGCCGTGCACCAATGCAACCGCTGGACCCCTGCCCCAGCGCCACACTGCCACTCGTCGGCCGTCCACCGTGACCCAACTGCGCTGCGCTGCAGCCAGAACGGGCCTGGCAGAGTTTGGCACGCTCGAGGCTGGTGGAGTGCAGAACACGCGGTCAGCCAACCACCCCGCAGCCTCCGTCGAGATCGACTGCGTGGTTCTCAGCGCGGCGCGCACTAGGCGCACCTTCCAGTTCTCGCTCACTCGTGCGCTTCCTCTCTGGCGGGAACAACCACCTGCGCCAACAATCGCTCGAAGGCGCCCCGGGCGCGCTCAGCTGCCGCCGGATCCCGCATCAGCCTGCTTCGATGGTGATAGGCGAGCATGATGCCGTACAGGTCCTGCGCAAACTCCTCGGCGCTGAAGTCGGCACGAAACGAGCCGGCTTCTACGCCGTGGCGATAGGTCGTGGCCAGGGCGTCGTACCACTGTTGCTGAAGCCTGATCAGGTGGTCGCGAACGGGGCCGGGTTGATCATCGAGTTCCGCGGACGCGGCAACGAAGATGCAGCCGCCGGGAAGCTGGTTCCCGGCATCCCACGCTAGCCAGCGCTCGAACAACGCGCGCACCCGGGCTGCTCCACGCCTTTCGCTCAGGGCCGGACGAACCACACTGGCGACGAACCGCTCGGCAGCATGATCGAGAACCTGAATCTGGAGTGCTTCCTTCGAGCGGAAGTGCGCGAACAGCCCGCTCTTCGACATGTTGAGCGAGTCGGCCAACGTGCCTATGGTGAGCCCGTCGAGCCCGACCCGACTGGCCAGGGCCGAGGCCTCGCCCAGGATGTGTTCGCGCGTAAGGGACCCCTTGGACATTCGACCGGACAATAGCACGAACGTTCGTATCGGTCAAGATGGCATTCGTAACGTCGGGCCTCACAGCCAGTTACGGTATGTCAGGTGCTATTGTGCCTTGAGGGCTGCAATGAGGGAGCGGCAGAACTGGGGCAGGTCCGCAGGGGTTCGCGAGCTGATCAGGTTGCCGTCCACGACCACCGGTTCGTCCAGCCATTCGGCGCCGGCGTTGACTAGATCGTCCCGAATGGCTCGCACGCTGGTTACACGGCGCCCCCTTACGATTCCCGCCGAGATAGGTACCCAGCCTGCATGACAAATGAAGGCGATAGGCTTGCCGTTTTGATGCATCCGGCGGGTTATGTCGAGCAGTCGCGCGGACCGACGCATGTGGTCGGGTGCGTAGCCGCCCGGGATGACCAGGGCATCGAAGTCATCGGCGCTGATCTCGTCGACACTGGTGTCCACCGTTAGGGGGTAGCCCTTCTTGCCCTGGTAGGTCTTTTCACCGAGACCTGCCACCACCGTCCGCGCCCCTTCCTCTTCGAGCCGAATCTTCGGGTACCACAGCTCCAGGTCCTCGTACGACTGTGCCGCGAAGAAGAGCACCGTCTTGCCGGCCAAGCTCATGGCATCAGCTCCTTTCCCGCCTTTGCCAGCGGGGGCGGTGGAAGAGCGCGACCGGTAATCTGTCTGAGCGCCTCGGACACCTCGGCCTCGGTCAGCGGCGCGGTTCCGGCCACCACGCGCATCCAGACCTGCTCCGCCTCGCGGCCGCCAGCGCGCCTAACTGCGGAACGAATCTCCTCTTCGGCCACCCTGCGACCGGGGCGCTGTGCGGCCAGGGCCAGCAGTGAGCGGGCCACTTCGTCCAGCGTGCGGCGCCCGGACGAGGCGCGGCGGATGGCGGCATCGAGGAGCAGGCCGGCGAGCATGCCTTTTCTGTACACGAGCAGATCGGTGTTGTCTCCGCCCAGGCGTTGTCGAGCCTCCTGCGTCATTGTCAGGCGAAGGCGGTGAGGGATCCTCTCGTAGTTCCGCAACGACTGGTAACAGAGGAAAGCCAGGTCCTCGGCCCTGCCGGTCCACTCCGAGTACAGCCTGGCCGCGTAGTAATCCGTCACGCCTTCGATCCACCAGCGTTCGGACTCCATCGCGCCGCCGAACCACAGGTGAATCGTTTCGTGAAACGTGTCGTGCGACCGGGCGATGTCGAGTATCTCGCTCGGCTCCCACACCAGCCCGATCGCCGAGGTTCCCTGCAGGCTGCCGCTGACGCGTCCCTTGCGGCCCAGGTCTGCCGTATAGCTGACCTCCGGAACGGGTACCGGTCCCAGCGTCTCGGCCGTGCGGCGCAGGCTCTGGTGGATTACCGCAACGAGGGTCGAGTCGGTGAAGTATCTGGTGCCGCGGATGGCGAGCCGCCAAGCGCTGCCACCTACCGAGTCTCGGTAGTGACGGAAGTTGGTGCCTGCGGCCAGAACCGATCCGAGCAGTTCGGATCCGTCGGCCGGCCAGAACTCCCCTTCAACCGCAGGCCAGCCGGCCACGACCGACCAGCCTTGGGGAGCTATCACCCCCACGCGCACGATCGGATAACTGCTGGATGTCTTGGAGTAGGCAGTGGGATCGGGCGCCACGAGCAGCGCCCGTGTGGCCGCGTAAAGACGCGAGGTGTCCAGTCCCGAGCCTGTGGAGCTGGGTGCCACTCGGTCGGTGAAATCGACTCTGTATCGGTACCTGATTGCACGGCCTCTCGGTTCGACCACGACTGTCGGCCCGGAGCGACGGAGCTGGATTGGCCGACCTGCGTCGTCGGTCACCGTGAGGCCTGCGAGCCTCGTCCCCCCGGCACCGGTTGCTGGCACGGTGAGCTGCACGGTCCCGGGACCCGACGTCGTAAGACGGGCCTCCACCGTGACGTGCGGTCCATGCGGCTGAATGAGCATGCTGTACACGAGGGTGTCGCGGGTGGCCCCCTGCGTCAGCACCGCTGCGAGCACTAGCGTTGTCGGCAGGCCCATACATCATTCTACACTCATGCACCGATTTCTCACGCCCCTACTCGCACTAGCCGCGGTTCCCCTGGCCGCTCAGCAGCCTGCCTCGCTCATCGTATACGGACGGATCTGGACCGGCGACTCGACTCGCCCGTGGGCCGAGGCGCTTGCGGTGCGTGGGGAGCGAATAGTGGCCCTGGGTTCGCGGGGGGAGATCGCGCGTATGGCCGGCCCCGGCACCAGGGTGCTCGACAACGGCCCTGGTTTGGTCACTCCCGGGTTCGCAGACGCGCACACTCACTTCATCAGCGGCGGATTTCAGCTGGTGTCCGTGAACCTGCGTGATGCGGACACGCCCGAGGAATTCGTACGTCGCATCGCAGCGTACGCGCGCAACCTGCGGCCGGGCGAGTGGATCCTCGGGGGGGACTGGGATCACGAGAGGTGGCGCGGCTCACCGCTGCCGCGTCGCGAGTGGATAGACTCGGTCTCACCCCACAACCCAGTGTTCGTCCAGCGGCTGGACGGGCACATGGGCGTTGCCAACTCGCTGGCGCTGATGCGCGCCGGGATCGTGCGCGAAACCGCGGCGCCGCCTGGCGGGGAGATAGTGCGCGACTCTCTGACTGGCGAGCCGACCGGCGTGCTGAAGGACAACGCCATGGCCCGAATGTTCCAGGCCATCCCTCCTCCCACTCAGGAGCAGACCGACAGTGCCTTGAGCCGGGCGATGCGCCACGCCGTCTCGCTAGGCGTGACCAACGTCCACGTGATGGGCGACTGGAGTGACTTCGCCGCGTTGCGGCGCGCCCACAACCGGAGTGCGCTGATCGTCCGCATCCGTGTCTACGTGCCTATCGAAACGTGGCGGCGGCTGGCTGACACCGTGAGAGTGGCTGGACGCGGCGACGAGTGGCTCTCCTGGGGCGGCTTGAAGGGCTTTATGGACGGATCACTGGGCTCGACGACGGCGGCGTTCTTCGAGCCGTACTTGGACGCTCCCGGGACGCGCGGACTTCTGGTAACCGACTCGGCGCGCCGCCGGCAGGAGGTCATCAGCGCCGACAGCGCCGGACTCCAGCTGGCGATTCACGCCATCGGCGATCGGGCGAACGCCATGCTGCTGGGATTCTTCGAAGCGGCGGTTGCCGTCAACGGCCGCAGGGACCGGCGAGCCCGGATCGAGCACGCGCAGCACCTGAGGCATGCGGACATCGCCCGTTTCGCCCAGCTCGACGTGACCGCGTCAATGCAGCCGTACCACGTGATTGACGACGGCCGGTGGGCCGGAAACCGCCTCGACTCGGCCAGGCTGGCTGGCACCTACGCGTTTCGCTCGCTGCTGGATGCCGGCGGCAGGCTGGCATTCGGCAGCGACTGGACCGTGGCTCCCCTCAATCCGCTCGAGGGGTTGTACGCGGCGGTGACGCGGCGAACGCTTGACGGTCGCAACCCGGATGGCTGGGTGCCGGCCCAGAAGATCACCCTCGAAGAGGCGCTCCGGGCTTACACGTCCGCGGTGGCGTGGGCGGGATTCCAGGATCAGCAGATCGGCACGCTGCGCGAGGGGTTGCTGGCGGATTTCGTGCTCCTGGACCGGGACTTGTTCGGGCTTCCACCAGAGCGGCTGGCGAGCGCACGGGTTCGGGCAACCGTGGTTGGTGGCCGGGTCGTTTATGAGGGAAGTTGAGCCGCGGTTGGCGGCCGGGTAGCTTTCGCCCCTTATGGCGACCCGTTCGAGGACCGAGACCGCGCCGCACCGCCTGGCCAAGCGTGATCTGCTTGAGATGTACAGGCTGATGCTCCTCTCGCGCCGACTCGACGACAAGGAGATCCAGCTCAAGCGTCAGAATAAGATCTTCTTTCAGATCTCGGGTGCTGGTCATGAGGCGGTGCTGGTCGCCGCCGGCAAGGTGCTGCGGGCCGGATACGACTGGTTCTACCCATACTACCGCGACCGGGCCCTGTGCCTGACGCTCGGGATGACGCCTACCGAGATGCTGCTCTCGGCCGTCGGCGCCGAGGCCGACCCCAACTCCGGCGGGCGCCAGATGCCCTCGCACTGGGGTCACAAGGCGCTCAACATCGTGAGCCAGTCGAGCCCGACCGGCACCCAGTGCCTTCAGGCGGTCGGTTGCGCCGAAGCATGGTTGCGCTACGACCGCATTACCGCGATCGCCGACCGCGATCAGCGTATCAAGGGAGACGAGGTCGTCTACTGCTCGCTCGGGGATGGAACTACTTCCGAGGGCGAGTTCTGGGAGGCGCTTAGCAGCGCCTGCAATCTCAGGCTCCCGGTGCTGTTCCTGATCGAGGACAATGGTTACGCGATTTCGGTTCCCGTGGAAGTCAACACTCCGGGCGGATCGATATCGGGGCTGGTTCGCGGGTTCCCGAACCTGTTCGTGGAAGAACTCGACGGATGTGATCCGGTCGCCTCGTACGAGGGTCTCAATCGCGCCGCGGCGTGGTGTCGCCAGAGGAAGGGCCCGGCGCTGGTACATGCTCGTGTGATCCGGCCCTACTCTCACTCGCTGTCGGACGACGAGGTGCTCTACAAGCCGGCAGCCGAGCGCGAGCAGGAAGCTAAGCGCGATCCGCTGGTGACGTTCCCCGCGCGGCTGCTCGCCGATGGCAGCGCCACGCAGGCTGAAATCGACGCGCTGAGAGCCGAGGTGGATGCGGCGGTCGAGGCTGCCGCCGATGCGGCGCTCGGAGCGCCGCAGCCAGCGCCGGAAACGGCGTTGCGCTTCGTGTACTCGCCCGACGTGGACCCGACGTCCGAGTCGTTCGACACCGAGGACGATCCACAGTTCAGCGGTGATCCGACCACAATGGTTGACCTGCTGAACCTGTGTCTCAAGGACGAGATGGCACGCGATCCGCGGATCGTGGTCTTCGGTGAGGACGTGGCGGACGTTTCGCGCTCGGAGTATCTCGACCAAGTGAAGGGCAAGGGCGGGGTCTTCAAGGTGACCTGGGGCCTGCAGCGGATGTTCGGCGACGAACGGGTTTACAACTCGCCCTTGGCGGAGGCCAATATCATCGGTCGCGCGATCGGGCTCGCGACCCGCGGAATCAAGCCGGTGGTCGAGATCCAGTTCTTCGACTACATCTGGCCCGCCTACATGCAGCTGCGTAACGAGCTTGCAAATCTGAGGTGGCGTTCCAACAACGCGTTCAGCGCGCCCGTTGTCGTGAGGGTCACATACGGTGGATACCTGAAGGGTGGCGCGCCTTACCACTCGCAGACCGGGGCGTCGGTGTTCACGTCGGTGCCGGGCCTCAGGGTCATCTGCCCCAGCACGGCGCTCGACGCGAACGGGTTACTGCGCACCGCGATCCGCTGCGACGATCCGGTGCTGTTCCTGGAGCACAAGCACCTCTACCGGCAGACCTACAACAAGGCACCGTATCCAGGCCCGAACTTCTGCATTCCGTTCGGCAAGGCGAAGACGGTACACGAGGGCCGTGACCTGACGATCGTCACGTACGGTGCTGTGGTACAGCGCGCACTGGTCGCTGCCAAGGAAGCCGCTGAAAGCCACGGAATCAGCGTCGAAGTAATCGACCTGCGATCGCTTTCTCCGGTGGACTGGGAGGCAATTGCTGCCAGCGTTCGCAAGACCAACAAGGTGATCGTGGCCTACGAGGACGCGAAGAGCTGGGGCTACGGCGCGGAGCTCGCGGCGCGGATCGCCGACGACCTGTTTGCGTGGCTCGACGCTCCGGTTCGCAGGGTCGCTTCCCTCGACTCGTTCGTTGCCTACGCCCCGCAGCTCGAAGACGCGATACTGCCGCAGACTTCCGACCTCGCCGCAGCAATTCGCGAACTGGCCGCGTTCTGATGGCGGCCCCAACGACGGCGCGGTATGCGCTGTTCGGTGCCCTGTTTTTTCTTTCCGGGGCGGCCGGGCTGATCTATGAGCAGCTATGGATTCGTGAACTTCAGCAGTTCTTTGGCTCTACAATCCACAGCATAACGACGGTCGTCGCGACGTACATGGGAGGCCTGGGCCTGGGGGCCTGGGTACTAGGTCGCAGGATCGACCGTCACCGCAACCCGGCCCACGTCTACGGCCTGCTGGAGCTGCTGATTGGCGGCTTCGGGATCCTGTCACCTCTGATCTTCGCCAATGTGGGCGCCGCCTGGATCGCACTGGCGCGGGCGCTGGAGCCGGGGCTGTGGGTTGCCACGGCGATCAAGGCGGTGGTCGCCTTCATCGTCATGCTGGTCCCGACTTTTCTGATGGGCGGCACGCTTCCCGTCCTTACCCGGGCGTTCGCCGGTCAGCGGCGCGACCGGCTACGGCACGAACTGGCCCTGTTCTACGGCCTGAACACGGTCGGTGGGGTGGCCGGATGCGTGCTGGCCGGCGTGGTCCTGGTCGAGCACGTTGGACTATGGCAGTCGCTGGTCGCCTGCGGCCTCCTCAACTTTGCCCTGGGTGGGATCGCGATCGCGGCTTCGCGCGAGCATCCGGAACCGACGATGGGTGCGACCGGGGAAATGGCGGCCGCTTCGGCGGTCGGCATGGGTCTGGATGAGGTAGCTGAGGAAGCCGAGGTGGCTCCGGCCGCGGTAAACCTGGGCGCGAGTGATGCCACGCGGAAACTGGCGATCTGGCTGATCGGGATCACCGCGTTCGCATCGCTGCTGTACGAGATCGCGTGGACACGAACGCTGATCATGGTCGTCGGCAGCTCGACCTACGCATTCACCACCATCCTGGCCTGCTTCCTGCTGGGCATCGGTCTTGGGAGCCTGATCGCCGTGGGCCACGGCAAGCCGGCGCGCGCCCTGCTGATCAAGGCGGCAATCGTGCAGGGCGCGGTTGCGCTGACGGCTGCGCTGATCTTCCCATTCTTCCGCACGCTTCCCGTCTACATCATTGCCACGCTGCAGGTGCCGTTCCTGACGGGCGGTGAGCTCATCGCGCTTCATACCGTGCCGCTGGTGCTAGTGGTGGTTCCGCCTGCGCTGGGACTCGGGCTCATCTTCCCGATTCTGGCCGAGCTCTCCGCCCGCGCTACCGGGCAGGCGGGAACGGAAACCGGACGAGCTTACGCCGCCAACACGCTGGGCTCGATCCTGGGCTCGATCGTGACCGGATTCGTGCTGATTCACCTGATAGGCAGCGAGCGGACCCTGGTACTGGGGGTGGCCATCACCGCCACCTGCGCAGCCGTCATGGCATGGCACCTGTACCGCGAACGTGGGGAAACGGGGGTGCCCACGCCGGGAGAGCGCCTGCCCGTGATCCTGGCCATCGGCGCGGTGGCGATCGCCGTCCTCACTCCGGCGTGGTCGAGCCGGCTGCTCGATCGGGGACCAGCCATCTACGGCAGGGAGCGGATGTCACGTGTCGAACTGGACCAGTTCCTGCGCGGCTTTGGCCAGGAGCAGCTGCTCTACGACGAGGGGTGGAACGCGACAATCTCCGTCTGGCGCTCGGCGGTTTCCACCTGGCTCAAGACCAATGGCAAGACGGACGCGTCCACCAACGCGGACATGGACACCCAGGTTATGCTGGGGCTGCTGCCCGGCCTGGCACACCCCGAACCGGGCCGCGCGTTCGTGATCGGCTACGGCAGCGGAGTCACGGCACGAACCCTGGCGGACGTGCAAGGGATACGCGAACTGCACATCGCGGAGATCGAGGAAGGTGTACTCGAGGCGTCCCGGTTCTTCGAAAGCGTGAACCGCAACGTGCTCTCGGATCCACGAGTCCGCGTGATAAACGATGACGCTCGCTCCGCACTGCAGCTCGCCGGCGAGCCATATGACATCATCGTCAGCGAACCATCGAATCCCTGGATCGCGGGGGTGGCTTCGCTCTACACTCGCGAGTTCTTCCGGATTGTCAGGAGCCGACTGGCGCCGGGAGGAATCTTGTCGCAGTGGGTGCAGACGTACCGCGTTCCGGTGAGCGTTGTGGCTGTCATCGTGGCGAACCTGCGGGCGGTGTTCCCACACGTGGAGATCTGGCACTCCAACACCAGCGACCTGATCATCCTTGCCAGCGATCGCCCCATCGTCTGGCGTCACGAGAGAGTGGCCGCGCATTTCGAAGCCGGTCCGGTGGCCGAAGCGATGCGCGATTGGATCCCGGCTTCGGTGCCTGCCGACCTGTTCGGCTACTTCGTGTTGAGCGACATCGGCACCACCGCCCTGGCCGGCACGGCGGCTTTCTCGCACGACGATAACCGCCCCTCACTGGAGTTCGTAGCCGCACGGGCGTTGCTGGGTCCCACCCAGCGTGGCTCGTCGGTCTTCGATTCGCTGATGTCACTGCGGGAAGCCGTCGGCGACTCGGTGCCTAACCTAGCGGGCGCCTGGCAGCGAAGGCCGGGGGACTGGCAGGCGGCCCTGGCCGTTGCGCTGCCGCCCGACAGTCGCCACGCCCTCCAGTTCGCCGAGGCGGCGCTGGGCCTGGAGGATTCGCCGCGCAATCGGGGCGTGCTGGGAACAGTCTACCTTAGGCGCGGGGATTTCCATCGGGCTGTGCCGCACCTGCGAACGGCGCTGGCGGGCGAGCCCGGAAACCCGCAGTGGCTGCTGCGCGCCGGACTGGCGCTGGCCAACACCGAACAGACCGAGGTGGGGCTCGCGCTCCTCGAACGCGTTGCCGCATCTGGCGGCGATTCGGTACAGGCATTCGCGGCGCTCGCCCAAGCAGCGGCCGACGGCGCCGACTGGGAGCGGGCCGCAGCCTACGTCATGCGCTCGCTCAGGGCGCTGCGTCCGACCATCGCCTCACCGTTCCCAGGCACGCTTGAAAACGCGTTGCGTCGCATCGCCGATTTCGCACCTCCTCCGCTGGCCGTAACCGTGCTGGAAACGGCCGTCAACTCGCTGCCCGCCTGGGAGCTGGCTTATCGTGGCGCGGTGGTGGCGAATCTGCGCTGGGGTCGGCAACGCTGTGGAAGGGCGCTGGAACTGGCTGACGAACTGCCGCGTTTCGGATGGACCAACATGGAGCTGGCGAACCTGCTGCGGATCTGCGCGGCTTCGTGAATCAGCGCTCAGACTGACGAGTCAGGCGCCGGACCTCTCCCGCTGCGTCAATGACTGCGTCCACCTCGCGCGACAGCGCCTTGGCCGTCTGCGTGGCCGTTGTGAGATCGCCGAGGACCTCGGTAATGCTGGCGGATTTCAGCCGCAGCAGATCGAACCGCACGTTCTGCATCGCGATCACACACGACTCGAACTGAGCCTGCAGCTTCGAGCGGCGCTCGATGAGCTGGGCCAGCTTCTGGCGCTGCTGCTGGTACAGCGCGAGCCGCCGTTCCCGGTCAGGTGAATCGGGCTCGCCCGCCAGCTCGCCCAGCCTCTGGTCGATCTTGTCGAGTGCGCTGGCGTCGATGTCGCGCTCCAGCGAGGCAAGCGTGCGCCCCAGCTCTACCGCCCTGTCATACAGTTGGTTGACGGTTGGTTCAACCTCGGGGAGCATCTTGCGTTCTTCCTTTGAGAGTCGCCCGAGCATCGCGAGCACTGCGGCTCGGTCAGCCTGCGCCTGCGAGAGCGCCGCTGCATTAGCGCCGAATTCGGCATCGGTGGGCGGTGGCAGGTCTCGCCGTCGTCCGACCGCAGCTGACACGGCACCCGTCCTCACGACCACCGCGTCCGGCGCCGGAGGCCTCTCGATCACATCCCGCCAGGAGTAGCCCGCCATCCAGAGCTTGGCGTAGTCCTTAGCAACGCCGATCCCCCAGAATCCCGCCACAATCAGCGACCACGGTGGGCTGAAATCCCCGAAGGCGTTGATGAGAATCAGCATTCCGTTGACCGCGGCATACGTGGCGGCCCGGGCACGGAACCGCGTGACCATGATCGGCTCGCCGGTCTTGGCCGCCAGTTCGGCTATCTCGCGCTCCTCTCGCTCCTTGTCTGAGAGCTTGCGCTCGTGCCGCTCGGAACGTTCCAGTCTCCGCTCGAGCCGGCGCACGTCCTTGCTCGAGCGCGGGAGTCGTTCGACGGGAGAACGAGGCGCCGGCGGCGGAGGCGAGTCCTCACCCGTCGCGCCGGAAACGCGTCGCGGCGAGCGTCCCGCGCGCACCGGAGGGGCCGTGTAGGTGTTGGTTTCGAGCGCGCGCCGCAACGCGTCAGCAGTTGGCCAGCGATCCTCCGGATCCTTCTCCAAGCAGCGCATGATGATCTGAGACAGCTCCGGCGGGACCTCTGGCCGGCGCCGGTCCACGGGCGCCGGTCGCTCGCCGATCTGCTTCATCAGCAGCGCAGCCACCGAGGGCGCCTGGAACGGCAGCTCACCGGTGAGCATCTGATACGAGACCACGCCCAGCGAGTAGAGGTCCGAGCGGCCGTCAATCTCACGATCGCCCGCCGCCTGCTCCGGGCTCATATATGCCGGCGTCCCGATGGCCACTCCGGCCTCTGTCAGCGTCCCGCCCTCGGCGCTCAGCGCCTTTGCGATGCCGAAGTCGGTCACGATTACGCGGCCCCGAGTGCCCTCAAGAAGGATGTTGTCCGGCTTCACGTCGCGGTGGATCACACCCTGCTGGTGCGCGGCCGCAAGGGCATCGGCGGTCTCCTTGGCGACCCGCCGCGCCTCCTCGATCGACAGCTTGCCGCGCCGTTTGAGCCGCACGGCCAGCGACTCGCCATCCACGTATGCCATGACGAAGTACACCAGCTCGGCAGCGTCGCCGACCGTGTGGATTGGCACGATATGCGGATGCGACAGCCGCGCGGCGGTCTCCGCCTCGCGCAAGAAGCGGGTCCGGATATCTGATCGGAAGGCCAGCTCAGGAGGCAGAACTTTGATAGCCACCGGGCGCTTCAACCGCTCGTCCCGGGCCCGGTACACCACGCCCATGCCGCCACGCCCGATCTCGCCTTCGATCGTGTAATCCTTCCCAACTGCCTGGGCGAGACGAGCTTCGAGCACGGCCATAGATTAGTGGTGGGTTAGAGGTTGGGCAACATTGGTGCCAAGGGCGGCTGCCACTTTGGCGGAAGTTCCACGCCGCGCGGTGGCACAGTCGGTGCGATCAATTAAATAGACACCGACTCGCAACCTGTGCCGAAAGAAGGCGACCCAGATGTCCGAAAGACTCACACTCCCAGTTCTTCCGCTGCGGGACCTCGTGTTGTTCCCCGGCGTGACCTCACCGATCAATGCCGGTCGCCCTGGCACTCTGCGCGCTGTCGAACGCGCGCTGAAGGACGAGCGCAGACTGATCTTCGCCGTCACGCAGAAGGACACATCCGATCAGGTTTCGGCCGCCAACCTGTATACGATCGGGACGGTCGCCAAGATCGGTCAGATCCAGCGTGGACTGGGTGGCATCCAGCTGCTGCTTCACGGCGAGTACCGCGGCAGCGCGCTCCACTACACCGATCGTGACGGGGCGCTGGAAGCAGTGTTGGTCGAAGCCGAGGACATCCCTCCGCAGGATCCCGACGACGCTCTGTTCCAGGCGCTGTACAAGGAGACGCGGGAGCGCGCGGCGGAGCTGGGCCAGAAGAGCGGGCTTCCCGAGGAAGTGATTCAGCAGGTCCTTGGCCAGGTGCAGGATCCTGGGCGGTTCGCCGATCTGGTTGCGGGCTACCTCGAGGTGAAGACATCGGAGCGGCAGGAGCTGCTTGAGACTCTTTCCGTCGAAACGCGGTTGCGGCGGGTCCTGGTGCATGTGCAGCGACAGATCGCGGTTACAGAGGCCCAGGAGGACATCAAGTCCCAGGTCCAGGAAGAGATCGGCGAGCGGCAGCGGGAGATGTATCTGCGCGAGCAGATCAAGGCCATCAAGCGGGAGCTTGGCGAGGCGGACGACGAGAAGGAGATGGACGATCTGCGCGCCAAGCTCGAGCAGTTGGAGCTGCCCGAGGCGGCTCGCAAGGAGGTCCAGCGCGAGCTGTCGCGGCTAGAACGGACGTCCAAGGAGTCCATGGAAGCACAGGTCATCCGCACCTACCTGGAGTGGATCGCCGAGCTGCCGTGGAACAAGCGTAGTGAAGACCTGCTCGACCAGGCGCGTGCCGAGCAGGTGCTCGAGGAGGACCATTACGGTCTGAAGGACGTAAAGGAGAGGGTACTGGAGTTTCTTGCAGTTAGGCAGCTGCGGCAAAAGGCGCGCGACGCGGGAGATTCGGAGGACAGACCCAGACAGGAGAAGGTGATCACTGGGGAGCACGCCGTGCCGGTGGGCGAGGACGACAAGGCCAAGGGGCCGATCCTGCTGTTTCTCGGGCCGCCTGGAGTTGGCAAGACCTCGATCGCGAAGTCGATCGCACGGGCCATGGGCCGGCGTTACGTGCGGATCTCGCTAGGTGGAGCGCGGGACGAAGCCGACGTCCGCGGGCACCGGCGGACCTATGTGGGCGCCATGCCGGGGCGGATAATCCAGGGCATGAAGCAGGCCGGCACTAGGAACCCGGTGTTCCTGCTTGACGAGGTCGACAAGCTTGGCGTGTCGTTCCAAGGCGATCCCGCTGCGGCGCTGCTGGAAGTGTTGGATCCGGCCCAGAACGACTCCTTCACGGACCACTACCTTGGGGTCCCGTTCGACCTGTCGGAGGTGCTGTTCATAGCGACTGCAAACTTCGTGCAGGGCATTCCGGGCCCGCTGCTCGACCGGATGGAGCTGGTGGAGTTCAACGGCTACACCGAGGAAGAGAAGGCAACTATCGCCAAGCGCTACCTGATCCCGCGCCAGATGGAAGAGAACGGCTTGGCGGCTAGTCAGTTCGAGCTAACCGAGGCGGCGCTTGCGCAGGTCATCAGCGGATACACTCGTGAGGCAGGCGTGCGGCAGCTGGAGCGCGAGATCGGGAGGCTGGCGCGGAAGTCGGCGCGACGGATCGCCGGGGGAGCCGTCGAGCGAGTCGTGGTGGACGAGGCGCTGGTCACCGAGATGCTGGGGCGGCCCAAGGTTCACCCGGAGCGGGCTGCGGCCCAGGACGCGGTCGGCGTCGCCACCGGCATGTACTACACGCCGATGGGCGGCGACATCATGTTCGTGGAGGCTTCCCTCGTTCCAGGTAAGAACGACCTGGTCCTGACCGGCCACCTCGGTGACGTGATGAAGGAATCAGCGAGGGCGGCGCTCACCTACGCCCGCACTCGGGCCGCATCACTGGGCGTGGCTGAGGAGCTGATCAAGGAGCGCGAGGTTCACATCCATGTCCCCGCGGGCGCGGTGCCGAAGGACGGGCCTTCGGCCGGCGTTACCATGGCCACGGCGCTGGTCAGCGCCATGACGGGGCGAGCCGTCCGTCACGATGTCGCGATGACAGGCGAGATCACGCTGGGCGGCCGGGTCCTTCCGATCGGCGGGCTGAAGGAGAAGGTACTCGGGGCCGCGCGCGCCGGAATCCGCGAGATCATCCTGCCCAAGCAGAACGACCCGGATCTCGAGGATCTTTCCGAGGAGATCCGGCGCCGGCTCGTCTTCCACCCGGTGGAGACGCTGGACGAGGTGCTGAACCTGGCCCTGGTGAGCCCCGAGTCCAAAGTGGTCAGCGAACTGCTGCGGAAGGTCTAGGAAGCCCAGAACCGCGCCGACCAACGCGGCCCGCAAGGCTGGTTAAGAGTTGCCTAGGGAGCGATGCCTAACAATGTGCCGAGCCGGCGCAGGACGCGATTAGCGATCGCACCCGGCGTCGGCTCGGTGCCTTCCAGGAACCACTCCGTTACCGTGCTGTCGGCCGGCTCTGCTCCGGCCGGCCGGCCGTCGCTGCGCCGCACCCGTACCGCCACGAGGCCGGCCGGAGGAGTCCAGTCGTTCGGGGCCGGGCGCGTACGATACACATCACGCGCGAACTGTGCCCAGATGGGTGCAGCCAGCGTGCCGCCGAAGGCGCCGGGCATGATCGTCTGCCTCCGGTCGAAACCGAGCCAGACGCCGGCCACTAGGTCCGGAGTGTATCCAATGAACCACACGTCGGCGTTGTCGTTCGTGGTTCCGGTCTTTCCGGCCACGGGAATGGTGCGTGGTACCACGCGTCGAACCGCGGTCCCCGTGCCGCGGTCTACCGCCTCCTGTAGCATGCTGGTTACCTGATAGGCGATCCGCGGATCCAGTACCAAGCTGCTCTGCGGCGGAAGCGACTGGTCGTAGACCGGGATGCCTTCGGCGTTCTGCACCACCGTTACGAGCCGGGGTGGAGTCCAGTAGCCCAGTGTCGCGAAGGCGGTGTAGGCCGATATCAGCTCGATTGGTCTTACATCGGCGGCGCCTATCGCGCTCGCGGCGTAGGGCGGTATCGGCGTGGACAGCCCCAGTCGGTTGGCGAGCGCGGCGATGGAGTCCATTCCGACCAGCAAGGCCAGACGGATAGTCGGGATGTTTATCGAGCGGACCAGAGCAAGACGCAGCGTGACCTGACCACTCCAGCTCCCGTCGCTATTCTCCGGGCGCCAGCGAGTGCCGTCTCCACGTGGCAGATCGATGGGCGCGTCTTCCAGCAACAGGTTCGGCGCGATGCCGGCCGCCAAAGCAGCTGCGAAGACGAAAGGTTTGAAGGCCGAGCCAGCCTGACGCAGCCCTTGCACCGCGCGATTGAACTCCGAATCCCTGAAATCGCGTCCGCCAACCAGCGCAAGCACGTCACCCGTTGCGGGATCGAGCGCTACCATCAACCCCTGGAGGTATGGAGTTCGTGCCGCCCTGGTCGGGCCCGAGGCCGTGCTCCGCGCCCCAGGGCTGTAACGGGGCCAACGGTACCCGGGCAGCGACTCCACGCGCGCCAGGCCTGCCGCGAGCGCGGTGGCTGCCGCGGCCTGGAGACCAGGGTCGATCGTCGTGTACACCTGCAGGCCGCCAGTATTGACGGTACTCAGGCCATGGCGCTCAGCGAGCCAGCGGCGAACCCACTCGAGGACCCACGGAGCCCGAACGGAGTAACCGTCGTCGCGTGCGAGCCGGAGCGGCTCGGCCTCGGCCATCCGTCTCTGGTAGGCAGTAATGAAACGCTGCTCCTCCATGCGCCGCAGCACGAGGTTCCGGCGTCGCACCGCCCCGGCCGGATTGCGGCGCGGATCCAGATTTGACGGTGAGTTAGGCAGCCCGGCGAGCAGCGCTGCCTCCGCGAGGGTGAGGTCGGCAGCCTGCTTTCCGAAGATGTGGCGCGCCGCAGCCTCGATGCCGTACCACCCGCGGCCGAAATTGATGTAGTTGATATAGGCCTCAAGGATCTCGGCCTTGGTATGCCGGCGCTCCAGGGCCCGGGCGTACTCCGCCTCGCGGAGCTTGCGCGCCAGGGAGATGTCGCGGCGATCTACCAGGCCCATGGCCCCGACTAGCTGCTGGGTAATGGTGCTCGCCCCGCGAGACCCGAAGCCGCGCAGCAGGTTGTCGCGCAGCGCCCCGACGATCCCCACCACATCGACCCCATCGTGCTGATAGAAGCGACGGTCCTCGATTGCCACGAACGCCTGGCCCACATGGGCAGGCAGATCGACCAGCCTGACCCAAGTGCGGACCTCCGGCCCGATTTCCCCGATCAGGCCGCCGGTGCGGTCGTAGACCACCGTGGCCTGCGGCGGGCGAACAATTCGGACCGTGTCCGGACGGGGCTGGGCAGCGGCCACACAAGGTATCAACCAGACGGTTGACAGTGCGGCAACCGTCACCAGCTTAACGCCAGGAGCAGTGCTCAGCATAGATCGTCCCAGACAGCGCCCCGGCGGCGGCCTCATGGCCTGCGGCCGCCATGCCGAGGGCCGTGGCCAAGGCGGACCGGGCAGTAGACTCCGGGTCAATGTCATCGCGAAAGAAACCGCGGCGCTGGCCCTCCGACAGGATTGCCGCCAGGACCCTGACCATAGCCGTGCGCCAGGCTGCAACCGCGCTAGCCGCTGCGCGGGGGAAATCACCATCTGAATCGCGCTGCGCGAGAATCGCTACCGTGCCTGGATAACGCACGGCGCCAGCTTCAATGTGTTCGAGCGAACGACGGAGAGCCTCTGGGGGGCTGAGACCGGGGTCCAGGTGGGGCGTTAGGGCCTCCAGCAGGCTGGGAAGCGTGGCGCTGAACAAGCCTTCCTTGGAGCCGAAGTAGTGAAACGGGAGCTGCTTGTTCACCCCGGCCAGCTCAGCGATGCGCTCCATGCGGGCGCCGCGGTAGCCGGAGCTGCCGAAATCGCGCCGGGCTGCCGCTATGATTTCCGAACGGCGATCGCGGGGAGAACCGCGCCTGCCAACCATTTGGTTGACACAATAGTCGGTCCCCCGGGCTCGGTCAACCGCTCCGGGGTCGAGGTCCCGTCACCGGCTGCGTCTGCCGCCAGCTGCGGGCGGCCAGCCAGTGGACAGGTCGTTCCAGTTCAGGATCGCGTTGAAGGCTAAAGCGAAGGAACCCTGTGTTTCCCAGCGCCAGAAGGGCCTAATGGCGAACAGGACCACGTGACCGCGGCCATGTGACACATCAAGCACTGCGGGCCTGCCGGCGAGTTCGCCCCCTGACTCGAGCATGCCCGAGATCAGCAGTGAGTCGGAGCGGCCGTGGAAACCCAGTACGACCCGCGGCTGCATGCGCGCCAGGTCGGCCACGTACGAGGAGTCCCGGTACTGCTCGCTGGGTCTCAAGCCCACGGTGTCCACCTGGAACAGCGGGGAAGTGTTGAAATACACGGCGATGGTGTCCGGGTATCCGTAGGTGATCGGGCTGCTGCGATCGCGCACCACCGATCTCAGAACACTGCCACGCACCCTCAGGTTACGGGCGTCCACGATTGAGACACCTCGCGCCAGGCCGTAGTCAACAGCCAATCCGGCCGTAGCGCCCTCGGTCATGAACAGTCCGCCGCGCGCGATCCAGCGCTCCAGCACGCTCATTCCGCGCAGGCCGATCCCCGGCCGCACGTCGGCGGTCTCGTTGTAAACGCCTAGATGAGGCGTGTCGGCGCTGCGCCTCCATGGCAAGGGTGGACCGGCGAGCGGCTGGCCGTGGACGATGCCGCGGATGTCTGCCGAGATGTAGGGGAGCACTATGACGTCGAACTGCGACAGCAGCGTGCTGTCACCAAGCTGCTGCGTAGAGATGTAGCGATACGGGATGGCAAAGCGGTCGAGCGCATAGCGAACCCAGCCCTCGTTCTGAGTGTTCAGCCAGGAATGCACCAGCGCGATGCGTGGCACGTCAAGCTCGTGCCGCCGAACGTTCGGCACATCTCGGACCGACAGCGCCGTTAGGCCCAGCGACTCAACTGTCTCGCGCACTCTCCTAACCGCGTCCCGGCTGAGACGTGTGAGCGGAACGATGGTGGAGCCGGCTGCAAATCCGTGACCGGCGGTCACAAAGCTGTCCTCGGCGGCCCACATCGGGATGTCCCGCAGGCGAAACCGCAGTACGGTCAGGTTGCTCTCCGTCGTAGCCCCAATTAGGAGCGCACCAGCACCACCACCATCCACCACCGAGCCTCTGACCGAGACATCGGACGTGACCAGCTCCAGGGGACGGCCGAAGATGGTCGTGTCCGCAAGCGGGGCAACAGCGACATTGCGCAGCGAGCCAAGGGTCCAGCCGGTATCGTCATAAGGTTGCGGGTCGGTGGAGCGGTAGGTTTGTACTCCGAGCAGGTTGTTGGCCAGGGGCCCGTAGGGCTGGTCGAGTCTGACAACAAAGTCGCCCGGCGTCACCTGGCGGCCCGCTGCCGGAAACGAGTCGGTGGCGCGGTGCACCTCGATGCCGTGGAGTCGCAACAGGTTCACTAGTTCCGCTGCCTCGATCCGGCGCGGCTGATCGCGCGGGATGAGCCAAGCGGTGGTGCCGCTGCGCCCGCGTTCAACGGCCCGCCGTGACTTCGCCCAGAAATTCTCGAGCATCCTGCTGGCGTTCTCAGCCACGAAACCCAGTGCCACTAGGACGCCTGACTGCTGATAGTTGATGTTGTTGCGAATGCACCAGCGCACGCGATCAATCGGCGGATTCGGTCGGAACCATTGTACGGAAGTCTGCCTGGACTGGAGGCGAGCGGTGTCGCACTCGGCTCCGAACGACGTGTACGTCTCGTAGAACCTGCCCACCGAGTTGCGCAGGTTCGCAATGAACATCACATAGTTAGGCGCCCAACCATCATAGAAGTCATGCGTCCAGACGCCCGGCAGTCCGCGGCGAGTCAGCTCGTTAACCTCGTGAAAGGCCAGCTGATGCCATTCGTTCACGGTGATGGGATCAATCGCCGGATTGTATGGCCCGGTACCGGTCGAGGTGTAAAGGAACGGCACCGATTCGTGCAGGTCGTGCATGACGGTGGGGTGCCAGTAGAAATACTGGGCCAGGACGGTTCGCGTCAGTGCTTGGGACAGCACCATGCCGTCGCGGTTGTTGTCGTGGGCCGTGTAGCGGCCCCACCAGATCAACGGAGGTCTGACGCCGTGCCGCCTTCCGTAGCGATACACGTCCACCATCCGGTCACGGCCGTCTACCTCGAGCACCGGAGTGATCAGCACCACAACTCGTTCGCGGATCAGACGAATCAGCTCAGTTTCCGACGCGGCCAGCCGGTAGGCGAGTTCCATCAGCATCTCGGGAGAGCCGGTCTCGGGCGAGTGGATGGAGCCGGTAAGGTGGTATATGGGCTTTCCACGGGCGATCAGCGCCCGCGCCTCCGCCTCGCTCAGTCCGCGCGGGTCCGCAAGGCGACGGGTGATCTCGCGGTACCGGTCCAGGTCGGCGATCGTCGCTGAGTCCGCTACCGCGACGGTGATCAGCTCTCGGCCCTCGTCGCTGCGCCCTGCCTCAAAGACCAGCACCCGTGGCGAGGCCGCGTCAAGTGCGCGGAAGTAGCGGTTGATGTCCTCCACATAGCTTAGCCGGCCAACGGTTCCAGGCACGTAGCCAAGTACCTGCAGCGGCGTTGGCAACCGCGGATCAGCGGGGAGGTGATCGGTAAGCTCGGTGTTGAACTGCGGCGCGCTGGTCAACTCGCGGATCTGTCGGGTGTAGGCCGTGTCCAGCGGCTGCTGGGCGAGGAGCGGGGCGCAAGCGGCCAAGACCACTGCGGCCAACAGGATTGTACGCATGGCGTCCGTGTTAGCTGAAGACGGAATCGTCGGTGCGAGCTTCCGCAAACGCCTGACTGACGGCCTCCACGTGCGCACGCAGGCGCTCGACCTCGGCGCTGCTAGGGGCCGAACCCGAAGCGAGCATGGCCCGGGCATCCTGTTCGCCGGCCCGCGCCCTCTCCGTGACGACCGGAAGGCCATAAGAACCACCCGAGCCTGCCAGGCGGTGAAGCAGTCTCTCCAGGTTGCGCAGTCCGTCCATGTCGCCGGATTCGAGGCGCTGCAATTCGGCGCGAAGTTCTGCGACCCGCGTGGGAGCCTCGCTGAGGTAGTCCTGGCGAAGCGCCCGCAGCGCGTTGATGAGCCTTTCGTCGTCGCTCACGCGGTCAGCATCCCTCCGCTCGCAAGCTCCCTTCGAACCAGGTGCCTGAGGAACGCCGTGACACCCGGCGTTTCAACTGCCGCGCCACTGGCTGACACCTGGCCAGTGATTGTGCCCACTACCGCGCTAGCGCTGGATCCCGCCACCAGGACCGGTAGCCCTCCCCAGCGCCTCAACAGATCTTGCTGGTCTGCCTCACGGACCACCGCTCCGACCGGAGCTGGAGTGCCGAGTGCGAGGGCTGCAACCGCGACGCCCCTTCTGCGCGCGCGGTCGGTTGCCGTGTTGACTTCGCTCGCCCACGGTCCCGTGATAACAAGAAGCTCCATCTGCTCTCGTTCAGCAACCTCGGAGGCCAACTCCAGAAGTTGCGCCGCCGTGGCGATGGCGCCAGGTCCGGCTGCACCGCCCTCGCTAGAGGGCGCTTCGGCGCGGATCGCCGCCAGCTGTCGCTGGAGCTGGTCGAGGTTTCTTCGCGCCTCTGCTTCCAGGGACCGCACGAGCTCATCAGGGGCTACCGCGCAGTAGCGACTGGGCGATGAGCCGAGCTTTCGCGCCGCCCCACGCCTGACAAGCCCTTCCAGCGCATGATACACATTTGCCCGTGCCAACCTCAGGTTGTTGGCAATGGCATAACCTGTAGTCACACCAAGCTTTAGAAGCGAGACGTAGACCCGCGACTCGGTCGGAGTGAAGCCGAAGCGCTCAAGCACAATGTGGTAGTTTGGCTCACTACCACCATGGCGTCAAGACTAGCTAGGTTTGCGTGAGCTCCCAGCCGGCCAGACGAGCAATAAGAGCCATTCGAAATGTTACGTCCGTTTGCCTGGATTCCGGCTTCTTCGAATCTCCATCCAGCGGGAACATGTGATAGGCCCAGGGCGAGGGAGACCTGGGCAGGCCACGGAGCCCCTTGGGGTGCCACACGCCGTCCCTGTCGCAGTCCTTGACCAACCGGGCCCAGACTTTGGCGGCGGCCTGAGAAGCCGACAGCAGCCCCAGCCGAGCGAGGATCTCCATCCAGTAGAGCGCAAATGGAAGGTCGTCGCACTGGCCCGATGCGGTCACGTGTATCGGCTCCCCCAACACGAAAGACGTCACCTTCAAAGACTTCTTTCCGGCCTGTACCACAAACGCCTTCTTGCTGGCCGGAGTCGTCAGGTACTGGCCGAGGCGCTCCACGAGGCCGGCGCGCTCACGTTGAACAGCTGGCAGGTATGCTAGGAGTGACACTGAGAAAACAGACGGAGGATACGCCAGGGGGTTGAGGGCCCAACTCTTGCCGCTTCGCACAAATGGGTTCGCTGCCAGTTCTCCCCGGATAAAGGCGGAGACTTCATTGAGGATCTTGTGGGCCGCGCCCCTGATCCGCGGGTCCTCGCCGTAGCCACCGTGAGCAAGCGCGGCTGTCGCCGCCTCGCGCAGCATGATGCGTACCCAGGGCTCGGTGCCGGGCTCATGGTCGTCGTAGCGGGCGAACTCGAACAGAAGCGAAGGGTCCTCATCGCGCGATACCAGGCGGAACAATAGCCGTGAGGCGAGCTTCAAGCTGCGCGAGTCCCGCGAGACGGCGAGTTCAACCAGGCGGCGGTACTGCGGTATGGTGCCTACGTCTTTGACTCCCGCCGTCTTGCTGGGTGAGGTGCCAAGCAGGTTGCCTCCCCAGGCGCCGGTGTCCTTCTGCTTCTTAACAATCGCACGAACGGCTGGAGAGGACTCGATCTGCTCTCGCAACGAGTCGAGCGCGGCCTGGTCGAGCAGGCCGGGGAAGATCTCCGTCGCGAGCCGGTAGCGGATGGAAGGGCCGGCGTGGGTCATCAGCCAGCTCACGGGCACGCGGTGTGACGCCGGGGTGTTCAGAAAGGCCTCCTCGGGACGGACCTTTGCGGTAGTGCCCAAACGGCGGGCAAACTTACGTGGTGGCCTACCCTTGGTCTAGTGCAGGGACCTCACGAACTGTGTAATTACTGTCGCTACAGTGTCGGGTCGCTCGATGTGAGGACGGTGCCATGCCCGTGCAACTTCCACCAGCCTGGCTCGAGGAAGTGTGGCTTCGAGCATACGGCCCCCGCTAATCGGGAACAGCTGGTCATAGGAGCCCCAGATCAGCAAGACCGGGATCCGTAGTTGCTGGCGCCGCTCGGGCGTCAGGTAGGCGAAGTCAAACTCACGAAGCACGGCGGCGAGAGAGGCCCGATATGCGGGGTCGTCGCCCGGGATGTAGGTGAGCGCCGAGGACGGCTCGGCAAGCCAGGCGGGATCGTGCGGCGGGGAAAAGCGAGTGCGCAGGGCCTCGTAGTGGGCGATCGCGGCACGGACCCGTTCGATGGCTGCCTCACGGCTGCTTTGGTCGGGAATCACGCCGGGCGCTGAGACCACCGCGGGAGCAATCAACACCAACGCCCGGACGCGGTCGGGAGCCAGCAGTGCCGCTGCGCTCGCCACGGCGCCGCCCAGCGAGTGACCGACAAGCACCGCGCGGTCCATTTGTAGCTGGCTGAGAGCTTCAAGGACGTCGCGGGCCAGCGTCTCCGTGTCGTAACCCGAGTCCGGTTTGCTGGACAGGCCGAAGCCACGGAGATCCAGTGCAACCACCTCCGCGGTTTGCGCCAGGCGGTCGAAGATCGCGCGCCACGACACGAGTGACTCGCCGTATCCGTGCAGTAGAAGGACCGACGGGCCGTGGCCGGCGCGCACGGCACGGAGGTTCACATCGTTCCGGAGCCGCAGTAGCGTTGCTTCGTGCGCGGGCAGCGCGTCGCGCCGGTGCGACGTGGTGACCAGCGCCGAGGCCGCGGCGGTCACGAGTAGCGCGGTCGCGAAGCGCGTGAGGAGCCGCGTCAGCGCAGCGGCTCCACCTGGAACCGGAGCCGCTGGATGATGGCGTGTCCGCGCGTCCCCCGCTCCGAACCGAGGACCAGCTCGTCGCGGGCGCCGAAGGTGATCGCCTCGCCCTGGCTCTCGACCACCGGAATCGCTACCCCGGCGGACTGAGTGAGTGGTACGGCGGTGCTGCGCAACCGATAGGCGTGGAGCGACACGTAGGTCCGGGTCACAAGCAACTCACCGTCCGCCGAAAGGGCAGCTCCGGTGACCTGTCGCCCAACGGCTGCGTTGGCGGTCATGGGAAGCTGGGTGACGGCATCGAGCACTACGGGCATTCGCGATGGCGCGGCGCTGGCGCGAAACAGCACTGGCGGATCGAACAGCTCCTTGGTTACCACGGCCAGCCAGCCTGATTCCGATACCACAAGGCCCTCGGCGTTGCGGGGCCGGTCAGGGTAGCGCAGTTCTAGCACATCCAGCACCGAAACCCTACCCCGAGCTCCAGCACCCGGCGGCTCCGGCAGTGGGACGCGGTAAACCTGGATCGAACCGCGGTTGGCGGAGTTGTCGCCAATGTCGGCGATATAGAGGCAGCGGCCCGGTCTGCTGAAGCAGGGTCCCTGGTCGAGGTCCTCCCAGTCGATGTTGGTTGCCCCCGCTACGAGCACTGATCCCAGGTCCTGACCCGCCGAATCCAGCGCGAAAAGCAGGGGCTCGTTGCCAGAGTCGTTGACACCCCAGTAGACGCCGCGGCGATCCGAGGGCGCGAGCCCGGACAGCTCTCCGAGTTCCGCGGCGGCAATGACCGCCGTGTCCACCAGGCTGACGCGCAAACCTGCCTGGCTGGAGGAGCTAGATCCGAGCGCTAGGACGGCCGCGGCGAGGGAGGCGGCGGCCAGGGTACGTCCGGCCATGGTCGCAATTATATCTGGCGCGGGCCGTGCCACAAATCCTTGCCGCCGCCACCTGCGCCTATCCATCATTCAGGCATATGAAGAGTGGACTGCTGAACCGGAGGATCACCCGCCGGCCTACCGCGGTGCGCCTGCAGGGCCGGATTCTGTATCTGACCGAGGATCCGGCGCTGGTCAAATCGCAGCTCGACGGGCAGGACCTGGACTGGACTCCCGCGATCAAGCTGCGCGACAACATCTCCACCGACGAGATCACACCGGCCTACATCTGCTACTACTTCGATGAGACCCTCGGCGAATTTCCGTACCTAGGCTTCAAGGCCGGCGACCAATTTCCAATTACGCGGGGGAGCGTTAGGCGCGGCGGGTTCGTGGCGTCGGTAGCTGGCAAGCGGCGCGGTAAGGGCAGTTCGCGCGAGCAGTCGCCATACGCCGAGATGTGCGCCGGCATAAAGCTCGTCGTCGGCGAGAGCATCGAGCGTATCTACAGGGAGAACTGTCAGAACCTCGGCATTCTGACCACGACTGACTTCTCGGTTCTGGAGCGAGTGAAGGCCGGTGAGGAGATTCCGCTGTCGGTGTTCACCGAGGGGGAAGGACAGATCACGCGGGACATCATCGAGTTCGGCGGGCTCTTCAACTACAACGTCGCGCGGCTGCAGGGCGTCGTGACCGCTCCGGTCGCCCAGACCGCGCGGCGTCCGATGACCATCGCGGAGAAGATCTTCGCGCGTCACTGGGTGGTGGATGCCGCCGCCGGGAGAATCGGCGTTCCGGCCGTGCAGCCGGGCGACGAGGGTTTCTTCCAGACCGACATCCGTTTCAGTCACGAGTACGTCACCCCTATGGCGGCGATCTTCTTCGAGCAGCTGGTCGGAGCGGACGAGCCGCTGAACGACCCGTCCAGCATCTTCTTCTTCCGCGACCATCTGACGTTCCTGGACCAGGTGATGCGTCAGGAGCACCGCGACATGGGTCTACTCGATGTCGCGGCGGAGCTGGAACGCAAGCAGCGTGAGTTCGCGGCGGCCAAGGGTGTGCGGCTGTACGGCCAGCTGGAGCGGCGACTGAACCTGACCGGGGCGCTCCCGGCGGCCGGCTCCGAGGCAATATGTCACTCGAAGATCCTCGAGGCCCACGCGTTACCCGGCCAGTTGATCATCGGCTCCGACTCGCACACGCCGCACGCGGGGGCTATCGGCTGCATCGCGTTCGGCGTCGGGACGACCGCGATCTTCAACAGCTGGATCACGCGCGATGTCAGGGTGCAGGTTCCTCCCTCGTTCAAGGTCGTGGTTCGCGGCCGGAAGCCGGCGAACGTCACGGCCAAGGACTTCATGCTGCAGATCCTGCGCCATCCGTACGTCAGGGACGGCCAGGCCATCGGCCAGATCGTTGAGTATGCTGGCGAGGCCGTCGAGGCGCTCAGCGTCGATGAACGGGCGACGATGACGAACATGGCAGCCGAGGTCGGCGCCTTCACCGGAATAATCGCGCCTGACGAGAAGACGGTTGACTATCTGGTCGCGCAGCGCGGAATGGAGCGCGCCGAGGCCGAGCGGCTTTGCGAGGGGCTGGCGTCGGACCCGGACGCCGAGTACGTGGAGGTCATCGAGATAGATGCCTCGAGTCTGAAGCCAATGATCGCCTTGCCCGGGGACCCGGGAAACGGCCTCTTCATCGACGAGCTGGGCGGTGAGGTAAGGGTAGACATCGCGTACGCCGGCTCTTGCACGGCGGGCAAAAAGGAAGACATGGACATGTATGCCCGCGTTTTCAAGGCAGGACTGGAACGCGGACGCAGGGTGGCCGAAGGAGTGACATGCTACATCCAGTGCGGATCGCGTGAGGTGTTCGAGTACTGTCGTGAGCGCGGATACGACCAGGTGTTCGCGGACGTGGGGGCCGTCTTTATCGAGCCGTCGTGTGGCGCGTGCATCAACGCCGGACCGGGGGTCTCGCGGAAGCCGACTGACGTCACCATTTCCGCGATAAACCGGAACTTCCCCGGACGCAGCGGTCCTGGACAGCTCTACCTGGCCTCTCCCTACACGGTCGCGGCCTCGGCTCTGGCCGGGAAGATCGTGGCATGGGAGGGCGAGGGGTGATTACCCCCCCGGGAGAGGGCTTCCATCGTATATTCCCGATATGTCAACTTCGACCCTTGACGCCGGAATCCGCCTCGCCCGGCTGTGCAAGGCTCTGGCGCATCCGGCCCGGATTCAGATCCTGCGGTACCTCAAGTCCCGGCGTGGCGAGTGCACCTGCGGCGAAATCGTGGACCAGCTGCCGCTGGCGCAGAGCACCGTTTCACAGCACCTCAGGGTTCTGAAGGAAGCGGGCTTGATCCAGGGCGAGATAGACCGTCCGCGGGTGTGCTACTGCCTGGACGAACAGGCACTGGAGGATTTGAAGCGGGCCGTCGCGTCCCTGTAGTATCACCTGGCGGCGGTCCTGATAGCGTTGAATATCAGCGGGTAGGTGGCCTGGCTCTGGCCGCGATACTGGGGCCGGAACCCGAATAGGATGACCCGTCCACGGCCGCGCCGCACCTCAAGCAGCGCTCCCCGACCGGCCACGTGGCTGGCGCCGAGCACCCAGCCCGAAAGAAGCACAGCGCCGGGATCCGTCGGGTATCGCCCAATTACCGTGACGCGCGTTGGGTCGCGAACCTCGAAAGCGGGTCCTTCCTCGAACCAGGCAACGCTAGCCGGATCGAGACCCGCCGCAATGGCGTGGGTGGTGTCCAGTTCGAGCCGGAAGATCGAGCCAGGCGCGTAGAACTCGCGCGGCGAAGCCGCAGCCAGCACGTCCGTCACGGGAAGATCGAGTGCGCCGATCGCGAACTGCGAAGCCTGGTTGAACGTGATCAACGTGCCGCCGTCGTCCACGAACTCGCGCAGTGCCGCTACACCGGCGGTGCCGATTCCACCCGAATAGGCAGCCGGGTAGCGCCGCGGGCTCAGTCCGTCGAGGATCTGCCGCGGCGACTGGTCGGGGATGATGACTGCATCGAACTGGGCCGACAGGCCTCCAGCCCTGATCACCGAGTCGGTCACGGGAGTGTAGGGCACGCCCCAGGTGTCGAAGACCCAGCGCGTCCAGCCCTCATCGATCGATGCGGCCCACGACCGGTACAGGCCCACACGCGCGCGCGCGCGGCCGTTGCTAATCTGCGCGCGCATAACGGGTGGATCGACCCTGACCGGCGCCGACAGGTTGACCGGGAGCGATTCGCGTACGGCGAGAACCCTGACACCAAGCAGCAGCGGGAGCGTGTGCGCGGTAACGTCGTAGGGCGAGCGCGGGGGGCCCCCGGGATACTCGCGCAGGTCCGGATAATGCTGTCGCTCGAGCAGCGCTTTGGCGAACGCCGCGTACGGCTGCCTGAGCGAGACTACGTACACACCCGGTGAGAGCCGCTCGCCGCCGACCACAACCGGATTCAGCGCCTGGCGCACCTCCACCTGCCCGCGACGCAGGATTTCCAGCAGCGTTCGCAGCGCAGTTTCGTTCTGGTTCGCCGTAGGAATAACGTAACCCCACGGCCAGCCGTCCCAGCCTCTGGTGGCGTGCTCCAGCACGCGGAAGGACGTGCGACGCCACTGCTCCGCGTGGCGTGCCACGTGGTCGAGCATCGCCATCGCGCCCGCGGTCTGGTATCGGATGATGTCCGCCAGTGTCCAGCGCCCACCTGGCCAGGGCGCGACGAAGTTCCACGAGGCGGTCCGCGGCTCGAATCCGCGCCCGGTCCTGAGACTTTCTGGGGTCAAGGTGATCGAGGTGGCGAGTTGCGCGCTGGCAGTTTCGGTCAGGATCCGGACGGCGCCGTGGTAGTGCTGATAGGCGCGCGCTGGTGTCCAGGCGTCATACGTCGAGTTCACCGATATCCCGGTGAAGCCGTCTAGGGTCATGCGGCGGGCGATCTCAAGGCCGAGAGCATTGAGGCTCTGGACGATGAGCGGATCGACGTTAGGCTCGACCGGGTCGAGGTAGGGGGGCACGAACATCCGGGCGCCGTAGGCGCTCTGCTGATGCATGTCCATCGTGACCTGCGGCTTCCAGACGCCGTAGATCGAGTCCACGACCAGTCGGGTCTCGACCTGTGTGAACGCGTACCAGTCGCGGTTGTTGTCGTGTCCAACGTACGGGTGGTACAGCTCCGGCGGAGCCGTCCCCTCGGATGGGGTGCCCAGGGTCCGGGCATACCAGCGGGAAACGATGGTCACGCCGTCGGGATTCAGGGACGGGACCAGTATGACCACGGTCTGGTCGAGTATTGCCAGGTCCTCGGGCGAGCGGGACGTCGCCAGGCGGAAAGCGATTTCAATGGGCGAGAAGAAGCCGCCGACTTCCGTGGAATGGATGCTAGAGGTGATCAGGACGAACGTGCGGCCCTGTCTGATGAGGCGCTCGCGCGAGCGCTGATCCGGTATGGAACGTGGATCGGCGAGCCGCTGCTGAATCGCGCGCAGCGAGTCGAGCCGGGCGAGGTTGCGCGGGCTCGAGATGAATGCGGCAATGAAGGGTTGGCCGTTGGTGGTGCGGCCGAGTTCTCTGAGCGTGACGCGGTTGCTAGCTGCGTCGAGTGCTCGGAAGTAGCGGACAATGGTTTCCCATTCGACCAGGCGCCGCTCGGTTCCGGGCACAAAGCCGAGCACGGAGGCGGGCTCCGGGACGGGGCGCTGGGCCCGCAGTGGACCCGCAAGGCAAAGGCCGAGTGACACAACGGCGGGTATCAGTCGCATCGATCAGGACCGTCATTTCTGAAGTTTGAAGCCCCGTTCCGGATTGCTCCGGAACGGGGCTTCAAAGTTCACCTGCTCAGCCGCCGTGCGCTACTGCAAGCGACGAATCTCGATGCGGCGGTTGCGGGCGCGGTTGGCTGCGGAGGTGTTTGGCACCTCGGGCCGATCCGGACCGTAACCCTGTGCGGTGAGTGCCGAGGCCGGCGCTCCAGCCGCCGTGAGAGCCCGCATCACGGCCACGGCGCGGTTGCGCGACAGCAGTCGGTTGCGGGCTGCGGTTCCGACGTTGTCGGTGTGACCGCCGATTTCGAACCGGGCGCTAGGTGTAGCGGCCACCTCGGCCTGGATGGCGCGAGCCAGTTCCTGGATCGTCGTGTTCGACGTCGGCAGGATAGTGGTGGTGGCGCCGCGGAACGAAATTCCGTCCAGACGCATCGTAGCGCCTACTGCCGGCAACTCAGCCATCGGGCAGCCGTTGGCGTCCACGCGGCGGCCGGCGGGGGTGTTGGCGCAGCGATCGCGCTCGTTGATGACTCCGTCGCGATCGTCGTCACGCTGGACCGGGCAGCCGTTGGCATCAACCTGAGTGCCAGCGGCGGTGTTCGGGCAGCGGTCATTGCCGTCGTGCACGCCATCACCGTCAGCGTCGCGCGGGCAGCCGTTGGCATCAACTGGCGTGCTGGCTGGGGTGTTCGGGCAGCGGTCGGCCGCGTCGTTCACGCCGTCGCCATCGGAGTCGCGCGGGCAGCCGTTGGCGTCCACCGGCGTGCCGGCGGGCGTATTGGCGCAGCGGTCGGCGCCGTCATGCACGCCGTCGCGGTCGGAGTCGCGCGGGCAGCCGCGATCGTCCACCGGCGTGTTGGCCGGCGTGTTGGCGCACTGGTCCTGATGATCGGCGATGCCGTCACGATCGGTGTCCAGCGGGCAGCCCTGGGCGTCAACCCGGGCGCCGCTGGGGGTATTAGCGCAGCGGTCAAGGCCGTCGTAGACGCCGTCGCGGTCCGCGTCGCTCGGGCAGCCCTGCGCGTTGACCGTGGCGCCGCGGGGGGTATTGGCGCAGCGGTCGCGACGATCCGGCACGCCGTCGGCGTCGGTGTCACGCGGCGGGCCGCCGCCCATGTAGTAGGAAACGCCACCGGCCAACGAGCCAACGATCGCCGTTATGCTCTCGTCGGAGTAGCTCTCCATGCCGGCGCGAGCCTCGAGCCGCACAGCGACGTTCTCATTCATGAAACGCCGGACGCCGGCACCGACCTGAACACCAAGGCCCGTGGCCTTCTCCGCCGGGCCGTCGCCCGAGAACATCGAGGCGCCGACCATGCCGGTAACGAACGGACTCATCTGATTGCCGGGCCGCAGCGTATAAGTGCCACCCAGGGACGGCTGGATCAGCGTCAGGCCGCTGGTCACGCCGAAACCGAGGTTCGCGCCGACCGCGAGCTTCTCGTTGATGTGATAGCCAAATCGAGCCGTCACTCCGAACGGGAATCGCGCTGGTGCGTCTGCTGGCGTCGAAACTCGGTTGTACAAATAGCTGAACAGCGCCTCGTCGCGCTCGATGAATACGGTCGGCTGAATGGTCAGCTCGATTGCGCCGGCACGCTGGGCTGTTCCGCTCATCGACATTGCTGGCCGCTGCTGCGGCTGCTGGGCGGGACGCTGAGCCGGCTGCTGCGCCGGACGCGGTGGCTGCTGCGCCGGTCGCTGCTGCGCGAGCGCCAGCGTCGGCACGAGCGCCGCCAACGACGTAGCAGCCTTCAGTAGACGGTTTCGCATGTGTTCTCCCCGGAGAGTTTTGGTTAGCCGCTTCTGCCTGCTTGCTGCTGCCATGATGCCGCCGGGCTCGATGAGCACGAGCCCGCCGATGCCAAAGAGCCGGCCCCCGACGGGAAACCGGATCATCGCGTCCACGCGCGATGGGGCTCGAAATCTTGCACCCGCCTTCGAGTAACCGCAACCCCTTGCCAGACCAGCCGATCAGGCATCCGGGACGTTCCCGGGGCCATCAGGACCGGACCAGCCGGGCCGCGCGGGCCAGCTGCTCGGCATTGCCCGAGAGCTGGATGGCGCTGCGCGACAGGTTCTCGATCGCCTGGAGCTGCTCGGCTGCCGCGGCGGCCACCACCTGGGCCTCGGCGGCGGAGCCCTGCGCAGCTCGCCTGAGATCCTCAAGCAGACGCTGCATCTCGTTGACACGCTGCATGTTACGGCGCGGGAACTCCACCATCTTGGTGGACGTAGAGGAGGCGACCTCCGAGGCTCGGGTGATCTCCTCGAGCTCGGCGATCCAGGAGCGAGCTGCGTCCGCAACGCCAGTCAGTTCGCTCCGCATCCGCTCCAAAAGCTGGGCTGCGTGGTCCAGCACGCGCCTGGTCTCGGCCGTGGTGCGGGCCGCCTGTGCTGCCTCGCGACCGCTTTCCTCGGCAAGCCGCCTAACCTCATCGGCCACAACGGCGAAGCCTGCGCCCTGAGCGCCGGCTCGCGCTGCCTCGATCGTGGCGTTCAGGGCCAGCATGTTGGTCTGGTTCGCGATGGCGCCTATCGTTTCCGCGAAACGTCCGACCTTGTCAGCCGCCTCACGCAGCCGCGCGACCTCCGCGGCGCTTTCGTCCACGGTAGCTCCCACTGTTTCCAGTGCCGCAGCCGTGCGCTGAGTGCCTGAGCGGACAGCTTGCGCCGCGGCTTCCACAGCCTGTGCAGCCCGATGCGTCTCCTCCCCTGCGGCGGCCGCCTCCCCAGCCGCCTCGCGCAGATCCTGCATGGCTCGCTCCGCTTCGCCTACTAGGTCGGCGGCCCGAACCGCCCCGGCCTCGGCGCGCTGGGTCGCCGCTGTGACTTCCTGGCTCGAGGCGTGGATTTGCTGTGAAGTGGCGGTTAGGTGCTCGACGTACTGGGCCGTCTGTTCGCTCGAATCAAGCAACGGCGCTATCAGGGCGTGCAGCCGCAGCGCCAGTGCGAGCTGCGGCGCCAGCGAACCCAGCAGCGCAGCATCGAGATCGCGATACATCCCGGGATCGGCGTGCCTGACGCTCCACACTCCGACCACGCGCTCGCCCTGGTGCAGCGGGATCAGAATCTCGGAGCCGCGAACCTCGCCTCCCACAATCCCGGCCCGGCGCCCCGCCGCGGCCACGACCGGACCGCGCCGGCGCAGGGCCTCTCCGGTGAGGCCGAAGTCGGCGCTGTAGCGCGTCCCGATCTTCAGCGCAGGGTCAGTGTCGGCAACGAGTTCCATCTCGTGTCGCGACTCGTCGTATATCGCGAAACCCATCTGATCCCAGGGCACCAGCTGACGGGTCAGCTGCTGAATCGTGGCGAAGTTCCTCTTGAGGTCTACGTCCGCGGCTATGGCGCGCGAGAGACGGTGCAGCAGCCTCAGTTCGTCCGCCTTCACGCCGGTTCGCGCCATCCAGTGCGCCCCCGCCGTGAGGGCAAAGAGCACTGCCAGCACCGCGACCCGATAGAGCGCTCCGCCAGATACCGCGGCGCCCCACAGCCAGCCTAGCGCCAGCAGCGCACTCATCACGTACACCACTGCTTCCCAGCGCATGGTAAGGCGCACGTCAACGAAGGCCACCGCGTGGGCGGCCGCCAGCTCGAGGTAGAAGGTGGCGTTGATGAGGACGGCGAGGACAACCAGCAGCGCCGCCAGCGCAGGAGCGTTAGGTGCTGCGACCACGGCGGCGGCCGAACCCACTGCGCCGCCGAGACGCTCGTAGAGCAGGCCCACCAGCGCCGTCCCGAACAGCACGTGCCCGGCGTTGGCGAGCGCCGCCCTCAGCTTTAGCCGCCGCAAGGCGATGTCGCCGATCGGCATTCCCACCAGGCCGGTCACGACGGCCCAGTGCCACCCGTGCCGAAGCACGGCGAACAGCATCACGCCGAGCACAAAGGAGGCGAAGCCCTTGCCCGGCAACGGCAGGCCGAAGGATCGAGTGGCGGCGATCGCCCCTGTCGTCAGCAAGAACTCGAGCCAGGGGAAGGGATCCGGAAACTCGCCGACTAAGATAGCCATGGCGATCGCAGCCAGCGCTCCGATCTCGACACCCACCTGGATCAGAATATCCCGGCCCAGGCTCTGGGAGTTCGCGCCGTCGCTCAAGCCTCGATCTCCAATGAAGTTGGGTGACACTGACTAAAAAGTCAGTCAGGCTGCGCCGTTTCGGTTCGAGCACACGGGAGCTCATGTGGCGCCAGAAGCTCGCCGGGCCCGAGGTTAAGGGTGAATCCCGGGGCCGTCAAGGAAACACTGTACCACGGGCGTAGCGCGTGCTAGTCTTGCGCGGGTGTGGCCGTTTCAGGTTCTGCAAGGAGGAGGGTGAGCTTGAAGGTCTCGATCGAATACTGCGTGGTCTGAAACTACGAACCGCGCGCCGCCGGTCTGGCGGCGGAGATCAGGGCGAAGTACCCGGATGCCACGGTCGAGCTGATCGAGTCGAGTGGTGGCGTGTTTGAGGTCGTTGTGGACGGACGGCTGCTCTTTTCGAAGAAGAAGCTTGGCCGCCACGCGGATCCGGGAGAAGTGTTGAGGTTGATGAGCGCGTGAGGCTGGCTCTTTCGACAGGTGGCGGGGACGCTCCCGGACTCAACGCTGTCATTCGCGGTGCCGTTCTTGCGGCCGTGAACCGCGGCTGGTCGGTGTACGGGATCCAAAAGGGCTTCGGGGGCCTGCTGGGCAACGACAGGGTGATCGCACTGGGACCGGACGAAGTCCGCGGTATCACTCACCAGGGAGGCACGATCCTGGGAACGACCAACCGCGCCGATCCCTTCAGGTGGCCGGCTCCGCAGCCCGACGGATCGGTGGTGGAGGTGGATCGTTCCGACGAGTTGCTGGCGGCGTTCCAGGCGCACGGCTTTGACGCCCTCATCACCATTGGCGGAGACGGGAGCCTCAGGATAGCGCGCAAGCTGTTCGAGAAGGGGCTGCCGGTGATCGGCGTACCGAAGACGATCGACAACGACGTTTCTGGAACGGTCATGACTTTCGGCTTCGACACTGCGGTGTCCACCGCGACCGACGCGTTGGACAAGCTGCATTCGACCGCGGAAAGCCATGAGCGGGTGATGGTGGTCGAGGTGATGGGCCGTTATGCAGGATGGATCGCTCTGAACGCCGGTGTCTCAGGCGGCGCCGACGTGATCCTGATTCCGGAGATCCCGTACGATCTGGATAAGGTGTGTGCCAAGATCATGGATCGTGATGCGAAGGGACGACGGTTCAGTATAGTAGTGGTCGCCGAGGGCGCGGTTGACAGCAGTGGCAGGCGGATCGTGCAGGCCGCTGCTGCCAAGGGTGGAGGCATGGAGAGGCTCGGCGGCATTGCGCAGGTGCTCGCGCAGCAGATCGCTGAGCGCACCGGTAAGGAGACGAGGTCGCTGTCGCTCGGACACCTGCTGCGGGGAGGTACTCCCACCACATTCGATCGTCTCCTGTCGCTGCGGTTCGGCGCGGCCGCCGTCAGGCTGGCGGGTGAGAAGCGGTTTGGCGTGATGGTCGCGCTTACGCCTCCGACGGTGAGCGCCGTGTCGCTGAGCGAAGCGCTTGCGAAGCCGAAGCAGGTGCCGCTCGACTCCGACACGATACTGACCGCGCGGGAAATCGGCATCTGCCTGGGCGACTAGCCCGGTGCACCCGCTTCGCGACCACTACCTTCCTCCCGACCGTGAGGCATTCCTCGCCTCACGCGCCGATCGCGGCCGGCTGATCGTCATCGCTCCCACAAGAGCGGCCTGCGAGACGATTGAGCTGGCGCTTGGCCTGAGGCTCGACACAGTGCTCGAGCGCGAACACGGCGCTGAGATCCGCGAGCTGGCTGCGGGACCGACCGGCTTTGGGATCGTGGCCGGAACCGGAACCGGGAAGACGCTGGGGATCCGACCGATAGCGGAAACGATCCTGGGCGAGCCACTGCGTGTCGGGGTTGTCAACCGGGAGCGCGAAGCCACTCCGGAAACGCCGACCTGGAACGTGGTAGTCGTGACCACGGGAATAGCGCGACGGTGGTTTCAGGCCGGACTGATCCGCGGCCGCGACACCGTGGTCGTGGACGAAATCCACCAGACGTCGGCCGAGCTGGAGCTATGCCTGGCGCTCGCCAAGCGTGCTGGCTGCAGGATCATATGGCTCTCGGCCACGGTTGATCCGTCGTTCTATGCCCGCTACCTCGAGTCGAGCGCCGTGATCGCTTCGACGGCCTTCGATCCAGGAAAGGCCGCCAAGGTCAGAGTGCTGGGACTCGGCGTACGGGAATTTCTGGATGCCAGGTTCCTGAGGCGAGTGATCCGGGAGCGGCGCGGAGTGGCGGTGTTCGTGCCGACTCGCTCGGAAGTCGAACAACTGGCGTCAGAGCTGGGAGAACGCTGGACTGCGCTTGTAACCGCGTTCTATCACGGCGGAGAGCCCATCCGGGTAATCCGGCCGTTCCTCGATGGGACCGCCCCGAAACCGTTCCTGCTTGCAATGACCGCCGCTGGCCAGTCGGCGCTCAACATTCGTGGCCTCGACACGGTCGTGATTCTGGACGCGCGCTACCAGAATGTGATCGAGCGGGGACGAAACGTGCTGACGCGGATGCCGCTGGGTGCGAACGAGATACTCCAGATGGCCGGACGGGTGCACGGAAGGGTGGCCGGAGGCGAGGTGATACTGCTCAGCGACCGTGACATCGCCTTCGAGCGGCTGCAGCCCACTCCACCGGAGTTCCAGCTGGCCGGCGATGCCGAGAGGGTGGCGCTCACCTGTGCGGCCCTTGGCGTCGATGCCCGGGGTCTGGACCTGCCGGTTCCGCTGGACCGGCAGGCCTACGCCGCGGCACTCGCCCGCCTCGAGGCGCGCGGGCTGGTGCATGACAGCCGCCTGACGAGTTACGGGGAGGAAGTCGAACGGCTCCCGGTCGAGCGGCCGTGGGCGGAACTGCTGCTGGAGGCCGATATCGAGCTGGTGCCTCCCATCGCAGTTGCAGCCGCGATCGAATCGCTGCATCGGATGACGCGCGACGAACGGAACCTGAGAGGCCTCGTGGTGAGCGGGAGCGATCACCTCACCGCCTACAACCTCTACGCCGAGGCGGTCAACCGGCACGGCCACGTCGGCGAAGTCTACGGACTGGCTCGGCACGTGTTCGACCGCGGCGTGGAGGAGTGGGCCGAGCGACGTGGGGTTCTGATCAAGGCCGTTGAAGACGCGGCGCTCGG
>DATMBH010000076.1:0-3602 GCA_035559335.1 Gemmatimonadales bacterium
CTGATCCCCTACACGCCCGAGGAGATCGTGGCCATCGCCGAGCGCGAGTTTGCCTGGTGCGAGGTGGAGCTGCGCCGCGCGGCGCGGGACATGGGCCTCGGGGACGACTGGCGCGCGGCCCTGGAACGGGTGAAGAACAGCTACGTCGAGCCCGGCCGGCAGCCGGCGCTGATCGCGGAACTGGCGCGGGAGGCCGAGGAGTTCGTGATCCGGCGCGAGCTGCTAACGGTACCTCCGCTAGCGCGCGAGATCTGGCGGATGGAAATGATGACGCCCGAGCAGCAGCGGGTGGCCCCGTTCTTCCTCGGAGGGGAGATCATCCGGGTCAGCTACCCGACCGACGGGATGTCGCACGAGGAGAAGCTAATGAGCATGCGGGGCAACAACCCGCACTTCTCGCGCGCCACGGTGCATCACGAGCTGATTCCAGGGCACCATCTCCAGGGCTTCATGAACGAGCGCTTCAACTCCCATCGCAACGCGTTCGGCACGCCGTTCTGGACCGAGGGCTGGGCGCTGTACTGGGAGATGCTGCTGTGGGACCTGGGCTTCCCGCGCTCGCCCGAAGACCGGATCGGGATGTTGTTCTGGCGGAGTCATAGGGCGGCGCGAATCATCTTCTCGCTCCGGGTGCACATGGGCACCATGACGCCTGAGGAAGCGATCGACTTCCTGGTGAATCGGGTGGGGCACGAGCGCGCCAACGCCACCGCCGAGGTGCGGCGTTCGTTCAACGGGACGTATCCGCCGCTGTACCAAGCCGCGTATATGTTAGGCGGGCTCCAGTTCCGGGCACTGCACCGGGAGCTGGTGGGGTCGGGCCGGATGACCAACCGCCAGTTCCATGACGCGGTGCTCCAGGGCGGGCGGATGCCGGTGGAAATGGTGCGGGCCCGGCTGCTGGGCGAGCGCCTGACGAGGGACTATAGCGCGAGGTGGAGGTTCTAAGCGGCTTGGTGGCTCACCAGGCGGCTCCACACAACCTCATCTGGGGTAGTGATTGCGGTCCCGTGCGGCTCAACCTGAGGGTGCCTCCGTTCTCCAGGCGAATGCTCCTGAGAATTCCGCCACGAGCTGCCGGGCGCGCGTACTCGTATGAATACTCGTGGCACTGGCAGCCGGCAGCGGAGGCGCTTCGGCCGCCGGCTCCTGGTCGGCCGCAGTGAGGCAGCGGCGAGGGTAGCGACACACCAGCGCTGATCTCAACCCCCGCCTATTCTCGCGCGTATTCTCCTGTGGACGGCCGCTACAGGCGTCCAGCCGCCCGAGTGCGGCGCGAGCGCGTGGTGCCCACGGCCGCCCAGGAAGGCAGTGGAAATCACGATGAAAGCGATAGTGTTGGCCGTCGCTGCTTGCGGCGCACTGCCCACCGCTCTGTCAGCCCAGCGCTACGATTACCACTTGCTTCTGGATAGCTCCGTTACGGCTGCGATGGCCGCACTGGAGCGGTCCGGCCATCGCCCAGAACGCGCGGTGGTTCGTCCGGACGGAGTCACCGAAGCGCGCTTCAGCACGCAACTACCCGATTCGAGCGGGACACCGGCCCGTGGCGAGCTTCGCGTGGTGGTTCTAAGTCGCGCAGACAGCATTATTCGGATTTTCGCCCAGGCCAGCGCCGAGCGCGGAGATACCGCAGCGGTGCGAGAGGCGGGTCTCTATTTCATCAGGCATCTCACCCGGGTCTTCGGCCGCCCCGCCCATGTAGAGCAGGACTACGATTGGTGCTGGACGCCCAGGCGGCGTTTCGTCAGCGTCTCCATGGAGCGTGCGGGAGCGGCACTGACGCTCAACGTCGCGTACGACTGGCCGCTGCGGTAGCGCCACGAACGTCGAGGGCGGCATTGGTCACCTATTGCCAGTAGCCGCCTCGCCGTTCGGTCGCCCTGGCTCAGCTTGCCGCGAGCCGCGGGCGAAGGCCGTCGTCGGCTGTCTTTGTGACCAAGCCTCGCGAGCGGGCACCGGTGGCCGGCTTCAGGTTCTGTGGAACAGGGCGCCGAGTCACGGTGGACGGGGGTGGGTTGCCGGTGCATCATTGCGACATGAGTTCGCGTTCTCGCGTTGTCGCGATGCTGCTGGCCGTGCTGGTCGCGGGCGCCGCCGAAGCGAGCGCGCAGCTAGCGCGCTACGAGTTCTCCGAAAGCCACATGGGCATGCGGGTGCGGATCGTCCTGTATGCTCCAGGCGAGGATGCGGCCCGTCAAGCCGCGCGGGCCGCGTTCGATCGCATTGCCGCGCTGGAGGACGTCCTCGGCGACCGGCGCGAGCGCAGCGAGGCACGGCTGCTGACGGACTCGGTGGGCCGGCCGGTACGGGTCAGCCGCGACCTGTGGCGGGTGCTGTCCAGGGCGCTTACACTCGCGGCCCAAACAGATGGCGCTTTCGACCCGACCATCGGGCCTTACACCGAGCTGTGGCGGCGGGCGCGAGGAACGGGTCGGTTGCCGAGCGACTCGCTGCTGCGCGAGGCGGGTACCAGGGTCGGCTGGCGCCAGCTTGTCCTCGACTCGGTGGAAAACACCGTGGTCGTACGTGCGGCTGGAATGCGACTTGACCTCGGCGCGCTCGCCAAGGGATACATTCTCGACGCAGCGCTCGCGGTGCTGCGCGGCCGCGGAATCACTCGGGCGCTGATCGAGGCGGGCGGCGACATCGTCGTGGGAGATGCGCCACCGGGCGCGAGCGGCTGGAGTGTGGATGCCGGGCGGGTGGGACCGCCGCCGGCCGCTCGGGTCCGCTCGCTGGTGAACGCCTCGCTGGCTACCAGCGGCGAAGAGGGGCAGCACCTGGTGGTTGGCGGCGTGCGCTACTCACCGGTCATAGACGGACGCACCGGTCGCGCCCTCACCAGTGGGGCCCGCGCCCGCGTGATCGCTGCCGACGGGATTACGGCCGGCGGCCTGGCCACCGCCCTGACGCTGCTGGACCCGGCCGCGCGGCGGGCGCTGTTGCTGCAGTATCGCGGAGCGGTCGCCGAGGTGGATGGAGAACGGAAGGCGGGGGCCAACCGTTAGGCGCGCGATTGGACAATCATGGATCTTGTGCCGTGAAGGTGACGTCGGTCACGCTGGAAGGGAGGATCGTCAGGTTGGAGCCGTTGCGGCTCCAACACGTTGAGCCGCTCTCAGCCGTGGCCCTAGACCCGGAGCTGTGGCGGTGGACGTGGGACCCCGTCACCTCCGTTGCGGACCTGCGACGGTACGTGGAGACGGCGCTCGCCGAGGAGGTCGAGGGTCGGTCCCTGCCGTTCGTGATCTTCGACCGGAAGAGCGGCGCACCGATCGGCAGCTCGCGCTATGGCAACATCGCGCCACGTCATCGCAGGCTGGAGATCGGGTGGACCTGGGTGGGGCGTGCCTGGCAGGGAAAGGGCGCCAACGTCGAGGCGAAGCTGCTGTTGTTGACCCACGCCTTCGAGGTGCTTGGCTTCCAGCGGGTGGAGTTCAAGACGGACCGGCTCAACGATCGGAGTCGCGGAGCGCTGCTGGCCCTGGGTGCCAGGGAGGAGGGAGTGTTCCGGAAGCACGGCGTCGCCGCGGGCGGGCGCATCAGGGACACCGTTTACTACAGCATCATCGACGATGAGTGGCCGGAAGTGAGGCGGG
>DATMBH010000077.1:0-2980 GCA_035559335.1 Gemmatimonadales bacterium
CAGGTGCCGGTCGGAAAGACGAACTCCAGGCGAGGAGACACGGTATCGCGAGGTACCATTATCTGGTCGGATCGGCAGGCCGATCCGAGCAGCAGGCATCCAGCCAGCACCGACGCCGCACTCGCCGAGAAGCGCGCCGCATCCATCACGGCTGGCTCGCACGCCTGCACAATTGCGGCCACCTTCCTGCCGCTACCACCGCCGCGTACAGTGCCTGCCGCTCCGAGCGCCCCTGAGGCAGCGGCCTGCACGCGCCGGTCTCGCTCTGGATGCCGAGCGCCGCTGCGCCGCCGCCGGAATCGTCAAAGGCCTCCACGAACACGACGCTGGTATCGGCATTCCCGACCGCGTCGCTGGCGATGAGCCTCAACCTGAACACATGGTCCGGGAACGGGTTCACGTACCTCGAGTAGCTCGCGGTCGTGCCGACAAGCTGCTCAGGGCCGGGGTACCTGTAGTAGTACCAGCGATACGAGAGCGGTGTAACGCCGCCGACAATCACGGCATCCCAGGTATACGTACCGGGGTCGTTGATGATGTCCGGGCCGTCGATGCTGGCCGTCACTCCGACCGCGACGGACTGCGTTGTGGATGCGATCGGAGCGGTGCTGCCCCAACGCCTTACCTCCAGGCGCACCTGCCATACGCCAGACGCGAAGACGTGGCTGGTGGTGTCTATGCCGCCCATCCAGCCCGTAACCGTCCCGTCGCCGAAGTCCCAGCGATATGACTTGCCCTCGCCGGCGACCACCGTGGAGCAGCTGCCATTGAACGTCAGGCGCTGGCCCGGGCTGGGGTTGCCGCTCCAGGTGAAGCACGCATTCGGGTACACGACGGACACCCGCAGCGAACGGTCGGTCTGATCGCGACCGAGCGAACCAGTAAGGCCAGTGTGATACGGCTCGACGACCCTGCCGATGATCCTGAAGGAGCGGGATACATCGGGACTGAAGACGGTGAGAAGTGGCTTGGTGCCGGTTCCGGCAAAAGGCAGGGAGTTGACGCCGGGACCAAATACGTTTGGAAACTGGTCGTAGTTGGTGTTGAACTCGGTGAACATCGCGGACACAGAGTTGTACCAGGGCCGGCCATCGGAGCCCTGGGAGGTGTAGGTTGAGATCAGCCAGAGCGTGTCGCCCGCACCTATCTGGAACAATGTGTCAGCGGGGTAGAGATCCGCTGCTGCTTGCATCTCGCGGAACACATCGCCGGCACGGATCTCGCCGCTCAACGTCGTGGAATCCGGCCTGAGGTCGAAGATGAAGTACTGATCATGGTAATCCGGACTGGACGGATCGTGCTGCAAACTCCCCAGGCGGTCGAGCATGGCGACGCGGCGGCGCGCGACTGTCGTATAGGTCGCGGACGTACCGCTCGAATTCCACTCGGCACGTTCTAGAATGAGTACATGCTCGCCGTTGCTTATGCAGTGGCTTTCTTGAGTTCCGTCTGCGGCGTCGACCGCAAGGTCGCCGTTGGTATCGTGCCCTTCCGGGTCAGTGGCCTCGCAGTCTGTATTCTTGGTGCTGTACCAGCCAAGCCGACCGCTGCCGTAGAACATCTGCCCACCCGAGGTCTCGCTTCGAATCCTGTAGCGCGCTCTCCAACCGCCGGCAGTCAACACCTTGAGCGCGTCGCCGAACAGGTCGCCGCCGATCAGCTCCTCGTCCTGCGCCATGGGGGCGCCGGAACCGTCAAACAGCGGGGCTGGGTGGGGGGGGGCGAATGGGGGCTGTTCGCCGCAGCTGGTCAGAACAAGGAACGCCATCGCAACTGTCAGGAAGGAACGCGTCACGATTGGACCCCGTCAGGACTTGGCGCGCGCACTATGGTGAGTCATCACACGCGCGTCAAGGTCCCCTGCGGAGATTCGCGCTAGCCCAGCCTCGGGAACCGGTAGAAGATCTCTCCGTTATCGTCCGAATCGAGTTCGCTGTAGCCGTTGACCACCATCGTGTGGAGTTCGGCCTTGACGCTCTTGAAGCTACGGCCGGTCTCAGCCACCGCCTCGGCGACGGTGAGCGACCAGGGCAACCTGGTACTTCTCGGTGGTGCTGGGCTTCGGCTTCGCGAGCAGCGCTGCCGCGTGTGGCGCTTGCTGGACGTGATGGGAGGAAGATACTCTCCACGGGCTCTGGAGCGGGCTGGAGCCTAGGGGCGCACGATGTACACGTCCACGTCGAACTCCGCCATCACGTAGACACGCTTCCCGTCGGGGTGAACCACCAGGTTGTCGTGAATGCGACCCGGTCGCTGAGGGAATGCATAGCGTAGCCGCAGTCCGGGAACCTGGAGCAGGATGGGGGCCCGCACGTTAGCGGGGCCCGTAGCATCGGGATCTCCCGTCACGAACATCAGATTTCGGCCAGGGAGGATCGCGAGTTCGCGTAGTGACGGGTCCGGCGGTCGATTCACGGGATAGTGGCTTGTTACCTCACCGGTTGTGAGGTCTATCTCGTCTATCCCTCCCTCGATCTTGGCTACGTACAACCATCTGTCGTTCAGCAAGGCCAGGCCGCGAGACACACCGTAGTATCCATCGCCCAGCGGTGCCTGGATGTCAAAGCGCCGTGTTATGACAAACGATCGGCTGTCAAACTCCATGACGCCCGCGTCGATTATTCCGGCCCACGCCGTGTTACCGTCAGAACTGAACACGCGCACGTCCGAGTTGTTGCAGGCTCCGCCGTCGTAGGTGATGTTCGGCTCCACCCTTCCGACCTCGGCGCGACTGGCCGCATCGAGCACGAATACCCGGCCATTGGTGCATGCCTCCCCCACGTATAATCGCCCGCGATGCGCCGTGACCGTTGCGACGCCAAGCCCAACGAACTCAGTCCCGACGACCTGCTCGGTGCGAGTATCCACAATAGTGAAGCCGGGGGTCTGGCCACCGCCGCCACCGATGTAGGCGAGGCCGGTCGCTGTGTCGAGGGAGATGATCGAGGCAAACAGCGTGTTGTCTACGCCCTCGATGTAA
>DATMBH010000078.1:0-10379 GCA_035559335.1 Gemmatimonadales bacterium
GACCATCATGCCCAGCACCGTGGCGCGACCCGCCGTCTCCGATAGACCCGACCACTCCACGAACAGCCGCGTGAATCGCTCGAGTTCTATGGCGCCGCCGACCATGACCGCGGCCAGCAGCACGACGTCGAGGGCCAGCATCCGAAGCAGGCGGCGCTCGGCCGCGGGCCTGCCGCCCTCGCTCGGAGCGCTGCGCAGTCGCTCGATCCAGGACCCGTACAGCGCCACGAACGTCTGAACCGGTCGCGGGAGCCGCCGATCCACCAGCGCCGCCGCGGGCTCGGCGCCGCGAACCAGCCACGGAGTCGAGAGCGTGGTTATCGCCGACACCGCCACCGCGACCGGGTACATGAAATCGCCGATGGCCTGGGTCGACAAGCCGACGGCCGCGATGATGAACGAGAACTCGCCGATTTGCGTCAGGCTCATTCCCGCGCGCACCGCGGTTGGCGGTGTCGCGCCCGAGAGGAACGAGGACAGCCCCACGCCCGCCAGCTTTCCTACCATCACCGCGAGCGTCATCGCGAGCACGGGCACACGGTGGCGCCAGATTACCTCGGGGTCTATCAACATCCCGACGGACACGAAGAAGATGGCCACGAAAACGTCACGCACCGGGTTCACCAGCTGTTCCACCGCCTTCTCCTCACCCGATTCCGATACCAGCGACCCGGCAATGAATGCCCCAAGGGCGACCGAGTATCCGAAAGCGTCGGCGAGAAGTGCGGCGGCGAAGCAGATGCCGATGTTCGCGATAAGCGTCGTCTCCGGCCGATTCAGGCGGACCAGCCAGCGTACTGCGCGAGGTAATACCAGTAGCCCGATGCCTATCAGTGCAGCCAGGAAACTTGCCAGGCGTCCGGCAGTCAGCGCGAACCCGCCGACAGTGAGCTCGCCCCCGGCGGCCACCGCGGTAAGGGCCGCGAGCAGCAGGATGGCGATCAGGTCCTCGAAAATCAGGATCCCCAGCACCAGTTCGGTAAACGGACCGGAGAGGCGGCGCTCTTCGAAGGTCTTGACTATGATCGTGGTGCTGGAGATCGCCACAATCGCGCCCGCGAACACCGATTCGATGACAGTCCAGCCGAACAGGCGGCCCAGCGAGAAGCCAAGCCACATCATGAAGCTGGTTTCCGCGAGGGCTATGAGCCCCGCGGTGGCGCCGACGCGGAGGAGCTTGCGGAAGCTGAACTCCAGGCCGAGTGCGAACATCAGGAGGATCACGCCCAGTTCCGAAAGGGTGCGGACGATCTCCTCGTCGGCGGACAGGGGGATCGGGACGTGCGGGCCCACCAGCATACCGGCAACCAGATATCCGAAGACGACGGGCAGGCGGAGCTTCTGGCTGATTACGGTGGTAAGGCCCGCCGTGCACAGGACGAGCGCGAGGTTCTCGAGGAAGGCATGGGCGTCAGGCATGGCGGCGTTCCCCTGGGGCGGTGGCGCGGCAAGAACCGCCCGCCGTCTGGATGGCTGCGCTTGTCTTAGTTGAACCGCGCGCTGTCGGGCTGTGCGAGCGTCCGTCGCGCCTCGGCATCGCGCTCTTGATCTTGGAGCCGGCGTTCGAGAAGGCTCGCGATGCCGGCCGCCTCCAGCGCCTTGTCCTGGGCGGCCCGCTTGCGGCTGCGGAGCGAACCGGTCACGCCCGCGACCACCGCCGCAACCGCTCCCAGGACCGCGAGACCGATTGCGTCGGCGGCGAGCACGATGCGCAATGTCCGCGGCGGCTCGAGGAACAGGAAGTCAACCAGAAGCACCGCCGTGACCGTAGCGCAAAGCCCGGGCCCGACGCCGCCCAGGGCGGCGGCGCAAGCGACCGCGGCGATGAAGACCACGCTCCAGGTGTTGAGTTCCGGATGGAGCGGCAACGCCAGGAGCGCAGCGGCAACCGTGATCAGGATCGCTCCGGCGTACCTCCACACGGCCCCGGCTACAGGACGGGCGAGGAAGACCCTCAGACGTTCAGGCATCGGCCCAATACTATCGCGCGAGTCGGAACCATCGCAATGTGTGCGCGTGGTGAGGCGGTGAGCTGCTTCGCGCCGGCCGGCACCCTGGTGCTCACCTCTGTGTTTCGAGTGGAGAGACTGTGGCCTTCCGGCTCCCGGTCGCTATGATTCATCGCGTGAAACTCACCGTCGTCGTATTTACCAGCCTGGCTCTGCTCGCTCCCGGTCTGGCGGCGCAACAGCCAGCGGAGATCCCCGCCGATTCCACTCGTCAGGCGGTGAATCGCTTCTTCGTGTGGCCGATCTTGGGCTACGCACCGGAGACCCGGTTCCAGTTCGGTATCGCGCTGGGTGGTATGCGCCGGCCCGCCGGCTGGACTGACACCGACCGGCCCTCGGGCTACTCTGCCGTCGGGATTCTCACCCAGCGCCGCCAGCGCCTCGCGCAGCTCTCCTACGACTGGTGGGCGCCGGGAAACCGCTGGCACGTGGTCGCCAACCTCGGGCTGCTGCGCTTTCCGGCTGACTTCTACGGCATCGGCCTCGACACGCCGGATTCGAGCGAGCGATACACGCCGCGAATCGGCGAGGGCGCGCTGTTCGTCCAGCGCCAGGTCGCTCCCGGCCGCTTCGTAGGCGGGAGCCTCGGCTTGCGCGACGTCGCCATAGTCGAAACCGTCGCCGGCGGGCGCCTGGATTCGGGCAGCGTCACGGGAAGCCGCGGCGGAACGCTGGCGTGGATCGGGGGAGAGCTGCTGGTTGACGAGCGCGACAACCTCTTCTTCCCGACCGGCGGCCGGTTCGCGCGGATCACCGGTTTCGTCTCGAACGGGATCTGGGGCAGCGACTTCGATTTGACGCGATGGGGCCTCGAGGTGCGCGCCTATCGGTCGCTCGGCCCGCGGCGGGTGCTGGCATTCAACGCCCAGCTCGACGCGGTGGTGGGAGCGGCGCCGTTCGACTGGCTGCCTAACCTGGGTGGCGAACGACTGGTGCGCGGCTACGTCGGCACCCGCTACCGCGATCGCGCGCTGGTGGCGGGCCAGGTGGAGCTGCGCACGGCCGTGTGGGGCCGGCTCGGCACGGCGCTGTTCGTGGGCGCCGGCTCGGTGGCCCGAGACGTCGGTTCGTTTCGCGGCGCCCGCGCGGTGGCGGGGATAGGCGCCCGCTGGCTGGTGAACGCAGCGGAGCGGTTCAGCCTGCGGCTCGACATGGCCTGGGGAAGCGGTTCGTCCGGGCTTTACCTCGGGCTTGGCGAGGCGTTCTAGGCGGTGTCGCGTCTTTGCGGGGACATCGCGCCTCTGGTATCTTCCTTTCGGTCATGGTCCCGTTCGGTGTCGAGGCACCGGACGGGATTTCGTTCTCCGACAGCGGCGGAGTAGTCCCGTTGAGTGAGGCACAGACTGCGCGAGTGGCGTTTCTGGTGCTCGACGGAGCGCGTCCGGACGTGCTGCGTTCGCTGCTCGATCGCGGCGAGCTGCCCAACTTGGCGCGGTGGGTCGTGGAGCCGGGAGGCTTCCGGGTCGGGACCACCGTCTTCCCCTCTACCACTGGCGTTGCCTACATCCCCCTGCTGCTGGGACGCTATCCCGGACCGGCGGGGATCCCCGGTATCCGCTGGTTCGACCGGGCCGGCGCCGACGGCGGGTTCGGCGAGCGCTGGAAGGCCGCGCGCAGCTACTGCGGCGTGCAGCGGCCGTGGATCGACACCGACATGACGGCCGGGCGGTCGCTGTTCGACATCATCCCCGACAGCTATGCCGTGTTCAGCCCGGTGGCTCGCGGGCTGCGCCGCGGCGGCAGCCTGAACACGCGCGCGATGATGCTGTTGGGCGGGATCTCGCACTACAACGGCGCGTACCTGGCGCTGGACCGCGCCGTGGGCGCCGCCTGGCTGCGGGCCGCCGGCTTGCAGTGGCGGTTCCTGTTCGTGGTTTATCCCGGCGCGGACGGCCTCACTCATCATCACGATCCCGAGCATCCCCTGGTGCTCGAGGCGTACCGCCAGTTCGATTCGACGTTAGGCGCGTTCGTCGCGAAGGTGAAGCGCCACGGCGAGTTGCCGGCGTTCATCGTCGCCTCCGATCATGGCGGCAGCGTGATGCGCGAGCACTGCGACATCGCCGAGCTGCTGGAAGCGCGCGGGATCCGCACCATCCGCCATCCGTTTCACGTGTGGCGCGGCGGGGCCAGGGCGGCCGTCATGGTCTCCGGCAACGCGTCGGTCCACGTTTACTTCCGTCGCGACGCCGGTCCGTGGTCGGTGCTGGAGGGCGACGACGTCACGGCGGGCCCGGCGCGCGAGCTGCTGGAATTGCCGGCCGTGCGCCTGGCGGCCTGGCGCGATGGCAAGGGAGGCGTCGCGCTCGCGCACGGCTCCGACCGCGCGGTGCTGCGCGCCGACGGTGATGCGATTGCGTACGAGGCCTCACGTGGCGATCCCCTGAACCTGGGCGCGAGCTCGCTGCGCCTGGAGGACCGCGCCTCGCTGGCGCGCTCGCTTTCCACGGGCCTGCCTGACGGTCCGCGCCAACTGCTCCAGCTGTTCGAGAGCCCGCGCACCGGCGATCTAGTGCTGGCCGCGCGGTTAGGCTCCGACTTCCGCGGGCCCTACGAAATTCCCGAGCACCGGGCCGGACACGGCAGCCTGATCGCGGAGCACATGGAGGTGCCGATCGCCGCGAGTGTGCCGCTGCCCGACGTTCCGATTCGCACGGTTGATCTCATGCCGACGGTGCTGGAACTGCTGGGGCAGAGCGTGCCGCCGGGCCTAGATGGCGTTCCCGCCTCGCGCCTTGCGGCCGCTGCGGGCGCTGGAGCAAGGTGAACGGTTTGCGTGCCGCGCTGCTGCGGCGCCGTGGTACGCCCCAGTGGGACGTGGTGCTGCGTGGCAGTGGAGCCGTCGCCCTGGCGGCGCTCTACCCTGCGCTGCGGTATCCCGAGGTGTCCGCTCTCACGGCATTCCTGATGGTGACGGTGTTCGTCAACGGACCGCTCGCCCCGCTGCTGCCGGCCACTTATGAGCCAATCCTGGTCGCGGCCGGAAGGGTGTGGCACTGGAGCGTGGTGGCATCGCTCGGGATTTGCGGCATACTTTACGTCGAGTACCTCAACTACCATCTGTATCGCGCCGCGATCATGCACCCGAAGCTAGAAGGCGCCAGGGCCTCGCGCCTGGTTCTAACTACCGTCGCTCTGTTCAAGCGCAGCCCGTTTTTCACGGTCTGGCTGTGCAGCTGGAGCCCGCTTCCCTATTGGGCGGTGAGGTTCCTGGCGCCGCTGTCCGGCTATCCGGTGCGGCCGTATCTCTGGGCCACGTTCCTGGGGCGGTTTCCACGGTTGTGCTTTTTCGCCGCGCTCGGCGCGGTGGTGCCGCTTTCCAACTTCGCCCTGCTCGCGGCCTCGGCGGTCATGATCGCCTTTGCGGTGGCGATCGCGGTGTACCGCCGCGCCCGGGTCGCGGGAGTGGCTGCAATGCTGGCGTGTCTCATCGCCCAGGAGCCGCTGGCCGCCCGCCAGCTCTCACCCTTGGAGAGCAGGATCGCGTCGGCCGTCGAGGCGGGCGTGCCGGATGCCGTCGCGCTGCTGGAACGCATCGTCAACATCAACAGCGGCACGATGAACCTGGCCGGCGTGCGAGCGGTTGGTCGCGCGCTCGAGCCGGAGTTTACGCGGCTTGGCTTCGTCGTGAGGTGGGTCGACGGGACGCCCTGGGGCAGGGCCGGCCACTTGGTGGCCACCAGGCGGGGCAGCGGGCGCGGACCGCGCGTTCTCCTCATCGGCCACCTCGACACGGTGTTCGAGGAGGACTCGCCGTTCCAGCGCTGGGAGCGCCTGACGGACAGCACGGCCCGCGGACCCGGCGTCACCGACATGAAAGGCGGCAACGTCGTGATGCTGCTGGCGCTGCGGGCGCTCGAGCGCGCCGGCCGCCTCGACGCGCTCCAGCTCACCGTGGTCCTCACCGGCGATGAGGAAAACGTCGGCGCGCCGATTTCGCTGGCGCGCGCCGACCTGGTCGCCGCGGCGCAGTGGGCGGACGTCGCCATAGGGTTCGAGGACGGCGACGGCGACCCGGCCACGGCGGTGATCGGCAGGCGCGGGTCCAGCAACTGGGTGCTCCGCACCTCCGGAGTGCCGTCGCACTCCTCGCAGGTCTTCACGCCGCCCGTGGGAAGCGGCGCGATCTTCGAGGCCGCGCGGGTCTTGGCCTCCTTCCACGATTCGCTGGCGGGCGAGCAGAACCTGACCTTCAATCCCGGCTTCATCGTAGGCGGGACCACCGTGACGTTCGACCGCGAGGCCGCCCGCGGCACCGCCTTCGGCAAGTCCAACGTGGTGGCCGAAAGCGCCGCCGTGTTCGGGGACCTGCGCACGCTCAGCGTCCCTCAGCTGCGGCGCGCGCAGGAACGGATGCGGGCCATCGCGGCGCGAAACCTGCCGCGTACGGCTGCCACGATCGAATTCGAGGATCGCTACCCGCCGCTTGCTCCCTCGGAAGGGAACCTGCGCCTCCTGGCCCTGTTGGACCGCGCCAGCAGGGACTTGGGCGGCGGACCGGTGAGCGCGGCCGACCCGGCGCGCGCGGGGGCCGCGGACATCTCCTTCACGGCCGGCCTGGTGGACATGGCAATTGACGGGGTGGGACTGATGGGGCGCGGAGGCCACACGGTCAACGAGACCGCGGACCTCCGCTCGCTGCCGCTCAACGCGAAGCGGGTGGCCGTGCTGCTGCAGCGGCTCTCCGCTTCCGCTCCCGGAACCTGATCAGCGCCCCGGCGTCGGGCAGCTCCCGTCGGTGTTGCGCAGCGTCGGGTACGTTATGCCCAGCTGCTCCAGGTAGGTGCGGTAGCGGGCCGGGTCGAAGTAGTACCTGCGCATTGCCGGCCGGAAGCGCTCCATCACCTCGCGGTTGAGCTCGGTGGCCGGCTGGTCCTGGGGCCGGATGAACGGCGTGTAGCTGCGCTCCCTGGTCTGCTGGGCGAAGTAGGCGCGCGCCGAATCCAACAGAGCCGGGCGCATCACGAAATCCAGCAGCGTCATCGCCAGCACTTTCGCCCCGGCCGTGGCCCCCTTGTGCGCGATCGGCGTCGCCATGGCGATCGCGTTCGCCCAGTTGTGACCCGGAAGACCCGGGATGTTGGACGGGAACCGGAGCGTGGCCGTCGGCACCACCCAGGTCACATCGCCGATGTCGTCGGAGCCGCCCCCGGTGTTCTGCTCGATGGGCTGTGGGCGCCGCAGCGCCGTATCGACCCGCGTCGCGAGTCCGCTGTCCGGCGCGCCGACCTCGCGCTGCACCGCGCGCGCCAGGCGCTGGTCCGCCTCGTCCCACCGCGGCATGCCGACACGCTGGATGTTGGCGAACAAAGCCTCGGCGATGGTGCGGTTGTGGTGCTGCGGCCAGGCCGCGCCCAGCACCCGCGTCGAGGCCAGGCGCGTGCCGGTCATCATCGCCGCGGCCGCGGCGATCGTGTCGCCGATCGCCCACAGATTGCGGATCCGCGGTTCATCCACCTCCCGGAAGTAGTACCAGACGCTGGCGGTGCGCGGCACCACGTTAGGCTGGTCGCCGCCGTTGCGGATCACGTAGTGCGAGCGGTGCGCCAGCCGCAAGTGCTCGCGCCGGTAGTTCCAACCCACGTTCATCAGCTCCACAGCGTCCAGCGCGCTGCGCCCGCGCCACGGCGCGCCCGCGCTGTGAGCGGTCTGGCCCTCGAAGGTGTACTCCACCGAGACCAGACCGGTGCTGTTCTGCGCCGGCCCCCACTGCGTGCCCAGCCTGCTGTCCACGTGGGTGAAGATGGCGAAGTCCACGTCGCTGAACATGCCGGCCCGCACGAACCAGGCCTTGGCGCCGACCAGCTCCTCCGCAACGCCTGGCCACAGCCGGATCGTGCCGCCAAGTCGCTCCCGCCGCAGCACGGCTCTCACCGCGAGGGCGGCCGTGATGTTCACCGCAAGGCCCGAGTTGTGGCCCTCGCCATGCCCCGGAGCGCCCGCCACCATTGGGTTTTGGCACGCCACGCCCGGCCACTGCGAGGCCTGCGGGATTGCGTCAATATCCGATCCCAGCGACATGACCGGACGGCCCGAACCCCAGCTCGCCACCCACGCAGTGGGGATCCCGGCCACGCCTTCTTCCACCGTGAAGCCGGAGTCGCGCAACAGCTGCACCAGGAACCGGGAGCTTTCGGTCTCCTGGAAGCCCAGTTCGCCGTAACTGAAGATCTGGTCTACCAGCCGCTGGGTGAACGCGGCGCGGGATTCGATCTCGCGCGCCACCTCCTGCTTGAGCCGCTCGAGCCTCTGGTCCTGGCTGCCGTCCCGTGCTGTTCCCGCGGCTAGCGCGGCCACCAGTAGGGCGGTGAGAATGGAGACGAATCGGCTCGTGAATGAACGCATCGCCGGCTCCGTTCGTGGGAGCCGCAAGATAAACATCCGAGGCGCTGCGCCAGAAGACCGTGATTCGGGCTGCTGGTGCCCGGGTCAGCCTGGTATCTTTCGGCTCCTCCAACCCTGACCGCAATGAAACGTCTCAGTGGAAAACTTGCGCTCATCACCGGAGCCTCCAGCGGAATTGGCAGGTCGTGCGCCCGCCGGTTCGCTGAGGAGGGAGCCGACCTCGTGCTGTGGGCCCGCCGGACCGATCGGCTTGAGGCGCTGGCGGACGAGATCAGGGCGGCGAGCCGGGTGTCGGTGCTTGTCGCGGGAGTGGATGTCAGGGACCGCGCCGCAGTTGGCCGTCAGGCCCAGGCGCTGATCGCAGATGGCAGGGTGCCCGACATCCTGGTGAACAACGCCGGACTCGCGGCCGGACTGGCGCGGCTGCACGAGGGCGAGTTCGACGACTGGGACCGGATGATCGACACCAATGTGAGGGGCCTGCTCAACGTGTCGCGCGCCTTCCTGCCGGCCATGGTGGCGCGCGGTACCGGACACGTGATCAACATCGGATCTACGGCGGGGCATCAGGTCTATCCGAAGGGCAACGTGTACAACGCCACCAAATTCGCGGTGAAGGCGCTCACCGAAGGCATGAACCTCGACGTGGCGGGAACGGCCGTGAAGGTGTCCAGCGTGGATCCCGGGCACGTCGAAACGGAGTTCGCGACCGTGAGGTTCGGTGGCGATGGCGAACGGGCGCGCGAGGTGTACCGCGGTTTCAGGCCGCTGTCGCCTGACGATGTGGCCGACGTGGTTACCTACGTCGCCGCGCTGCCGCCCCACGTCAACATCCTGGACGTCGTGGTGCTGCCGACGGCGCAGCGCAATGTGTATGTGATTGATAGGGAGGAGGGAACAGGGAAGCGGGAAGAGGGCAAAGGGGGGCAACGGTAGCTCGACCCTGTTCCCTCTCCTGCGAAGTATCCCTTGAGACCTGTATGACCGTCGGCGCCCGGTCCTCCCGCCGTACCGCCCTACCGCCTATACTCAGACATGCCCAACATCCGTTCTTCAGTCGTGGCCGCGGCGGTGGCGTGCGTTGCGGCTGCGGGTCCGGCGGCCGTGCAGCAGGCCGTCTGCGCGCCCGACAATGTCGGGCTCACGCTGCCGCCAGGGTTCTGTGCCACACTGGTGGCCGACTCGCTTGGCCGGCCACGGCACATCGTGGTTGCCCCGAACGGCGACGTGTTCGCGGCGGCCACTGGCAGTCAGGGCGGGGTGGTGGCGCTGCGCGACACCACTCGCGACGGCCGCGCCGATGTGATTCGGCGCTTCGGGCCCGGCCCTGGCTCCGGCATCGCGCTGGCCAATGGCTGGCTCTACTTCGCGACCGACGATGCGGTGGTCAGGTGGCGCTGGACCGCGGGCCAGCTGGAGCCGTCAGGTCCGCCGGACACCATCGTGAGCGGCCTGCTGAGCCGGCGCCAGCACGCGGCCAAGACCATCGCCGTGACGGGCGACGGAAGGTTGTTCGTGAACATCGGCGCTCCGTCGAACTCCTGCCAGGTGGCCGACCGGGTCCCCGGCTCGCCGGGGAGAGATCCCTGCACCATGCTGGACTCGGCCGGCGGGATCTGGATGTTCGACGCCAACCGCGCGCGGCAGCGCCAGAGCGACGGCAGGCGGTTCGCCACCGGGCTGCGCAACGTAGTCGCCCTGGCGCTGGATCCCTCGGGCGTGCCGTGGGCGGTGCAGCACGGGCGTGACGACCTGCACCGGCTCTGGCCGTCGCTGTTCGACACGCTCGCCAACGCCGAGAAGCCAGCCGAGGAGATGTTCCGCCTCGAGGACGGCGCGGACTACGGCTGGCCCTACTGCTACTACGACCCCGAACTGCGGCTGAAGGTGCTTGCGCCGGAGTACGGTGGTGACGGGCGCTCGGTCGGCCGCTGCGCCGCCGCCCGGCAACCGGACGTCGCGTTCCCGGCGCACTGGGCACCTAACGCACTGCTCTTCTACACCGGAAGCTCGTTCCCGGTCGAG
>DATMBH010000079.1:0-4962 GCA_035559335.1 Gemmatimonadales bacterium
CACCGCCACGACCGTTATGCCCGCCGCGCGGGCCCGCCGCGCCACGTCCGCCGGCGCGTGGGACGGGGCTTCCGGCCAGTTGCGGGCCCACAGCTTCCCGTCCTTCACGTCCAGCGCCACGCCGAGCGAGTCGGGACTGAACTGGTCCACCAGCGCCTCGAGCGTGCTCCAGTCCGCCGCCGCGCGCGAACCCAGCAGGATCCGCTGCACGCCCACGTCCCGCATCGCCTCGACTTCATCCAGCGCCACCAGACCGCCGCCCACCTGCACCGGGATCGGCAGCCGCTTCACCAGTGCCGCTACCAGGTCGGTCTGATCGCCCACTCCAAAGGCGCGATCCAGGTCGACCACGTGAACCCAGCGGGCTCCCGCCTCGACGAAAGCGGCCGCTACTGCGAACGGGTCCGGATGATAGAGAGTGGAGCGGCTGAGGTCGGTGCGCGAGGCGCGCACCACCCTGCCATCATGGATGTCTATGGCGGGGAACAGTTCCAAATCTGGAGCGCGTCAGTCTACGCGCGTAACCGGAGGCGTGGAACCAGGCTCGAGGAGGCCGATGAAGCGCAGCCGCTCGGCCTCGAAGCCCGCGCGGCGGTGCGCCGGCAGCGGCGCGCCCGGCGCGGTGTTGAACCGGCGCCGCGGGTCCACCGCGCGCCCGTTCACCCTCAGCTCGTAGTGCAGGTGCGGACTCGTGGCCAGCCCGGTCGCGCCCACGTAGCCGATGGTCTGCCCCTGCTCGACCGACGCGCCCTCGTGGATCCCGGTGGCGAAGTCGGAGAGGTGGGCATACCGAGTTACCTGCCCGTTGGCATGGCGGATTTCCACCAGGTTGCCGTAGCCGCCCGAGCGCCCGGCCACCGTCACGACCCCGTTGCCCACGCTGCGCACCGGCGCACCGTAGGCAGCGCCGAAATCGATGCCGTTGTGAGGCCGACTGCGCCGCAGGATGGGATGAAACCGGCGGCGGCTGAAGCCCGAGGATATGCGGCGGTACTCCAGCGGCGCCCGCAGCAGCTCGCGCCGCATGGACCGCGCGTTCTCGTCCCAGAACTCTTCCCGCCCGCTCGGATCGTCGAACCGGAAGGCGTACAGAGGCCGCGGACCGATGTCGAGCCGCGCCGCCAGGATCCGGCCCAGCCGCCGCTCGCCCTCGCTGGACACTAGCCGCTCGGCCAGCAACCGGAACCGGTCGCCGCGCATCACGTCGCGCGAGAAGTCCACCACCCAGTCGTACACCTCGGCCAGCTCATACACCAGCGTTATGCGATCCTCCAGCGACAGCAGCGTGTCGGACAGCGAACTCGTTATCGCGTCGCTAACCGACGTCTCCACCTCGCCGCTGGCCAAGAACGTTTCCACCCGCCAAGTGATGTGCTCGACCTCGGGCGTCCACTCCCCGGAGTGCGAGGCCCTCCTGACCCACAGCCGCTCGTCGTTCGAGACCCGCACCGCAAATTCGTAAGGCGCGCTCTCGCCGTGACGCTGCCGGAACGTGAACTCCAAGCCCGAGCGCACCCGGGACGGATTGAAGTTGCGCACCGCCGCCCGGAGCGCAGCCCAGTCGACATCGCTGATGCCCCGGCGCCCGAACAGCTGCGACAAGGTCTCGCCGCTTCGCACCGTGTCGTACAGCGTGCTGACCGGTGCCTCGCTGACCACCAGTGGCGGCGCGGTGCGCAGTGCGCCCATGTGACCGGCGCGCCGAAGGCCGAGCGCCCCCGCGGCGAGCAGCACCGCGAGGGCGACGGCGAATCGGGGACCTTGCCCGGCGAGGCTCAATCCATCTGCCTCCGGATGAACGTCGGGATCTCCATATCAGACAGCGGTTCCGCGCTCGCGATCGGGTTGGGCCCGGTTCCGGTGCGCTTCAGCGGCTGCTGCGCCGCAGCTCCGCCGGCCGCGGCCGCAGGCGGCAGCGCCGCTGGACGCGAGCCCGAGGTGCGCGGCGGAAACTGCAGCACTCCCGAGCCGCGCTGAGCGCCGGCCGCCGGCTTCTCCAGCTGCATCGCCTTATCGAATCCGGTCGCGATCACCGTCACCCTGATCTCCCCCTGCATCGACGGCTCGACCACACCGCCGAAAATCACGTCGCCTTCGGCACCCACCGCGTCGTTGATGATCTCCGCGATCAGCGACACCTCGCCGAGCGTGAGGTCCTGGCCGCCGGTGATGTTCAGCAGCACCCCGGTCGCTCCCGCGATCGAGATGTTGTCCAGCAACGGGCTGGAGATGGCCTGTTGCGCCGCCTCCATGGCCCGGTTCTCGCCCCGGCCCACCCCGGTGCCCATCAGCGCCGACCCGCCATTCTGCATCACCGTGCGCACATCCGCAAAGTCCACGTTCACCAGCCCCGGCTTGACGATCACCTCCGAGATACCCCGAGTGGCGTGGAGCAGGACCTCGTCGGCCTTCTTCAGCGCGTCAACGAACGGCATCCCCTTGCCGGCTACCGCGAGCAACCGCTCGTTGGGCACGACAATCATCGTGTCCACGTGCTTGCGCATCTCGCTGATTCCCATTTCGGCCTGGCGCATCCGCTTCTTGCCCTCGAACAGGAACGGCTTGGTCACGATCCCGACCGTGAGCATGCCCAGCTCCTTGGCCATCGAGGCGATGATCGGCGCCGCGCCGGTACCGGTGCCGCCGCCCATGCCGCAGGTCACGAACACCAGATCGGCGTGCTCGATCACCCGCGCCACCTCGTCGCGGTTCTCCTCGATGGCCTGGCGGCCGATCTCGGGACGGGCACCAGCGCCCAGACCGCGCGTCAGCTTCTTGCCGATCTGGACCTTGATGTCGGCACGGTTGTTGAGGAGCGCCTGCTGATCGGTGTTGACCGAGATGAACTGCACACCCGTCAGGTGCTCCTCGATCATCCGGTTCACAGCGTTGCCGCCGCCGCCGCCGACTCCCACGACCTTCATCGTGGCGCCCTGCGTGACGGTCTCCTCCAACTCGAACACGCTCATGTCGCCGTCCCTCAGAAGAATTCGCTCGTGAGCCACTGGCGGAACCGGCCCCACAGCCGGTCCACGGTAACTGTCGCCACTCCGGCGTGCTGCGCACCCTTGGCCTGCTCTATCATTCCGTACAGCGCCAGACCAGTCGCGGTGCTAAATCGCGGCTGCTCCACATGGTCCAGCAGCGCCCCGCCCAGATACCGGCCCGGAACTCCCACCCGCACCGGCATCGCGAACACCTCGCGCGCCAGCTCCACCGCCCCCCGCAACTGCGCCGTGCCCCCGGTCAGCACCACGCCGGCAGCCAGCTTCCCCACGAACCCCTGCCGCTCGATCTCGCGCTGCACCATCGACAAGATCTCGTCCAGGCGCATGTGGATGATGTGCGCCAACACGCTGCGATCGAGCTGCCTGGTGCCCTGCCCACCAGTGCCCGGGATCTCGATCACCTCCGACGGATCAACCAGGGGCTCATACGCCACCCCATATTTCTCCTTCAGCGCCTCCGCGTCCGACTGCGTCACCGACAGGCCCTGCGCGATGTCGCTCGTCAGGTGCGAGCCGGCGAACCCGAAGCACTGCACGTGGCGGAACTTCCCGTCGTGGAAGATGGCCAGGTCGGTGCTCCCGCCACCCAGCTCCACCACCGCCACGCCCAGCTCCTTCTCGTCCTCCGAGATCGTGGCGTAGCTCGCCGCCAGCGGCTCCAGCACGAAACCCGCCACCCGATAGCCCGCCCTCTCCACGGCCTTGCGCAGGTTCTGGGCCACCGAGCTGGACATCGTGACGATGAACACGTCCACCTCGAGCCGCGTGCCGGTCATCCCCACCGGATCGCTGATCCCGCGCTGCCGGTCCACCAAGTACTCCTGCGGCAGCGTGTGCAGGATCTCGCTGTCGGGCGGCAGCACCACCGCCCGCGCCACGTCAATGACGCGCTGCCGGTCGTGCTCCGTGACTTCCTTCCCGGCCACGTTCACCACGCCCGGAGAAGTGATCGCCCGCACGTGCTCGCCAGCGATCCCCACGTACGCCCCGTCGATTTTGAATCCCGCCATCCGCTCGGCCGCCGCCACCGCCTCACGCACGGCGCGCGTGGTCTCCTCTATGTCGCGCACCACGCCCCGCCTCATGCCGCTCATCCGCGACCGCCCAACACCCACCACCCTGAGCTCGGGCGCCCTCGCCTCGCCGCCCACTTCTCCGATGACCGCGCAGGTCTTCGTCATCCCAATGTCGAGACCGCAAATCAGTCGGTCCCGCATCAGGCCCGGCTCCCCGCGCCGCGCGCCACCGGAGCGCGCCTGACGACCACCCAGCCCCGGAACCGGCCGTCCAGTTCCCGCCAGCCCTGGCCGCGCTCCTCCAAATCGCGCCTCACCGCCGCCACCGCGCGGACGCGCTCCGGATCAACCGGAACATCCAGCCGGACGCGTCCGTCAATCATCTCCAAAACCACCTCTCCCCCCCGAACTTCCGCGGCATCCACTTCACCATAGAAGCCCAGGTCCGTCGCCTGGATCGTCGCGAGCGCGCCGAGCAACTCGGGCTGCGGCCGCTCCACCACCGGTGCATCCACCGGACTCGCCGTCACGTCGTAAGGCAGCGGCTGGCCGTCGGCTCCTACCGGGACCAGCCCAGCCGGCCCATTCACCAGGGCCACCGGCTCCACCTCGTGTAAGCGTACCCGCAACGTGCCCGGCAGCCTCCGCCTGACCTCCACCTCCGCTATCCCGCCCATCCCGCGGATCCGGCCCGCCAACCGGTCGAGATCCTCGAATACGCTCGAGGCCTGGCCGAGACCCATCGCGCCGACTACCGCCTCGGGCGCGAGGTACTTCGTACCTTCGACTTCCACGCGCCTGACGGCGAAGAACCGCAGCGGCCTCAGCGCGGCCGGCCCCCACCACCACACGGTCGCGGCGCCAGCCAGGATCAGCACCATCACACCGCGCCGCGCCCACACCCTGATCAGCTTGCCGCCCCCTCCCCCCCCTCCGCC
>DATMBH010000080.1:0-2511 GCA_035559335.1 Gemmatimonadales bacterium
AACCGCTCCCCACCCAGGATCGCCGCCAGTTCGGGCCGCAGTACCTTGAGGGCCACCTTGCGATCGTGCCTGACGTCGTGGGCGAGGTACACGGTGGCCATCCCGCCCGCACCCAGCTCGCGCTCGATCACGTAGCGGTCGTAAAGGGCAGCTGTCAGTCGAGTGGCAGCGTCGGTCATTGTGAAGCCGCTCCGGCGGCAGGATGCGGTGAGGTCAGCAGGCGACCCACATAGGCCGACAACATGCGGGTGGTGACCCGGGCGCGTGCGATTACCAGCGACGGGCCATCTGGAGTCCAGTGCCGGCCGTCCGGGAGAGCGTCGGTCGTCGTCGTGAGGCGGCGGATGTCACCATGCGGCAGCAATGCGGTGGACACGTTGGAGCGGTCGGTGCTCACTGCGACGTTCTCATGCCGCGCACCAGCTCGGTCCAGTTGAGCATCCACACCAGCCGCGCAGCGCCCGTCCCCTGCTGGTCAATGTAGATGAACTCCCCTCCGTTGGAGAATACGTCCCAGTTGACGTTAGTGCCGTTCAGGTCAGTGACTCCGCCGTCAACCACGATGCGGCGCTCGCTGACCCGAACCGACGGGCCGAAGCCGAGCCTCGCCGCCACGACGGCTCCGCCCGCCACGTAGTAGAGGGTGCGCCCGTCGGGGCTCCACCGCGGTGCAGTGGCACCCTCGGTGGAGATCTGCGTCCTGCCGCCCTCGCCCCGAAGCGGCTGCACGAACACTTCGTTCTGACCAGTGCGGTTGGATACGTATGCGAGCCAGCGTCCGTCAGGTGATGCCTGCGGATGCGCCTCACGGAACTCCGTAGCCACTAGCCAGGTTGGCGCCGAGTCGCCAATGGCGACCATCCCGATGTTCGCCTCCAGGTCCGCCCTGGACTGGAACACGATGGTCCGACCGTCAGGCAGCCAGGAGCCGGGGAACAGGCTGGTTCCCGCAGCCACCAGTCGAGCCGGCCCGGTCTGGTCGGAGGCCTTCACGTAGATACCGGCCGGACCGCCCTGGCCCGAGTCGGCGTAGTATGCGATCAAGCGCCCGTTGCGGCTCCAGGCCGGCGCCGCGCCACCGCCAACCGTGAAGCGCTCGAGCGTTCCCTGCTGGCGATCTAGAATCCAGAGATCCTGCGAGGTGGCCCCTCCGGTTGGCAGGCGCAGCGCTATCAGCCGCCCGTCGGGCGATGCCGCCGGATCCTCAAGGTTCACGTCGCTCCGACCGGGAAGCTGGACCGCCGTCCGGCCGCCGGGGCCAAAGATCCGCAGCACCTCGCCCCCACCGCTGCCGCCCGCGCCCGGTTGAAACACCAGAGTGCCCTCGGCCGATACTGAGAATTCGTGGTTGCTGCCGCCGGCCAGGCGGATCCGGTCCTGAATCGCCACGGCCTCGCCGAGCGGTACCAACCGCTCGGCATCGAATGGCTGGGCCAGCAGCGTGTTGTCGGCGCCAGTGTATACCAGAAACCCGGACGCGTACTCGGCCCGCGCGCCGAAGGCAACCGTGTCGACAGTCTCGCGGCCAAAGCGCATCACGCCAATTCGCGACAATTCGAGGTTGCCGGAAGCATCACGGATCGAGAACACGACTGCCCTGCCGCCGGGAAGCACGAATGGAAAGAAGTGACGGGTGTTGGAGTCCGGTGAGGTCAGCGGCTGTGGCTGCCCGCCGGCGGCCCGGACACTCCAGAGGCGACGCTGCGACGAGTAGACAATGATGTCTCCCTCGCCCCAACTCGCGCCAACGACCTGCTCGGCGCTCGTGATCGGGACCGCGGGGCCACCCGCCATCGATACCTTGCGGAGCCGTCCGTCGGAATGAAACGCGAGCCAGCGCCCATCAGGCGAAAAAATCGGGATCGAGGCACCCTCGGTACCAGGAATCGGCTCGGCACCGAGCCGGCCTAACGTGCGGCGGTACAGCGGTCCCGAGCTGCCGCGTACCCCAACGAACACGAGAGTCGATCCGTCGGGCGAAATCGCCAGAGCTCGCCCGCAGCAGCGGTTAAAACCAGTCACGCTTTCCGGCGGCTCGATGAAGAACTGGGCAAGTCGCGACGGCGGCTTCGGTGCAGTCAAGCGGCCCGACAGAAATCCACCGGCCAGGGCCACTGCAGCCACCACCGATGCGGCTAACCAGGGGGCCAGGCGCCGGGCGTCGGGGATCAGCGAACGGCGAGCGCCGGCTGCCGCTGCGGCTGGCGCCGCGACACCAGCAAAGGCCGGATTCCGCAGCGCCTGGGCAAACTGCGCCGCGCTGCTGAAGCGGTCGGCCGGCAGTTTCTGGAGCGCGGTGCGGATCGCCGCCTCCACATACGGCGGGATCGTCTTTCTCTGCAGCGTGAGCGAGCGAGGCTCCTCGGTGACCACCCGCGCGATGATCGCCTGCGCCGTCGGACCCGTGAACGGCGGCTCCCCCGTCAACATCTCGTACAGCACGCACCCCAGGGCGTAAATGTCCGCCTTGGGCGTGATCTCCCGCTCACCCATCGCCTGCTCGGGAGCCAT
>DATMBH010000081.1:0-3101 GCA_035559335.1 Gemmatimonadales bacterium
AACCGCTCCCCACCCAGGATCGCCGCCAGTTCGGGCCGCAGTACCTTGAGGGCCACCTTGCGATCGTGCCTGACGTCGTGGGCGAGGTACACGGTGGCCATCCCGCCCGCACCCAGCTCGCGCTCGATCACGTAGCGGTCGGCAAGGGTAGCTGAGAGTCTATCCAGCACGTTGGGTGAAGTCAGACACCACTCCGTCAGGCAAGAGGGGGCGAGCCCGGCCAGCGCCGGGAGCAGATCAGAGACGATTGGGGAACATGCAAGCATACCGGCGGCGCCATGCCTGCGCCAGAGCCGGCCGATTGCCGACTTGACACGGCCCCGGCCCTGGGCGATCTCTACGCCATACCCGACAGGATTGGTCCCGATGAAGCGCACACTGGTTCCGGCATGCGCGTTGCTGGTACTTATGGTCGAGCCTGCGATGGCACAGCATGAGCACGCAGGCACCCCACCCTCCCGGCTCGGCAGTGTTTCGTTCCCGACCTCCTGCTCCGCCCCGGCACAACACCACTTCGACCGGGGCATGGCCCTGCTGCATTCGTTCTGGTACGAGGAGGCCGGCCGCGCCTTCCGGGCCGCGGCGGAAGCGGACACGAGCTGCGCCATGGCCCAGTGGGGCCTGGCGTCCAGCTATCTGCACCCGCTGTGGGCTCCACCGACTCCGGCGGAGCTTCGCGAAGCAACCGCGGCGGTGGCGCGAGCGCGGGCCCTGGGCGCCCGCAGCCATCGCGAGGGGATGTGGGTGGACGCCATCGCCGCCTACTTCGACTCGGCCGCGAGCGCTCCTCACCCGCGGCGGCTGCGCCAGTGGTCGGAGGCGATGGAGCGGCTGTATCGAGCCCATCCCGAGGACGGCGAAGCCGCGGCGATCTACGCGCTCAGCTTGGTCGCGGTGGCCAACGCCTCGCCGCCCGACACGACCTACGCCTTGCTGCGTCAGGCAGCGGACATCCTCGAGCCGCTGTTTCGCCGCAGCCCCGAGCACCCGGGCCTGGCCCACTACCTGATCCACGCCACGGATGCGCCGGCCCTGGCCGCGCGCGGTTCGGGTGCGGCCGACCGCTATGCGACCATCGCGCCATCGGTGCCCCATGCCCGGCACATGCCCTCGCACATCTACATCCGGCTAGGCCAGTGGGACCGCGCCATCGCCTCGAACGCCAGCTCCGCGGCCGCCGCGCGGCAGTACGAGCGCGAGCAGCGGATGACGGCGACCTGGGACCAGACGCTGCATGCGATGGACTACCTGGCCTACGCCTACCTGCAGAAGGGACAGGACACGCGGGCCCGCTCCGTGGCAGACACGATCCGCGCTGTTAATTCGTGGACGCCGGAGCGCAGCCTCGCCGCCGAGTACGCACTGGCCGCCGTACCCGCGCGCTACGCACTGGAGCGGGAGCAGTGGCCGGAGGCGGCGGGCCTGGTGGTGCGCGAGGGATTGCAGCCGCCTGCCACCGCTGCTACGCGGTTTGCGCGCACCATCGGCTCGGCACGCGGCACCGATGCGCGCGCCGCGCGCGCCGAGCTGGCGGCCCTGGCAGCCCTGGACGAAGAAGTGGCCCGCCGGCAGATGGGCTTGTGGGTGAACATGGTGCGGGCGCAGCGGATGGCTGCCGAGGCGTGGGTCCTGCTCGCCGAAGGCGATACCGCGGGCGCGACGCGGCTGGCCCGCGAGGCCGCCGACCTGGAGGACACCAGCGAGAAGCACCCAGTTACGCCGGGAGCGATACTGCCGGCCCGAGAACTGTTAGGCGATATGCTGCTTCTCACCGGGCGTGCCGGCGATGCGCTGGCCGCATACGAGGCCTCGCTGCGCCAGCAGCCCAACCGGGCGCGGAGCCTGGCGGGAGCAGCACGCGCTGCCGAGGCCGCGGGCGACCGGGCCGCGGCGCGGCGCTACCGCGAGGAGTTGCGCAGGTTGCTGGCCAATGCCGATCAGCAACGGCGCGTGACGCTGCTGTCCACGCGGTGAGCGGCGGGGCCTCGGTCCGATGCGCACTCCGGCCGGCGTCAGCGGGGCTGCAGTTCGTCCTTGAGTCGGGCAATGGCGTGAAACATGGCGTCCGCTTCGAGCGCCAGCTTGATGCAGTCGTGGCGCGCCGATCTGCACCAGCAGCGCCTCTGGGCTGAGCGTTCCTCGCGCCAGGTCGGCGAGACCACCGGCGATCATGTCTGCGCCGGGCAGACCCGGATCCATCGTGGCCACGACGTGAACCTAATGGTCCCGAGGCCGCGCCGGCAAAGCGGCCGCTGACTGCCCGGCTTGCGCAGTGGCCGCGACCGCGCATCTATCAGCGTGCATACTGCCGGGAGGCACAGATGCCGCTCACCATCAGTTCGCCCGCCTTCGCGCCCGGCGGCGCGATTCCGGCCCGCTACACCTGCGATGATCGCGATATCTCGCCGCCCCTTGTCTGGACCGGCGTGCCTGTGGGTGCAAAGGCCCTGGCACTCATAATTGACGATCCGGATGCCCCGGACCCAAAGGCGCCCAAAGTGACCTGGGTGCACTGGGTGCTCTACAATCTGCCACCATCGTCTGCTGGGCTCCCCGAAGGAGTGCGGCCGGCGGACCTGCCGGCCGGTACTAAGGAAGGCATCAACGACTGGAAGCGCACCGGATACGGCGGGCCATGTCCGCCGGTCGGCCGGCACCGCTACTTCCACAAGCTCTTCGCCCTGGACACAGTGCTGCCGGACCTGGGTCGGAAGGCGACGAAGGCCGACGTGGAGCGCGCGATGAAGGGACACATTCTGGAGCAGGCCGAACTGATCGGCACCTACGAGCGCGGCCGCGGGTGACCGGTTACACGCTGGGAGACGTGGCCAAGCTGCTCGGCCTCACGGCCGCCACGGTGCGCTCCTACGCTCGGGCCGGGTTTCTCGCGCCCGAGCGCGGCGAGCGTGGCGAGCTGCGGTTCGCCTTCCAGGACTTGGTGCTGCTGCGCGCCGCCAAGGAACTGATGGCCGCGCGCATCCCGCCGGCCCGGATCCGCCGCTCACTAAAGCGGCTGAAGCAGCAGCTGCCGCGGGGCCGGGCGTTGAGTGAGCTGCGCATAACAGCCGAGGGCGAGCACGTCGTGGCCCGCGACGGCGGTG
>DATMBH010000082.1:0-3726 GCA_035559335.1 Gemmatimonadales bacterium
CCGCACGTCGCACGGCAGCGCGAGCACCCGGGCCGCGCCGCGCCGGAGCGCGCCGGCCACCGCCTCCAGTTTCGCCGCATCGCGCGCGCACAGGGCGAGCGAAGCGCCACGACTGCCTAACGTCTCGGCGATGGCGCGCCCGATTCCGGTGCTAGCACCGGTAACCACGACCGTCCGCCCGGTCCAATCCATTGGTGCGAATAAAGATGCACTCGGTGCCCTTGCGGGAGCGAGCCTATCGGTTTTGGGGTGGCGCCGTTGGAACCGGCAGCCTAAGCTGCGAGCATGAGGCGAACCATCATACTCGGTGCCGCGGGCCGCGACTTCTTCGATTTCCTTACTGTGTACCGTGACGACCCCGACGTCGAGGTCGTCGCGTTTACCGCGCAGCAGATCCCATATATCGCCGAGCGCAGGTTCCCGGCGGAGCTGGCGGGCGAACGCTATCCGGAGGGAATCCCGATCCATCCCGAGGCAGAGCTGGAGCGCCTGATCCGCGAGAAGGGCGCCGACACCTGCGTGCTGGCTTACTCGGATCTCAGCGCGCTCGAGGTGCTGCGCCTGGCGGCCCGGGCCAACGCCGCCGGCGCGGATTTCATCATGCCGGGCGCACGGCGGGTGTTGCGCTCGCGGCGGCCGGTCATTGCGGTGACGGCCTCGCGCACCGGTGCGGGGAAGAGCCCGCTGTCGCGAGCCATAGTGCCCTGGCTTCGCTCACGGGGACTTGCAGTTGCGGTGATCCGGCACCCCATGCCCTACGGCGACCTGGTGAAGCAGCGGGTGCAGCGGTTCGCCTCCCCGCGCGACCTGGACGAACAGCGCACCACGATCGAGGAGCGCGAGGAATACGAACCGCACATCGCCTCGGGGTCCGTGGTGTTTGCGGGCGTGGACTACGCCAGCATTCTCGAGGCCGCCGAGCGCGAGGCGGACGTCGTACTGTGGGACGGTGGCAACAACGACACCTCGTTCATCGAGGCCGATCTGTACATCACGGTCGTGGACCCGCACCGGGCTGGCCACGAGGAGTCATACTACCCGAGCGGAACCAACGTGCGGCTCGCCGACGTGGTGGTGATCAGCAAGGTGGACAGCGCCCGGCCAGAAGCGGTGGCTTCACTGCGGGAGACGGTGAGGCAGCTGAACCCGAACGCGCGGATAGTGCTGGCCGAATGCCCGGTGCGCGCGGACAATCCGTCCCTGCTGGCCGGCAGGCGAGTTCTGGCTATTGATGACGGCCCAACGCTTACCCACGGGGGCATGAGTTTCGGGGCCGCGGTACTGGCCGCGCGCGCGGCGGGAGCCGCCGAGATCGTCAATCCGCGGCCGTTTGCGATCGGCGAGATCGCCGAGGCGCTGGCGGCCTACCCGCATGTGCGCGACTCCCTGCCGGCCCTTGGGTACAGCGAGCGCCAAGTGCGCGATCTCGAGGCCACCATCGACCGCGCCGTGGACGAGGGTGTTGAGGCGATTGCGATCGGCACGCCCATCGACCTGGCGCGGCTGGTTCGCATACCGGTGCCGGCCACCCGCGTGCGCTACGAGCTTGCGCTGCGCGAGGGCGTGACACTGGAGAGCCTGTTGGCGCCGGTCCTCCCGCTGCTCAGCGAGGCGGGAAGGCGCCGGCTTCCCTAGTCCGCGTCCTTCAACAACGGCGCCTCGATCCGGATCGCGATCGCCGGCGGGTTTCTCAGAGTGTTGTGCGCCGTGCAGGTGCTGGCTGCGCGCTGCACGGCCTCCGCGTAACGCTCCGGCACTCCTCCCGGGATTGCCACCTTGGCCTCCAGCGACCCGATCCTGTGGGGGTTCTTCGCCCCTTCGGCGTTGACCGTCACGGTCAGGCCGGCGGCGCTAAGTCCGCGACTGACCAGGAACTGCTGCACAAAGTAGGCGATGCACGTTCCCAGCGAGGCCGGAATCAGCTCGATTGGCGCGATGGCCGTGTCTTCGCCACCAGCGCTGAGTGGCTGATCAACCTGCACCGTGTGGCCGCGCACCCTGGCGGTGAACCGGACTCCGCCGTCCCAGGTCACGGTGACGGGGTGCATTCAATCACCCCCGGCAGGGGCGGCGACATGCTTGTCGAGCATCTCGCGGAAGAACGATGCCGGCGCCGCTCCCATCACACCGTCCACCACCTGGCCGCCGCTGAACAGGGCGATGGTCGGAATGCTGCGGATCCCGAGGGCCGCGGAGACCATCGGGTTCTCGTCCACGTTTAGCTTGGCCACCGTGAGGCGGCCCTGGTACTGCTCGGCGATCTGCTCCATCACCGGCGCCACCATGCGGCACGGGCCGCACCACGGCGCCCAGAAATCAACCAGCACTGGGCCGTCAGCCTTGAGCACTTCGGCCTCGAAGCTGGCATCGGTTACGATCTTGATGCTGTCCACCTCGACTCCTCGAAACGGGTTGCGCGCCGCAGTCGGCGCCGGGCGGCGGAGTTCTCGCAGTTGCGCAGGCAGTCGAGCACGCTGAGCACTCGCGGATCCGCCAGTGTGTACCAGACGCTGGTCCCCTCGCGGCGGCATGAGACCACTCCGGCCGCCCGCAGCCGCGCCAGCTGCTGTGAGACGATAGCCTGGCGCTCGCCCAGAGCCTGCTGAAGGGAAGACACCGTGCGCCCCCGGTCGGCAAGCAGCTCCACCAGCCGGAGCCGGACCGGGTGTGCCAGGACCCTGATCAGGGCGGCGAAGTCGGCAAGGTGCCGCGGATCGATCGGGGCACGACGCGTCTGCATGCCGACAATAGTAATATAGCTATTATTCTATGTCAACTAGGGAGCGGTGGGGAGCAGCGGGGTCGGAGGGGACGGGTTGGCCGTGCCCGGGTCCAATTGACACTGCTGCGCCGGGTTCGTATAACCCAAGGTGCGCGCTTTCCCGACCCGCAGACCAACCCCTGGGGAATCCTCTGACAATGAAGGAATACGCGAGTAACCTGCTGCGGAATGTGGCGGTAGTTGGCCACGGAGGCAGCGGCAAGACCAGTCTGGTTGACGCCCTCGCCTTCGTGGCCGGATCATCCAAGCGGCACGGCCGTGTGAAGGAAGGCACCGCCCTCACCGACTACTCTCCTGACGAGATCGAGAAGCAGTACAGCATCAACCTCGCCGTGGCCTTCGCGGAGTGGGAAGGCTGCAAGATCAACCTCATAGACACGCCCGGGTTCCTGGACTTCGCGGGCGACACCGAGGCGGGAATCTTCGCCGCCGATGCGTCGCTGATCGTAGTGGGAGCGACCAGCGGGGTCGAGGTTGGGACCGAGAAGGTGTGGGAGTACAGCCGGCAGTTCGGCCACCCGGCGCTGTTCTTCGTCTCCATGATGGACAAGGAGCACGCTAACTTCGAGCGCGTCTATCAGGACATCCGCGATCACCTAACGCCGAAGGCGATTCCAGTGGAGATTCCGATCGGCGAGGGTCCGAAGTTCGAGGGGATCATCAACCTGATTGACCGCAAGGCGCGCCACTTCAAGAGCGGCACCAAGACCGGAGAGTTCGAGGAAATCGAGATCCCGGCCAGCCTGCGCGAGTTGTATGAGCGCTACGAGAAGGACCTGATCGAGACCGTGGCCTCGACCGACGATGTGCTGATGGAGCGCTACTTCTCGGATCAGGAAATCGGCCACGACGAGCTGGTGGCGGCGATGCGCAAGGCCATGAAGGCCGGTGAGCTGTTCCCGGTGATGTGCGGGGCCTCGGAACTCACGTACGGGATCCGCGCC
>DATMBH010000083.1:0-6021 GCA_035559335.1 Gemmatimonadales bacterium
CTCGAGCCGTTGTGCGCGGCCTACGGTCCGGCATGCGCCCGGGCGATGCGGGCGGCGCTCGACCGCGGCGACCAGCGCGCGATCGGCTTCCACCAGTCGGTCCGCGTCGCCACACTGCCGCGCGAACGCGTGTTGCAGTACGGCGACCCTGACGTACTTTTCTTCAACGTCAACGCCCCGGACGACCTGCAGCGCGCGGAGCAGCTATGGCGGGCCCACGGCTCATCGCCGTAGTAGGGAAGAAGAACGCCGGAAAGACCACGCTGGTTGTGGCGCTCGTCAAGGAGCTGATTCGCCGCGGCCACCGGGTGATGACCATCAAACACGGCTCTCATCCCTTCGAAATAGACGCGAAGGGACGCGACACTTGGCGCCACATGCACGAGGGCGGGGCCGAGCGCGTGGTAATGGAAACCCCCAACTCGCGGGTCCTGATCGCGAAGCCGGCAGCCCCGCTGGGACCGCGCGAGCTGGCCTCCCAGTTCCTGTCGGACGCGCACTTTGTCATCGTCGAGGGATTCAAGGCATACGACCTGCCCAAGATCGAGGTGTTCCGTCGCGAGGTGCACGCGGAGCCTCTCTATGCTCCCGGCGCGCCGGGTTCCGAGCAGGTTATCGCGATAGTCACCGACGACCACAACTTCCGCGCGCCGGTTCCCGTCATGAGGTTCACCGACACGGCCTGGCTGTACCGGCTGACCGACATCGTTCTCCAGGGCGCGCGATGAGGCGCGCAGTACGCCTGTTAGGCGCGCTCGCCCTCGCAGGATGCGGCGCCGCGCGGGGCGGGCTACGTCACCCGGCCCCGGAGCTCGCGCGCCTGGTCGCGGAACTGGACAGCGCCTTCGCCGCTCCGCAGTACGCCCGCGCCCAGTGGGGCGTGGTGGTGCGCTCGCTCGACAACGGCGAGGTACTGTACCGCCGCAACGCGGCCCGCCTGTTCATGCCTGCCTCCAACCAGAAGATCCTCACCGGCGCCGTCGCGCTGGAGCGCCTGGGACCGGAGTTCCGGTTCCGCACCGACGTGCTGGCCGGCGGCCCGCGGCGGGGCGACACCCTCGCAGGCGACCTGGTGGTGGTGGGCCGCGGCGATCCCACCTTTTCGCTGCGCGCCACCGACGGAACCGACGTTCTCGCATCGCTGCGCGGGTTCGCCGACTCGCTGCGCTCGCGCGGCATCACGGTCATCACCGGCCGGGTGCGTGGCGACGGTTCGTGGTTCACCGACGCGCCGCTCGGCACTGGCTGGATGTGGGATGACCTCCAGGACAGCTACTCGGCGCCGGTCGGCGCTCTGCAGTTCAACGAGTCCTTCGCGCAGCTCGAGATCGCTCCCGGCGACAGCGCCGCCGCGCCGGCGCGGGTGCGGCTGATTCCGTCCGGCGCGCCGCTGCGCGTGTTCTCGCAGGTCACGACCGCCCCGCGCGATTCGAACCTCAGACAGGTACGCCGCACCCGCGTGTTCTTCACCGACTCGGTGGTGGTCACCGGCCGCATCTCGCAGGGCCAGGCCCCGGTGCGCCTGGACGTGGCCGTCACCGATCCTACACGCTATTTCGAATCCGCCCTCACGCAGGCTCTTCGGGAACAGGGCCTGGAAGTCAGGGGTGAGGGACCCACCCCTACTCCCGAGCCCCGAGCCCTGACTCCTCTGTTCTCGCTCTCCTCCCGCCCGCTGCGCGACATCCTGCCACTGCTCGAGAAGCCCAGCCAGAACCAGATCGCCGAGGCGCTGCTGCGCACGCTTGGAGGCGAGCTGCGCGGCGTGGCCTCAGAGGACTCCGGCCGCGCCGTCGTGAGGGAAACCCTCACCTCGTGGGGCATACCGGAGGACGCGCACGTTTACGTGGACGGCTCCGGGCTGTCGCGCTACAACTATGTGGCGCCTGAAGCTGTGGCCGAGGTGCTGGTCGCGATTTCACGGCACCCGCACTTCCAGGTGTTCCTCGACGCCCTGCCGGTGGCGGGCGTCGACGGAACTCTCGCCTCCCGCATGCAGGGCACCGCGGCCCATGGCAACGCACGTGCCAAAACCGGCTCGATCGCCAACGTACGCACCCTGTCGGGCTACGTGACCACCCGAGACGGCGAACGCCTCGTGTTCGTGTTGATGGCCAACCACTTCACCGTGCCACGCCGCGTGGTCGAACGAACCCAGGACCATGTCGTGGAACGCCTGGCCAACTTCACGCGCCGGAGCCGGCGGTGATACCCGTCCGCGAGGCGATCGAGCGCGTCATCGCCGGCATCGCCCCGCTCGAACCGCAGGAAGTGCCTCTCCTCGAGGCCGCCGGGCTGGTACTGGCGCAGGACGAGGATAGCCCGCTGGACGTACCGGCGCACACCAACAGCGCGATGGACGGTTATGCCGTCCTCTCGCAGGACGTGCGCGGCGCCAGCGCCGAGTCGCCGCGGCGGCTGCGGGTGGTTGAGAGCATCGCCGCCGGCTCGTTCCCTACCCGCCCGGTCGGCCGGGGCGAGGCAGCCCGTATCTTCACGGGGGCACCGCTGCCAGCCGGCACGGACGGCGTGATCCGACAGGAGGACACCGAGCGCGACGGTGACTGGGTGCTGGTCCGCAGCGACCGCGACGCGGGTCGCAACATCCGGCTCGCCGGTGAAGACTTGCGGCGCGGAGCACGCGTATTCGATGCCGGAACCGTGCTGGAGGCCGCGCAGCTAGGCGTACTGGCCTCGATGGCCGCCTCACGCGTCGTTGTTAGAAAACGGCCCAGGGTCGCGATCATCGCCTCAGGTGACGAGATCGCCGATCTCGATGAGCGCGACGCCATCCTGAGCGGCACGAAAGTCGCTTCCTCCAACTCCTACACGCTGCACGTCCTGGTGAGGGACGCCGGGGCGACACCAGTCCCGCTGGGAATCGCGCGCGACACGCTCGAAAGCGTGAGATCGCTGCTGGAGCGCGGTGCGCGTGAGGCCGATCTGGTCGTCTCCACGGCCGGGGTGAGCGTGGGCGAACATGATTTCGTGCGCGAGGCGCTGGCCGCGCTCGGGGCCACCATGGATTTCTGGCGGGTACGGATGCGTCCGGGCTCTCCGCTGGGGTTCGCCCACATCGCCGGCAAGCCATGGATCGGCCTGCCGGGCAACCCGGTCAGCACCATGGTGTGCTTCGAGCTGTACGTACGGCCCGCTATCCGCCGCATGATGGGCCATCGCGCACTGCACCGCCGCACCATTCGCGTCACGCTGGAAGAAGAGATCCGCACGGCAGGGCGCCTTACCCACTTCCTGCGCGGCGTCGTGTCCGAAAGCGGCGCTGGCCTGAAGGCGCGGTTGACGGGACCGCAGGGATCCGGCATCCTCACTTCAATGGCCCGCGCCAACGCGCTGCTCGTCGTCCCCGAGGACGCCGACGTCCTGCCCGCCGGGGCGGTGGTCACGGCGATCCCGCTTGGCGCGGCCGGCGCGTTCGGAGACCAACCGCCGGTCTGACCGCAACCACAGGGGAGGCTAATGCAGATCCGCATAACGCAGGCCATTCACGACGCACTCGGCAGGATCGGCCACGTTCCGGACAACCTGCGCGCGCGGTTCGACGCCATCGCGCCCGCGGAGAATGGATCGTTCACGCTGGCGCTCACAGAGGACGACGCCACAGCGCTCGCCGAGCTGGTGCAGTGGCACATCAGGACCGACCCCGCCACCGGAAAGCCCACCCCTGAGACCGCTCCGTATCAGGAGCTGATCCTACTGATAGACAAAGCGATGTTCGCTTGATGTCGCCGGTACTGATCGTATTCGGGGCGCTAGCGCTGATCGGTGGCGTGATCTACGCCGTGCATCGCGCCGAGCAGCAGCGGCGCGAAGCGCTGGCCCGGATCGCGGACGCCCTCGGCTTCCACTTCACACCCGGCGACGCGGTCCAGCCCGGCGGGGGCTTCCCGCTATACGAACGCGGTCACGGACGCCGCGCCTCGAACCTGATGACCGGGGAGACCGCGGGGCAGCCGGTGGAGCTGTTCGACTATAGGTTCGTGACCGGAAGCGGGAAGAACCAGACCACCCACAACCAGACCGTGGTGGTGTTCCCGCAGGGGGCGCGGGGGCTGCCGGATTTCGAGCTCTCGCCAGAGAACATCCTCCACAAGATCGGCCAGGTCTTCGGCTACCAGGACATCGATTTCGAGGATGATCCGGAGTTCTCGAAGTCATACCTGCTGCGGGGGCGCGACGAGCCAGCCATTCGCAACACGTTCACCCGTTCGGTGCGCGCGTTCCTTGCCCAGCACCGGGGCTGGACCGTGCAGACCAGGGCGGGCGCCGCGCTGCTGTGCCGGGAACGCCGCAGGGTGAAGCCCGAGGACCTGCCCGGCTTCCTCGCCGATGCCCTCAGCATCCTGAGCGGGCTGGGTTCCAGTTAGGCAGCAGTTAGGTCGCCGCCGCGGGCAGCGCTTGGGCCACGGCGCCCAGCAGCTCCTGCGGAGTCCATGGCTTGGAGATCAGCGGTACGTTGGCCGGCAGCTGCGCCACGTCCCGGATCTCGTCCGAGCCGTAGCCCGACACGAACAGGAACGGCACCGACACACCCTGGGCGCCGAGCACGCGGTACAGCTGCACACCGCCCATGCGCGGCATCACTACGTCCGAGATGACGAGGTCCACATCTCCCCGCGCGCGCAGCAGCTCCAGCGCCTGCTCACCGTCCTCCGCGAGCACCACCGTGTAGCCAGCGCGCCCCAGGAGCCGCTGCGCCACCGTACGCAGCGCGTATTCGTCATCCACCACCATGACCGTGCCCTTGCCCCGCCCGAGCGCTGGCGCCACCTGGGAGGGGAGAGCCGACTCGATCCCGGAATCCGAGGCCGGGAGCGACACGACCACCGTGGTGCCAACACCCGTGGCGCTGCGCACCTCGATCTCTCCGCCCAAGCGCGCCACGATAGCCTGCACCGTCGTCAGGCCAAGCCCGGTGCCGACCCCGCGCGGCTTGGTGGTGAAGAACGGCTCGAACAGGTGGGCTCTGGTCGCCGCGTCCATCCCCATCCCGGTGTCTGAGACTACCAGGCGGACCACTCGCTCCTCGCCGGGCTCGACCCGGATTGCGAGCGTGCCCCCGGCGGGCATCGCGTCCTGGGCGTTCGTGACCAGGTTGAACAGCACCTGGTCAATTGCGCTCTCATCGGCCAGCACCGGGGGCACCGATGGAGCGGCCGAAACCGTGATCTCGACCGGCGCCCTGACCAGCCGCCGCAGCAGCCTGCCGATCTCGGACACGTGCGCCACCAAGTCCACCGGATGAACCCGTAGGTCCTCGCGGCGCGAGAAACCCACCAGTCTCCTCACCAGAACCTGCGCGCGGCGAACCGCCATGCGTAGGTCCGATACGGCGGCGGCGGAGGCTCCCGACTCGGCGACCTGATCGGCACTGGCGAGCATAACGGTCAGCAGGTTGTTGAGGTCGTGCGCAATGCCGCCGGTGAGTCTCCCCAGCAACTCCATCTTTTGCGCCTGTCGCAGCTGCTCCTCGAGGACGCGCCGCTCGCTAAGGTCTTCGGCGACAAGCTCGAAGCCCGTTAGCGCGCCATCGGCGTCGCGGATGCTCCTGCCCGAAACGCGCAGCGGAACCAGCCGCCCGCCTCGGCCCAGCCACTCGACCACGGCGTCGTGAATCCACTCGGAGGCAGCGTGTTGCGACAAAAAGCGCTCGCGCGCCTGCGGCTCGGCGAACAGGCCGTGCGTGGCCGCGTGCGCCAACAGCTCTTCCTCAGTGCGAAAACCAAGTACCCGGGACAGCGCCGGGTTACCGGCCTTCAGTCGCAGTGCCGCGTCGGCAAGCAGAGCCGGGAACGGCGCGTGCTCCACGATGGAGCGATACACGAGCCCCGCCTCGCGCCCGTGTGCGACGCGCTCGGCGCCCGGTGCTCCCGCAGCTGATTCCAGACGGTCCAGCACACGCCCCTCCTCGACGACAGGACGAGTCCACTGGTTTCCGCGGAGCTTAGCGCCGGCTGGGCAATGAAGACACTAGGGGAAACCCTAGGGTCGGAGGTCAGGGGG
>DATMBH010000084.1:0-3271 GCA_035559335.1 Gemmatimonadales bacterium
CACCTTCAGCGCGCCGAGCGGCGTAGCGCACGCGGTTGACGGCGTTGACCTGACCGTCAGGCAAGGAGAGACGGTTGCTCTTGTCGGTGAGTCGGGAAGCGGCAAGACCGCTACCGCCCTGGCAATCTTGCGCCTCGTCGAACCGGAGGGACACATCGGACACGGGGCGCAGATCCGCCTCGACGGCCGGGACCTCCTGGCTCTACCTCCCCGCGAGATCAGGACGGTGCGAGGGAACCACGTCGCGCTGGTGTTCCAGGAACCGGGCGCGGCTCTCAATCCGGTCATCTCAGTCGGTGGCCACATCGTCGAGGCTTTGCGGGCCCATCACCGCATCTCGAAGCGCGATGCATGGGCGCGCGCAGTGGAAATGCTGCGCACGGTAGGCGTGCCGGAGCCGGAAGTGAGGGCGCGCCACTATGCTCACCAGCTCTCAGGTGGACTACGCCAGCGCGCCATGTTGGCGATCGCGCTGGCCTGCCATCCCAAGCTCCTCATCGCCGACGAGCCGACTACCGCTCTCGACGTCACCATCCAGGCCGAGATCCTGGCGCTGCTTGCGGAGCTGCGTTCGAAGAGCGGAATGGCGGTGCTGCTGATCACGCACAACCTGGGCATCGTGGCCGAGCACGCCGAGCGGGCGTACGTGATGTACGCCGGCCAGATCGTGGAGGAAGCGCCCGTCACGCGGCTGTTTGCGGCGCCCGTGCACCCCTACACCGAGGGACTGCTCGCCGCCGTGCCGAGGCCTGACGAAAAGCGCCCGCGGCTCACCGCCATCCCGGGCCAGATCCCCGAGGCAACGGACTGGCCCGCCGGCTGCCGCTTTCATCCGCGCTGTCCCTGGGCATGGGAGCGATGCCGCACCGACGCACCGCAGCTGCTGGACGTCAGCGCCGGCCATAGGGCCAGGTGCTGGCTGGTTGTGGAGCCGGCGCGGCGGACAGGCGCTACGGCAGTATGAGCAGGCCGCCCCTGCTCGAGGTCCGGCGCCTGTCCGTCGCATACCACCGCCGCCGCGGCCTGTTCGGTCGCGCGGAGACCGTACACGCCGTAACCGACGTCTCGTTCACTGTCCAGCGAGGAGAGACCCTGGGCCTGGTCGGCGAATCGGGATGCGGGAAGTCGACGCTCGCTCGCGCCATCGTGAGGCTGCTACCGGTGGTTTCGGGATCGGTGACGTTCGACGGAGTGGACCTCCTTTCCCTCGATCCTGCCGCGCTACGGCGCATGCGGCGCCGCATCCAGATCATCTTCCAGGATCCGGCCACATCTCTGAATCCGCGCATGCGCATCGGACCCACCGTGCGCGAGGGACTGCTGATCCACCGGCTCGCCGAAGGTGCCGATGCCGACCGCCGCACCCGTGAGCTTCTCGACGAGGTCGGTCTGCCACGTGACTCGTTTGACCGCTGGCCGCACGAGCTATCCGGCGGCCAGCGCCAGAGGGTGAGCATCGCGCGCGCCCTCGCGGTCGATCCCGAGTTCCTAGTTTGCGACGAGCCGGTCTCGGCGCTGGACGTGAGCGTGCAAGCACAGGTGCTGAACTTGCTGGCGGACCTGCAGGCACGACGTGGCATCACCTACTTGTTCATCGGCCACGACCTGGCGGTTGTGCGTCACCTCGCCCCGCGCGTGGCCGTCATGTACCTGGGAAGGATCGTCGAGCAGGGTCCGGTCGAGGCGCTGTTCGGGTCGCCACGGCACCCTTACACCCAGGCGTTGCTCAGCGCGGTCCCCGTGCTCGATCCCGAACGCCGGCGCGCACGGATCCTGCTGCCGGGCGATCCGCCCTCACCGGTGGACGTGCCGCCCGGCTGTCCGTTCCATCCCCGCTGCCCCTACCCGGGCAAGGACGCCCGCTGCTCCACCGAGCGCCCGGAGCTGCGCGCGCTGCCCGACGGGCGCGAGGTGGCCTGTCACTTCGCCTGACAAAACGCGCTCGCGCCCTCGCCAGTCCCAAGGCCACGCTGATAGCCACCAGCAACCAGCCCGCGCCGTGTGCTAGATTGAGTATCGGAGGACACCATGGCAAGTACGCTGACTTTTGAAGTTGAGGGAATGCACTGCGCCGGCTGCGTCCGGAACGTGCAGCGCGCTCTGAGCGCCCTGACTGGCGTCACCGTTCAGACCGTCGAGATTGGCAAGGCCGTGGTCCAGTTCGATCCCGAACTGATCGACCCCGAGCGCATCGCCGCGGCAATCACCGACGCCGGCTACCCCACCCGCGCCCCTTAGAGTCTTAGCGCCTTAGCGTCTTACCATCCTGTCGTACACAAACATCAGCGCGGCCGTCAGCAGCCCCACTCCCGCCGCGACCAGCCACATATGCTCCAGCCGGCGACCGTCCTGCCCAAAATGCGACACCATCCATCCGCCTAACGGACTGCCCACAAGGTCCCCGACGGCCACCGGCAGGAACGAGAAGCCCATGTAAAGGCCCTGCTGTCCCACCGGCGCCAGCCGCGACACATAGTCGTAGTAGCGTGGCGAGACCACGATCTCCCCGAGCGCCAGCACGAACAGCGCCACAATCACGAACAGCGTGGTCGCCGAAACCATGAGGAGCAGCCAGCTGAGCCCAGAGATCGCCACTCCCACCGTGAGCGCCAGGAACGTCGGCGCGCCGCGTGTCAGATAGCTGATAAGGAACGTGAACAGAATCACGGTGGCCGGGTCCACCATCAGCAGCAGGTCCACGTTCGCCTCCGGATTCAGGCGCCGCAGGAACAGCGGCAGCGCCACGTACTGCTGCCAGAACACCACGTAGAACCCGGAGAAAATCAGCAGGAAGGCGATGAACTTCAGATTGCCGAATACCACGAACAGGTTACGAATCGCCTGCCCCACGGTGGTGGGCTGAGATGTCTCGCTCCGCGCCGGCTCCCGGAAGAACAGAATCGTCACCACGAACATCGCCGCGGTGAACAGCGCCGAGACCCGGAACACGTACTCCAGTCCCAGGGTGCGGCGCACGAAGAACGCCATCAGCGGGCCCAGCGTGCCGCCGATGTTCACGATCGTGTAGTAAATGGAAAAGCCGAGCGCGCGCACCTGCTCGGTGGAGGCCCTGGCCGTGGTGCCGGCCACCACCGGCTTTACCACCCCAGGGCCCAGCGCCGGAACCATGAGGATTGCGAGGACGAACCAGTACAACGGCACGGCCTCGCGCAGCGGCGCCAGGAAGTCGGCCGAGAGCGATCCCAGCAGGAAGTAGCCGATGGTGAGGATCAGGTAGGCCGAGGCCAGAGTCCGCCTGAAACCGATGCGG
>DATMBH010000085.1:0-21649 GCA_035559335.1 Gemmatimonadales bacterium
GCACATACTGCCGCTGCATGACAGTGGGACGGTGGGACGGGGGGACGGTGGGACGGAGATTGTCTACTACGTCATGCCGTATGTCGAGGGCGAGTCGCTGCGCGATCGGCTGAAGCGGGAGCACCAGCTGCCGGTGGACGAGGCGATCAGGATCGCCCGTGAGGTGGCCAGCGCTCTGGACTACGCGCACCGGCACGGGGTGGTGCATCGGGACATCAAGCCGGAGAACATCCTGCTGCACGACGGCCAGGCGCTGGTGGCGGACTTTGGGATCGCCCTGGCGGCCAGCCGCAGCGAGAGTTCGACCCGGATTACCGAGACCGGGATGAGCCTCGGCACGCCGCAGTACATGAGCCCCGAGCAGGCGATGGGTGAGCGGGAGATCACGCCCAAGAGCGACCTCTACGCGCTGGGCTGCGTGCTGTACGAGATGCTGGTGGGCGAGCCGCCGTTCACGGGTCCGACGGCGCAGGCGATCATCGCGCGGGTGGTCACCGAGGAGCCGCGCTCGCTCACGCTGCAGAGAAGGACGATCCCGCCGCATGTGGAGGCGGCGATCCGCACCGCGCTCCAGAAGCTGCCGGCCGACCGCTTCAGCAGCGCCGCCCAGTTCGCCGAGGCGCTGGATCGCCCCGACTACGTCGTGCCGACGACGGTGGCAAGGCCAAGCGGCGCCGCACGCACCGCCGTACCGCTGTACCGCCTTGCCGCCCTCGCGGCGTCCACGCTCGTGCTCGGCCTCGCCGCCGGCCGGTGGCTCGCGCCGAGCGCCCGGAGGGCCGCGCCGCCCGCCCGCTTCTCGATCCAGATGCCGCGGGACCACCGCCTGACCGGCGCTCCGATCGTGAACGTCGCGCTCTCGCCCGACGGCCGCACCATCGTATACGTCGGCGAAGGCGAACGCGGCACGATACTTTACATCCGCCGTCTCGAAGACCTGACCGCCACGCCGTTGGCGGGAACGGAAGGCGCAACCTTCCCCCGCTTCTCGCCGGACGGTTCACAGATCGCCTTCGTGGCCAACTCCCAGCTCAAGCGCGTTGCCGTCGGCAGTGGATCGCCGGTGGTGGTGCCGACACCCCCGGAAGGCGTGTTCGACTTCGCCTGGGCGGACAACGACGGGTTCTTCATCACCTCGGCGCTGAATGTGCTGGGAAGGTTGCGGAGCGATGGCACCCTGGACTCGCTCACCCGCCCGGACACCTCGGCCGGCGAGCTGACCGTGCTGCCCCTCGGCTTGCTCCCGGGTGGCGACCTGCTCGTTATGGCCTGGACGCAAGGCGCCACCGGCCCGGTCTATGTGCTCGACACGCGCAGCCGTGAACGCACCCTGGTGCTGCGCAGCTCGGTTTCGGGGGCGTCCTACGCGGCCGGCCACCTTATCTGGGCCGAACTCACGGGGAACCTCTACGCTGCGCCGTTCGACGTGGGGCGGCGGGAGCTGACCGGCGACGGCGTGCTGCTCGCCACCAACGTGCGCACCGCCGTCGGCGGCCCGCCGCAGATGTCGGTTACGGATGCCGGCGCGATGGTGTACGTGCCCGCCCTGCCGTTCGACCTAGTCCGCGTGGACCGCAACGGGCGTGCCGAGCCGCTGGTGGAGACGCAGCGGCGCTTCCACAGCCCACGGGTTTCCCCTGACGGCCGCCGCATCGCGTTTGACTTCTCCGACCAGACCCGCGACGTCTGGCTCCTGGACCTGCGCGACCGCACGTCGACAAGAATCACCTTCCAGAACGACGGCCATGACCCCACCTGGTCGCCGGATGGCCGCTTCCTGACCTTTGCCACGGCGCGCAGCGGCGGGCTGGCGATGTTCCGGGTCAACACCGATGGCAGCGGGGTGGCCGAGTCGCTGTTCGTAAGCACCAACGCCTCGACTCATTCGTTCACGCCGGATGGGCGAACCGCCGTTGGAGCCATGACCGGACGAAGCGGTAACTTCGACGTGATCGCTGTAAGACTGGATGATCCGCAGCGGCGCATCACCCCGGTGGTCTCGACCCCGTACAGCGAGCAGTTCGCGGTCGTCTCACCGGATGGTCGCTGGCTGGCCTACGTGTCGAACGAGTCGGGACGGGACGAAGTGTACGTGCGGGCCTTTCCCGAGGGCGGGGCCAAGGTCTTGGTGTCGCAGAGCGGCGGAACCGAGCCGGTGTGGTCGAGGAGCGGGCGGGAGCTGTTCTACCTGGGGCGGTCCGCCTGGAGAGGCAGCGGTGACGCCGGCCGGGAGCCGACGATGTTCGTGGCGACCTTCACGGCCGGGGCCGAGTTCCGGGTCCTGGCGCGCACGCCCCTGTTCCCGTCCTCGGACTACGAGGTGGCCGCTCCGCACGCCAACTACGACGTGTTCCCCGACGGCCGCAGTTTCGTGATGGTCCGGCAGGGTCGCCTAGCGGAGATCGTGTACGTGCAGAACTGGCCGGAGCTCGCCAGGCAGCGGCCTGCGGCGCGCCGTTAGGCGGTCTTCTTCCTCAGCTTCAGCGCCTTCACCTTGACGGGCTTCTCCGCCTCGGCCTTGGCGGCTCGCTCGGCGCGCCGGGCAGGTTTGCGCTCGCCGGCAGCCCCCTTGAGCCCGCCTTTCGCGAGCGATGCCTTGAGGGCCTCCATCAGGTCTATGATCTGCGCCTCGGGCGCCTCGGTGGGCTCGGCCACGATCTCCTGACCCTGCACCTTGCGCTCGATCTGCTCCAGCATCCGCTTGCGCACCGTGTCCTCGTACGCCTCGGGCCGGAACTTCTCGCTCTTCGCCTGCTCGATGAGCTGCAGCGCCAGCGCCAGCTCCGCCGGCTTCACCTCGCCTTCCGGGATGGGCACATCCTTGATGGACCGGACCTCGTCGGCGTAGTGCAGCGTCTCCATTACCAGGCCGCCGTCCATCGGGCGGAGCATCACCAGGTACTGCTTGCCGCGCGCGGCATACTGGCCGATCGCGGCCAGCCCGGTCTGCTTCAGCGCCTCGGCAAGCAACCGATAGGCGCGCTCGCCGCCCTTGTTGGGCCCCAGGAAGTACGCCTTGTCAAAGTACAGCCGGTCGATCTGATCGGCCGGAACGAACTCGGTGATGTCGATCGAGCCGGTGGCCTTTTCCTCCAGGGCCTTGATCTCGTCAGGCGTGAAGGTCACGTACTGGCCTTTCGAGAACTCGTAGCCCTTGATCATGTCCTCCTTCTCGACCTTGTCCCCCGTCTTCGCGTCCACGTACTGCTGCTTGCAGCGGGCGCCGGTCTTCTTGTTGATCCAGTTGAACGACACCGACGCCTGCGACTCCGACGCCGAGTACATCTGGATCGGGACCGAGACCAGACCGAACGAAATGGTCGCGGACGAAATTGGACGCGCGCTCACAAGTCTCGCTAGAATATGGACTTAACCAATATGGAGACCGCACCCGATTGGCCGCAACACCGTCCGGCGGCGACCGCCTAAGTACATACCGCGCAAAGCGTTCAGCTGAGCGCACTCCCGAGCCCTCAGGGGTGCTGAGCGCCTCACCAGGCCAGGGCGGCGGCCTGTTTGTGGTACACCAGCACGCGGCCACCCGCCTGCATTTCGACCTCCGGCTGGAGATGCATGGCGTGCTGGCCTCCTGGGCGGTGCCGAAGGGACCCTCGAAGGATGCGGCCGACAAGCGTTATGCAGTGCACGTCGAGGACCACCCGCTGGAGTACGGCGACTTCGAGGGCATCATCCCCGAGGGCAACTACGGGGCGGGGGCGGTGATCGTGTGGGACCGAGGCCGGTGGGTGCCAATCGAAGACCCGGACCGCGGCATGGAGAAGGGCAAGCTCCTGTTCGAGCTCAAGGGTCACAAGCTGCGCGGCCGCTGGACGCTGGTGAAGCTCAAGAAGGACCCCAAGGGCTGGCTCCTCATCAAGGAGCGCGACGGGCACATGACGCCTGGCCGTGGCGACGACTTCCCGCCCCAGTCGGTGCTGTCCGGCCTCACGGTCGAGGAGCTGAAGCGTGGCGTGGATCGCGCCGCGGCGCTGCGTGAAGAGCTGTCCAGGTCCGGGGCGCGCAGCGGTACGCTGAAGCCGAAGCAGGTCTCACCGATGCTGTGCCAGACGCGCGAGGCGCCTTTCAGCAGAAAGGGCTGGCTATTCGAGCTGAAGCTCGATGGCTACCGCATCCTCGCTCACAAGAGCGGCGACAGGGCGATGCTGCTCTCGCGCAACGGTAACGACCTGACCGCGACGTTTCCCGAAGTCGCCCGGGCCGTGGCCGCGTTGCCTTACGACGGGCTGGTGCTCGACGGCGAGGTCGTGGTCCACGACGAACGCGGTTTGCCGAGCTTCACGCGCCTGCAACAGCGCGGGCGCCTAACGCGACCGGAAGAGGCAAGGCGTGCGGCCGTGGAGCTGCCGGCCGTCTATTACGTCTTCGACTGCCTGGCAGCGGAGGGGTACGACCTGCGCGAGCTGCCGCTGACGGCGCGCAAGGCGCTGACCCGCCGCATCATCCCCGCTGCCGGCGCGCTCAGATACCTGGACCATTTCGAGGCCGACGGCGAGGCGCTGTTCAACCAGGTGGAACGAATGGGTCTCGAGGGGATCGTGGCCAAGCGCGCCGACTCGCCGTACCGCTCGCGCCGCTCGGCCGACTGGATCAAGGTCCGCGCCGAGCGCGTGGGCGACTTCGTGGTGGTGGGCTTCTCCCGTCCGAAGGGTTCGCGCACCGGCTTCGGCGCGCTGCACCTGGGCGGCTACCACAACGGCCAGTTGGTATACGTGGGTCGCGTCGGCTCGGGGTTCACCGCGAAGCAGGTGGACGAGATCGCCACGCTGCTCGCCGGCCACCGCATCGCATTGCCGCCATTCTCCGGTCCCGCGCCGGCCACCAAGGACGACACCTGGGTCGAGCCGCTGGCCGTGGCGGAAGTGAGGTTCAAGGAATGGACCGGTGAGGGACTGCTGAGACATCCGGTGTTTCTGCGGTTCCGCGACGACAAGTTGGCGCACGAGTGTGGTGTCGAGAGAGCGGTGGGTGAGGCGATGGAAGTGGATGAGGTGGTGGAGGAACCTCCATCGCCTCCATCACCTCCATTCACACTGTCCAACCTCGACAAACTCTTCTGGCCCGAGGAAGGCTACACCAAGGGCGACGTGATCAACTACTACCGCCAGATCGCCCCCTGGCTCCTTCCTTACCTGAACGACCGCCCGCTGGTGCTGACCCGGTATCCCGACGGCATAACCGGCAAGTCCTTCTTCCAAAAGGACGCCCCGCAATACGCGCAGGACTTCGTGCGCACCGTCACCATGTGGAGCGAGGAAAGCCGGCGGAACCTCGACTACTTCGTGTGCGACAGCGCGGAGAGCCTGGTCTACATAGCCAACATGGGGGCGATTCCGCTGCACATCTGGGCCAGCCGCGTGGCCACGCTCGAACGGCCCGACTGGTGCATCCTGGACCTCGATCCTAAGGGCGCGCCGCTGGCCGACGTGGTGACGGTGGCCCGCCACATCAAGAAGCTGTGCGACGGGATAGAACTGCCCGCGTTCATCAAGACCAGTGGCTCGAGCGGGCTGCATGTGCTTCTGCCGTTAGGACGCCAGTGTACCTATGAGCAATCGCGTCATTTCGGGGGCCTGCTGGCCAGGCTGGTAGCGGCCGACCTCCCGGAAATCGCGACCGTGGTGCGTCAGGTGCACAAGCGCGAGGGCAAGGTGTACATCGACTACGTGCAGAACGGGCAGGGACGGCTGCTCGCCGCCCCGTTCAGCCTGCGGCCGGTTCCAGGGGCCCTGGTGTCGGCGCCGCTCGAGTGGAAGGAAGTAACCGCGAAGCTCGACCTAGCGAAGTTCACGATCCGTACCATGCCCAGGCGCATGGAGCGGCTCGGCGGCGACCCGCTGCTGCCGGTGCTCGAGGAGGTCCCGGACCTGCCCGGTGCGTTGCAGCGCCTGCATGAGCGCGTGCAGCGCAGCAAAGCCCGGAAGTGAACCAGCTGATCGTCTCGCCAGAGCGAGAAGTCCGCTCCGCGCTGGCCCTCGCCCACGGGGCCGGAGCGGGGATGCGGCATCCTTTTATGGAGCAGATCGCGCGTGCGCTGTGCGAGCGGGGCGTCGCTACGCTGCGCTACGAGTTCCCCTACATGGAGCGGGGAGGGAAGCGGACCGACCCAGCGCCGGTGGCGACCGCGAGAGTGCGCGAGGCGGTGGCGGCCGCTCGAGAGCGATGGCCGGGTGTTCCGCTGTTCGCCGGTGGGAAGTCGTTCGGCGGCCGCATGACTTCTACCGCCCAGGCCGATGAGCCGCTCGCCGGCGTGCGCGGCATCGTCTTCTTCGGCTTCCCGCTGCACCCGCCCGGTCGTCCCGGCACCGAGCGCGCGGAACACCTGGACCGAGTGCGGGTACCGATGCTGTTCCTCCAGGGCACCCGCGATGAGTTCGCGACCGGCGACCTGCTGTCCCGGGTGCTCGACGGCCTCGGTCCTCGCGCGACGCATTGCCCCCTGGAAGGTGGAGACCACTCCTTCAAGGTGAAGGGAATCCCGACCTCCGTGGTCATCGCAAGGCTCGCTGAGGCCGTGCTGGACTGGACCGTGCGGATCTCAGCCAGTGCTCGCCCGTGAGGGTTCACCGGGCTACACTACTGAAGTGGCAGTCGACGCCGCCGTACCCGCTTCCCCGGCTGCTGCCGGTGGGCCGCTGGTGCTGGTCAGCAACCGCCTTCCGTTCCAGGCCGAGCGCGAAGGAGCGTCGTATCGGTTCACGCGCTCGCCCGGCGGCCTGGTAACAGCGCTGGATGCCGCCATCGCCGAACGGGGCGGTGTGTGGATCGGTTGGCCCGGCATCGAGACCGAGTCCGGAACCGAACCTCCGGTTCCGGCCTCCACGGGCAAGGTCACCTATCGAGCGGTCCCGCTCACCTCGCGCGAGGTCACGCAGTACTACGGCGGGTTCGCCAACCGCACACTGTGGCCGCTGTTTCACTACTTCGTGGCGCGCACCGAAATAGACTCCGCGACCTGGCGGGCTTACGAGCGCGTGAACCGGCGCTTCGCCACGGCCGCCGCCGAAGCCGCGCCCGCCGACGCGCTGATCTGGGTCCACGACTACCAGTTGATGATGGTCCCCGGACTGCTCCGCTCCCGGCGCCGCGACTGCCGCGTCGCGTTCTTTCTCCATATTCCGTTTCCCGCCGCAGACGTGTTCCGGATACTCCCCTGGTCGCGCGACCTGATGCGAGGGCTGCTGGGAGCGGACCTGGTCGGATTTCACATCCGCGAGTACGCCGAGCACTTCCTGACCTGCGCCGACCGGCTGCTGGGCTGCGAGACCGATCGGTCGGCCGGGCGCGTGTTGTTCGAGGGCAGGGAAATTGCCGTGGAGGCGCACCCCATCAGCATCGATGTGTCCCACGTCGAAGCGCTGGCTGCGCGGGCGCGGCCGACGCGCCGTGCGGACGTCCAGGAGATCATCGGGGTCGATCGCCTCGACTACACCAAGGGAATCACGGAGCGGCTCCTGGCCGTGGAGCGGCTCTTCGAGCTGGAGCCATCGTATCGCGGTCGAGTGCAGTTCACGCAGATTCTGGTTCCAAGCCGCGAGCGGGTTGCCGAGTACCGTGCGCTGAAGCGGGAGATTGACGAGGTGGTGGGCAGGATCAACGGGCGCTTCTCCGACCGGGGCTGGGCGCCAATCCGCTACATTGCGCGGGCCGTGCAGCCTGAGGAGCTTGCGGCGTACTATCGTCAGGCCGACGTAGCCCTCGTGACGCCGCTGCGCGATGGCATGAACCTGGTGGCCAAGGAGTTCGTGGCGAGTCAACTCGACCTGAGGGGCGTGCTGGTGCTGTCGGAGCTGGCCGGCGCCGCTGCGGAGCTTCCGGAGGCGCTGATCGTCAATCCGTACGACGTGGAGGCCGTGGCCGCCACGCTGCACCGAGCGCTGTCCATGACCCCTGAGGAACGGCGCGTGCGGATGTCTGCGCTGCGCGACCGGGTGAGGGGGAACGACGTGCACGGCTGGAGCCGGAAGTTCCTGGCATCGGCCGCCCAGGCTGCGCACCGCGCCGCGCCACCGGATCAGCTCGAGATGGTGCGGCGCCGTCTGACGCCCTGGCTTGTCGAACGGCCGGTGCTAGCGCTGTTCCTCGATTACGACGGTACGCTGGCGCCGATTGCCGAGCGACCGGACCTAGCCCACCTGCCGGAGGATGCGCGCCGCGCGCTGGAGCAGGCCGTCAGAGCTCCCGAGCTAGATGTCACCATCGTCTCCGGCCGTCCCCTCGACGAATTGCGCGCGATGGTAGGGGTCGAGGGCCTGACGCTGGTCGGTGAGCACGGATATGACATCGAGGGACCGGGTGTCTCGTTCCGTCACGAGGTTCCACGGGCAGTACAGGTGGCGCTGGCCAGGGCGGAGGAGGAACTCCGAGCTCTGGACGTGCCCGGCTCGATCGTGGAGCGCAAGCGAGCGGGTATCGCGTTCCATTTCCGCGCGGTCGTGCCGGAATATCAGGAGCGCGCGGCCGCCAGCGCCGCCGCCATCATGCGCCGCCGGCGGCTGGCGGTGCTCCACGGCAAGGCGGTGGTCGAGGGTCGCCCCGGCGCATTGTGGGACAAGGGCCGCGCGGTGCTCCACATCCTCAACGCTCGGCACGGTCCCGAATGGCCCTCGCGCACCCGCGCGCTGTACGTGGGTGACGACACCACCGACGGCTTCGCGTTCGCCGCGCTGCGGGGAATTGGGCGCTCGATCCTGGTGCGGGACTCGGGATCATCCGAAGGGCTCCAAGCCGACTTCTTGCTGCGCAGCCCCCTCGATGTCGCCAACCTGGTGCGCTGGCTGGCGGCGGGCGCGTTCAGGCCATCCGCTGCGCCGTTAGGCTCGTGAGCTACCTCCCGCTGTCAAGCTACGGCGTCATCGGCGACCTGCACACGGCGGCGCTGGTGGGGAGCAGCGGCTCGGTGGACTGGTGCTGTCTGCCGCGCTTCGACTCGGAGAGCCTGTTCGCGGCGCTGCTGGACCAGACGCGGGGCGGCTACTGGCGGATCGCGCCGGCGGCCGAGTTCACCAGCGAGCAACACTACCTCACCGCCAGCAACGTGCTCGAGACCGTGTTCCGCGTGCCGGGCGGCGGGGTACTCCACCTGACGGACTTCATGCCTGTGGGTCCCACGCGCGAAGGCAGGAGCCGGATCTTCCGTCGGGTTCGCGCCGTGCGTGGCACCGTTCCCGTGCGCGTCGAATGGGCGCCGCGGTTCGACTATGCCACCAAGCTCCCCAAGCTGACGCGGCGCCGGTACGGAGTCCTGGCTACCGACCGGGACAACGACGTGACCGCGGTGGTCGGGCCGGCGGACCTGCAGTGGCATTGCGCCGGCGGCGTGGCCACGGCGGAGCTGCCGCTGCGCGAGGGCGAGACCGCGTGGTTCATCCTGACGTTCGACGAGGATGAACTTCACCCGGTGGAATCGCACGAGCCCGACGCGGTGATGGAGCGCACCATCAGGTGGTGGGACTTCTGGTCGTCGCAGATCCGTTATGCAGGGCCCTTTCGGCGCGAAGTCGAGCGCAGCGCGCTGGCATTGAAGCTGTGCTGCTACGAACCGACTGGGGCGATCGTCGCGGCGCCGACCACCTCGCTGCCCGAGTCCTACACGGGCGGCAGGAACTGGGACTACCGCTACGTGTGGCTGCGCGACTCGGCGTACGTCCTGTACGCATTCGAGGCCCTGGGATTCGAGGAGGAAACGGACTCGTTCCTGCGGTTCCTCAAGCGGGTGTGCCGCCGCGAAGGCGATGACCCGCTCCAGATCATGTACGCGGTGGACGGCGAACGGGACCTGCCGGAGCGGGTCCTGGGCCACCTCGAGGGCTACCGCGGCGCGGGCCCGGTGCGCATCGGCAACGGCGCGGTGAACCAGTTCCAGCTGGATGTCTACGGAGAGGTGCTCGCGACCCTCGACCAGTGGTCCGCCCGGCGCTCCCTGTCGGAGGGAACCTGGCATGTAGTCCAGGGACTGGTGGACCAGACCATGTCACTGTGGCGCAGGCCCGACCAGTCGATCTGGGAGCCGCGCACTGCGCCACGCCACCACGTGGCCAGCAAGGTGATGGCCTGGGTCGCGCTCGACCGTGGGGCCAAGATCGCGGAGCGATACGGCCGTGCCGAAGAAGCGGCCCGCTGGCGCGCCGAGGCCGAGGCCGTGCACGCGGAAGTCATGGATCGAGGCTGGGACCCGGTACGTGGCACGTTCGTGCAGGCCTATGGCGAACCGCATCTCGATGCGGCTCTCCTGGTCGTCCCCAAGTTCCGCTTCCTGCCTCGCAGCGACCCGCGGGTTCGTTCGACGCTGGCGGCTATCCGCCGCGAGCTGGGCACCAGCTGCGAGGAACTGATCTACCGCTATCGTGCCGCGGACGGCTTGGCCGGCGAAGAGGGCGCGTTCGTGACCTGCAGCTTCTGGATGATCCAGAACCTTGCTATGGTCGGCGAGCTGGACGAAGCGGAGCGGTTGTTTCGGAACCTGGTGCGCCGCTTCGAGCCCCTGGGCCTGGCGGCCGAAGAGATCGATCCGGCCACCGGCGAGCAGATGGGCAACTACCCCCAGGCCCTCTCGCACGCCGCGCTGATCAACACCGCGGTCGTGATCGAACGCCTCAGGTCGAAGGCGGACTAGCCCCCCCCGCCGCTTTTCATGACAACGGTGCGCACCGGGAACGGGATCTCGATTCCTTCGCGCTCGAACCGGGAGTGGAGCCGCTTGATGAAGTTGTGTTGCATCAGCCAGCGGTCGTCATAGCTGGGGGCGCGCAGGACCGCATTGAACTGGATCGCCGAGTCGCCGAAGGTGTGGTAGCGCACCACCGGCTCCCACGCCGCCAGCAGCCGCGGCGCGATCTCCCCCATCACCTCCCGGGCCACCTCGATGGTTACCCGCTCCGCCTTCTCCAGGTCCGTTCCGTACGCCACCCCGACTCCGATTACCACTGTCTGGGGCGGGTCCGGAAGGCTGAAATTCGTGGTGATAGCCTGCGCGAGCTTCGCGTTAGGCACCAGTACGAGGTTGTTGCCGGTCTGCCGGATCGTGACCTGGCCCCAGGTGATGTCCTCGACGAACCCCTCCTGCCCGCTCTCCAGTCGGATGAAATCCCCCGGCCTGATCTTGCGCGAGGCCAGGATCCGAAGGCCGGCGAAGAAGTTCGCCAGCGTGTCCTGGAGCGCGAGGCCAACCGCGAGCCCCCCGATGCCGAGCGCGGTCACCAGCGGCGTGATCGATATGCCCAGAGTCTGGAGCACCACCAGCAGGCCGACGGCGAACACCAGGACCTTGGCCACGTTGGCCAGCAGGCTCACGCCTGGCAGGTAGCCGCTCTGCGCGGTAGCGGTGCGCATCGCGCTGGACGTGAAGCGCGCCGCGGCCCAGGTGACGCTGAGGATGCCCGCGACCAGCACCACCATGCCGAGCGGCTGTTCGGTTTCCGGACGCAGCGGGAGTAGCCGCAGCGCGAGCCTGGTTCCCAGCAGCACGAACCACAGGAGCACCGGGCCGCGGATCGCGGCTACCAAGGCGTCGTCGTACTTCCAGGAGCTGCGCGCGGCGGCGCGCGCGAATAATGGGAGCAGCAGCCGCTGCGCGGCCAGGCCAGCGGCGATGCCGCCCGTCAGCGCCAGCGCGGGCATCGACCAGTTCGTCGCCTCGGCAAGGAACCCCTGCATCAGCTCTCCTCGAATAGCGTGGCGAACCTCCGCGCCAGCGCCGGACCGGCGCCGGCGTCCTCGTGCTTGAAGAACACGTACACTCGCTCCCACGGCTGCGCGCGAACCCGCCGCACCCACTCGCGCAGCGCTTCGTCGTCGTACGATTCGCGGCGCAGCCGCAGGTAACCCCACGATGCGGTCGGCGCCACCGTTGCGGGCGCGTCGGATTCCTCGGAGTCGGCCTCCGCGGCGACCAGCGCAGCGCCGTGCGAGCGCAGGGCCGCGATCGTCTCCTCGTCAAACCAGCTCGGGTGGCGAAACTCGAACGCCGCGCGCCAAGTGGGCGGCACCAGCGACAGGAAGTCCAGCAGCCGCGGTAGGTCCTTTTTCAAGTTGGGCGGCAGCTGGAACAGCGTCGGTCCCAGACGGTCCGCCAGCACGTTAGCGGTGCGCATGAAGTACTGGAGATCCTCGCCGCACTCCTTGAGCCGCTTGCGATGCGTTATGCGCTGCGACGCCTTTAGCACGAACTGGAACGACTCGCCCACCTGATTCGACCACTGCAGCAGCACCTTCTCGGTGGGCATCCGGTAGAACGTGTTGTTGATTTCCACCGCCCGGAACGCCGTCGCATAGTAGCGCAGGAAATCCTCGGCCTTGCAGTCCGCGGGATAGAAGTTTCCTTTCCACTCCTTGTAGGCATAGCCGCTGGTTCCACACCACAGTTCCATATGGTGAGAGAGTATAGCCGATGAAGCCGACCCGGGCACCCCTGTTCGCACTGGTACTCACGCTGTTCGCGCCCACATCCGCTGTGGCGCAGCTGAGCACCCGGACCCTGGACAGCGCCACGCTGGCGTGGGACGAAGGTCGCTACGTCGACGCGCTGCTGTCGTTCGAGCGGCTTTTGGCGGGGGCGGGAGAGTCGTTCCGCCGCCAGATCGCGCTCCACACCGGCGAGCTGTACCGCACGCGGGCCGTGGCTCCCGACGGGAGGCGGCTGCAGTGGAGTCCCGACGGGCGGCGCCTGCTGGTCGAGAGCGGCGCCCTTCCGGTGCTGCCTGACGGAAGGCCGGGCCGGACGCCGCAGGGAGCGGGACCAGCCCGCGTCACGGTCTATGCTCTTCAAGGCGACTCGCTGGTCCCGGAGCACGCCACGGCCGGCTTCAGCGCGACGTTCGTGGACGCCTCACGGGTCGCATGGATACAGGTTGTTGGCGACAGCCAGCGCGTCATGGTGCGGGACCTGGCCTCGGGCCTCGAGCAATCCTGGCCGACGCCAGGGGCCGTGGTGAGCGCGATCGCTTCGGCGGGCGACGGCGAGCGTCTGATCGCCACGTGGCGTCCCCCAGGCACCCGCGCCGCCTCGAACCTGAGCCTGCTCGATTCCGGCGGCGGCATGCGGCGAATCACGGACGCGGCCGTACCCACCCAGGTCGTGGGTACCGCGGCCGGCGGCCTGCACGTGGTGTATCGGCTGCCGACGCAGGTCGGCGTATGGTCCCGTGAGGCAGGCGCGAGCCGGACCTTCGAGGGAGTCCAGCCGTCCATCTCGGCGGATGGAAGCACCTTGACGTTCGTGGCCCGCGACAGCGGCCGCTCTGCCATCGCGGTGATGAACCTGGCATCCGACACCGCCCCAAGGCTGGTGGTCCGGGCGGCTCAGAGGGTAGGACTGGCCAATCCGGCCCCGTCGCCGGACGGGCGCCAAGTCGTGTTTCAGATGATGCTGCGCGAGGACTGGGAGCTGTACCTAGCGGAAACGACCCGCGAGACCGCGCCGCGCCGGCTCACCTGGGAGATCCAGCACGACGTGCTGCCGGTGTTCCTCGACTCGGTGCGGTTCCTGGCGGCCATCGGCGAAGCGCGCCACCGCCGCTCGTACCTCTACGACGTGCGCGGCGGCGAGCGCATCCGGCTGTTCCACAACAACACGGTGCGAACCGTCGCGCCCGAGTACGCGTGGGTGCCGAGCCCCGATGGGACCCGCGTGGCGATCATCGCCGACCGCGACGGCGACACGGTTTCGCCAGAACGCCAGGTCTACCTGGTTTCCTTGCGCGAGGAAGTCTCAGTCGAGGACGTCCTGGCGCGCGTACGCTCGGCACTCGCCGCCGAACGGGCGCTCCGCGAGCGGGGGGAACGCATGTTCGCGCCGGTCGCCGCGCGGGTGCGGCAGGCAGTAGCGGACGTGTCCGTGGCCCGCGTGGACCGGTGCGAACAGACGTTGCAGCTGTTCGGCTCGCGGTTCATGACCCAACCCGGAAACGCGCGTGCCATCGTGTGGCTCGCAGCCGAGCTGCAGGGCATGGGCTACGAGCCGGAGCTGCAGTGGTTCAGCCCGGACGGATACCGCACTGCGAACGTCGTCGCCACGCTGCGCGGCACTGCCGACCCGGACCAGACGTATGTGGTGAGCTCGCACTTCGACTCGGTGCTTGACGGTCCCGGGGCCGACGACAACGGGTCAGGGACCTGTGCGCTGCTGGAGACGGCGCGGGTCCTGGCGTCTCGCCCGCAGCGCTCCACGATCCAATTCGCCTTCTTCACCGCCGAGGAGGCCGGGCTCCTGGGAAGTCGCGAGTTTGTCAGGCGCGCACAGCAGAACCGGGTGCGGATCGTGGGGGCGCTCAACAACGACATGGTAGGCTGGCGCAACGATCACCGCCTGGACAACACGATCCGGTACTCGAACGACGGGCTGCGCGACCTGCAGCACGCCGCGGCGTTCCTGTTCACTGACCTTATTACGTACGACTCGCGCTACTACCAGAACACCGACGCGCACGCCTACTACGAGGCATACGGCGACATCGTGGCGGGGATCGGCTCGTATCCCATCCTCGGCAACCCCCACTACCACCAGAGCCATGACCAGTACGAGACGGTTGACCCCCGCCTGATCGCGGAGGTCGCACGCACTACCGTGGCCTCGCTGATGCTCATGGCCTCGAGTCCGGCGCGTATCGCTGACCTCACCGCGCGCGAAGTGCCGGCCGGGGGCGCCGAAGTCACCTGGAGTCCGGCGCCGGAGGGCGGAGTCACGGGCTACCAGGTGCGTTATGGTCCCCCTGAGGCTCCGGAGCGCAGCCTCCTGACCGTCCGCAACCCGCGCGCGCTGCTGCCGGGCGCGCGCTCCGGCTGGCGCGTCGCCGTCCGAGCGGTGGGAAGGGAGGGATTGGCGGGGTGGGATTGGGCGAGGACGGAAGTTAGGAGGTGATCGGTGACCCCGTCACTCGTACCTCGGCGCGATCATCGGATCCACCCCCTTCGCGCGCACGCCCGGCCCCGGTTTCGCCGCGGTTGCGCCACGGCCCCTGAGGCTGTAGTTGTATGCCGTTCACCCTGCTCTATGCCCCTGCTCCCTGGATCAGCCATGCGCACCCTGGGCATCGCACTGCTGCTGACCACGCTCCCGGCCGCCGTTGTGGCTCAGCTTCCGGCCGACAACGCCGGGGCCACGGCCCGGCTCAACGCCTCGCCGCGTCACGGCGAATGGGTGAGGTTCGACGCCGGCGGCGGGGACTCCGTCAGGGCCTGGGTCGTGTACCCCGAGCGCCGCGACCGGGCGCCGGTCGTGGTGGTGATCCACGAGATCTTCGGCCTTACTGACTGGATCAGGGGCGTTGCCGACCAGCTGGCGGCCGACGGCTTCATCGCCATCGCTCCGGACCTGCTGTCCGGCAAGGGACCAGCCGGCGGTGGCAGCGAGTCGGTGGATCAGCAGACCGCGGTGCGGCTGATTCGCGAGCTGCGCGGCGAGGAAGTCAGTCGGCGCCTCACTGCCGCTGGGACCTATGCCATGCGGCTGCCGGCCGCGCTGCCGCGGGTCGCCACGCTGGGCTTCTGCTGGGGCGGGAGCGCCAGCTTCACCATGGCCTCCAGCGCGTGGCGCGAGCTTCGATCGGCAGTGGTGTTCTACGGCTCCTCGCCGGACTCCGCGTTGCTGCGCCAGGTGGCCGTTCCGGTCCTCGGCCTATACGGCAGTGACGACGCCAGAGTAAACGCCACCATCGACCGGGCGCGCGCGATCATGGGCGCCATGGGCAGGCGCTACGAAGTGGAGATCTACGAGGGCGCGGGCCACGGGTTTTTGCGCGACCAACCGGGGAGGGAGGGCGCCAACCGGCGGGCCTCCGAAGCCGCCTGGCCCCGCGCCGTGAGGTTTTTGAGGGAGACTCTGAGGTGACAGCACAGCACCGATGGCTACCCATCACTTCCGGTGACCGCCGACCTCTGCTATTCTCCCAACCCTAACCCTTTCGAGGTGCGTAAGCGATGTCCTACCCATACTCGCTGCCGGCGCTGCCCTACGACGCAGCGGCGCTGGAGCCTCACATTGACGCGCAAACGATGCAGATCCACCATGGCAAGCATCACCAGGCATATGTGAACAACTTGAACGCAGCGCTCGAGAAGGCGCCGGAGCTGCAGGGCAAGGGTCTGTCGGAGATTCTCTCCAACTTGGGCCAGGTCCCCGAGGCGATCCGGGCCCAGGTCCGCAACAACGGCGGCGGCCACTGGAACCATACCGCGTTCTGGCGCGTGATGTCGCCCAAGGGCGGCGGTGCGCCGGGTGGGACGCTGGCGAAAGACATTGACGCCGCTTTCGGCAGCTTCGACAAGTTCAAGGAGCAGTTCGCGGCGGCCGCCATGGGTCGCTTCGGCTCGGGCTGGGCGTGGCTGATTGACGAGGGGGGCAAGCTCTCAATCGTATCGACGCCTAACCAGGACAACCCGCTGATGGAAGGCAAGAAGGCGATCCTGGGGCTCGACGTCTGGGAGCACGCCTACTACCTGAAGTACCAGAATCGGCGCGCTGACTACATCGCCGCGTGGTGGAATGTGGTGGATTGGGAGCAGGTGGCGCGGAACAGGGAGAAGTGACCTAGAGCAGAACAGGGGGAAGTGACCTACAAAGGTGATGGAGGTGGAGGTGATGGAGATGGTGGAGGTGATGAGGGCCCGCTGCCGTCGAGTGCTGGTGGTTGGTGCAATCGCTGCTGTGACGGCGGCGGTCGGCTGCGGCGATGATGGCTTTGGGCCGGATAGCAACCTGATCGGGATCTGGGCGGGCAGCGGCTCGCAGGGTGGTCGGACCCTCACGCTGAATATGACGATATCCAGCGTGACGCCTGAGGGTGCCGTCACCGGCACCGGGACTGTGTCCGGCTCCGTCGGCGTCCCGGTCAACATCGGCGGGACGTTTCGGGGCGGTGCTGCCGACTTCAGCATCAACGCAACGGGATTTATCTCCGCCTTCTTCCGTGGCCGCGCGGTTGATCGGAACTCCATCAGCGGTACCCTGAACGGCTCCGGATTCAGCGACATGCCCCTCACTCTGCGACGCCAGTAGGGGCTATCAGCTCCATCACCTCCTCGCGATTGAATCCCCCCCAAGCCCCGGCTAGTTTTGGTGGTTCGCCCTGGTGGTGAAACTGGTAGACACGCCATCTTGAGGGGGTGGTGCCGAAAGGCGTCTCGGTTCGAATCCGAGCCAGGGCATGCCACCGTAGCTCAGCTGGTAGAGCACTCGATTCGTAATCGAGTGGTCGTCGGTTCAAGTCCGACCGGTGGCTCTCCCTCAGCCTTGCGATCCCGTCCGGCGGCGCGCAGTATTGGCAGCTTATACCCCCCCTCGACTACCGGATATAGGAGGTACGCGGCAGATGCTGGAGCGTTACTACCAATCGCTGGATGAAAGGCGTGACAGAGCGGGTCGCCGATCGATGTCCGACCGGCGCGCCCGCGAACGCCGCGTGCAGGACCGTCGTGTCAATCTGTACCCCGTGCCGGTCGAGCGGCGGGCCGGCTATGATCGCCGCAGCGGACTGGACCGGCGCTCGGGCCGCGACCGCCGCGTCAGTCCTGATCGCCGTGTATCCAATCCGAGAGTGCAGCTCTAGTTGACTCCTGGCGAGGTCGCGTCGGCGCTGACGTATGGAGTCGTGCCGGCGGCGCCCGTGCCCTGCCGCTCTGACGGGACATTAGACGCCGAAGCACATTCCGGCATGGCGCGCGCGCTGGCAGCCGCGCCAATAGCCGGCCTTGCCGTCTGGACCCATATCGGACGCGGGCTGCATCTAGAGCCCGAGCTCTCCGTGCGGGTGGCCGAATCCTGCCGGGCGGCGCTGCCCGCCGGCCGGCCGCTGGTGGCGGCCATCGGCGCCCGGCCCCGGGTCCAGACCACACGCGGCAAGCGCCAGCGGCTCACTCCACCCGCCAACCCGCTCGCCCTCACCGGCTTCGTTGTGAGCGGGACTCTCGAGATGGCTCGTGAGGCCACGAGCGCCGGGGCCGACGCGCTGCTGGTCTTCCCTCCTATACTGCTCAAGGATCTGGATGACCGCGACAACCGGATCGTGGAGGTACACGCGGCCTTGAAGGAGGCTGGGCGTCCAGTCCTGGCGTGGTATCTGGACGAGGACGAGGGCGGTATCCGCTACAGCGAGCGCGTGCTGGATCGCGTGTTGGCGCTGCCGCACGTCGCCGGGATCGTGGTCACGACCACCGACAGCGTGGTGGCCTTTCAGGAGGTGGCGAGGCGGGTCCCGCCTGACAAACTGCTGATCAGCGGGGACGACCGGTTTCTTGGCTACTCGCTGATGCTGGGGGCCCGCGCCATCACGGGCGCCGTGGCGGCTGCGCGTCCAGGCCTGGTCCACAGCCTGCTGCGCTCGTACCGGGACGGCGACTGGAGCTCTTTCGTGTCGGCCAGCGCCCGTTGCGACGCGCTGGCCGCTGAGCTGGTGCGCGAGCCCCTAGGAGGTGTGCCACGGCGGGTCCTGCACCTTATGGCGCACGACGGCACGATTCCCGCCGACTCGGCTTACGATCCGTGGGGGCCATCGGTACCGGCCTGGCAGCTTGAAGAGCTCGTGAACGCGGCCGCGAGACTAGCCTAGCAGGCCGCGCTTCAGCCGTCCCAGGAATCCCGGCTTCGGGATCCGTCTTTCGCCGGTGACGAACCCGGCCGCCTCGATCGCGGCGCGGAACTGCGCACAGTCGCGAAACCGCTGGTCAGGGTCCCACGAGACCGCTTTGCGAAGTGCTTCCTCTAGCAGCGCGGGCACGTCGTCGCGGACCGAGCGCAAGTCGGGAATCGTATAGGTGACGCGGCCCGCGCGGGCGGCCTCGGCAGTCCGCTCCGGGAACGGCGGCGCACCAAGCAGCAGGAAGTAGCCGACGGCGCCCAGGGAGAACAGGTCCGAGCGGTTGTCCACCTGGCCGCCGGCCAGCTGCTCAGGCGCGGCGAACTGCGGCGTGCCGCTGCGCGAGGTGGCGCCGCCGAACAGCCGGCCGCGGGGAAGCGCCAGCGCCAGGCCGAAGTCGGTCACGTGTACCGCGCCATCCACATCCACCAGCAGGTTCTCCGGCTTTACGTCGCGGTGCACCAGCCGCCGCCCGTGGGCGTACTCCAGAGCCGTCAGGGTGTCGTCCAGGATCTCGATCGCGCGCGGCACACCTAACGGACCCAGCTTCTGCACCAGCTGCGCCACCGACTCGCCCTGGATCAGTTCCATGGTGTACCACAGCAGCCCGAGCCGGCCGTCGATGTCGAAGATGCTGACGATGTTGGGGTGCTTGAGGTTGGCGGCCAGCGACGCCTCGCGCTGGAACCCCTCCGCGATCGCGGGATCCCGGGTTAGCGTGGGGTCCAGCACCTTCATCGCCACTTCCCGGTCCAACCTTAGGTCGCGGACCCGGTACACGCGCCCGAAGCTCCCCGAGCCGATCTCGGACAGCAACTCGTAGTCGTCGCCGAGGGCGCGGCGCAGCCGCTGTTCCCAGCGCGGGCTGTCGGGCAGGATCACCGCCGGTCCCGCTGAGTCCGGTTCGGTGAACGGGTCGGTGAAGCTCGCCAGTTCGGCCAGCATCTCGGCGGCAGTCAGGAACCGCTCGGCCGGTTTGCGCCGCAGCGCGCGCTCGATCCACCGGGACACGTTGGCCGGAGCGTTAGGTCGGAGTTGGCGGATTGGGACGAGATCGTCCGCGGGGGCGCTTCCCGTGATGGCGTAGTAGAGCAGGGCCCCCGCGGTGTAGATGTCCGCACTCGGGTCGCCCGGCGAACCGCGGCGCACCTCGGGGGCGAGGAACGGGTCGTCTTCGCGCCGCAGCTCCTGCGGTACAGTCTCAAGCACCAGATTGCAGAACCTCAGGTCCGTGATCACGGCCCGGCCGGAGGCGTCCAGCATCACTGTCGTCGGCTTGGCCCGCCGCACCACGATGCCGCGCACGTGCGCGTGGTCGAGCGCGTACAGCAAGTCGCGGGCGATGGCCAGCACGGCCGGCACCGGACGGGGCGCGCGCGCCACCGCGTCGGCCAGCGATTCTCCCTCGATCCAGTTCCCGACCCGGTAGGCGATGTGATCACGGAATCCGGCGCCGTAGACATGGCGGATCGAGGGGTGGTCCAGCTGCGCCAGCACCTCGGCCTCGCGCATGAACCACTCGCGGTCCGGCGTGCCCGGCCTCACGTGCGCCCGCAGCGACACGCGCCGTTTCAGCACCCGGTCGCGAACCTGGTAGAGAACGCGGTCGTCCGAAGCGTCAACCATCCGCTCCAGCTCGAACAGCTCGCCGAACAGCGAATCGAAGTCCAGCATTGGCATCAAAGGTAATCGCTGTCCGCTGAGGTTGGCTCGGTCGTGAAGTTGGAGGCGCCGGTGCGGCTGCGGCGGACTCACCGCACGCCGACTGGTCCGGGATCAGCCGTCGAGGACGCTCCGGGCCCGGCGGAAGACGGAGTACCACATCGTGCGAGTCAGCCGGCCGGTGTTGGTGTTCTGGCGGCTGGGGTGGTATGACGCGATAAGAAGTGTGCCGTCCGGCGCCAGCCACTCGGCGAGGTGAGCGAAGCGCGGACGCTCGCGCTGGCCCGGACGGTCCTTCCACGCCGCGGCGGCCAGCCAGGCGTCGAATCCGATGCGCCCCAGCGCTATCACCACCCGGACGCGAGTCAGGATGGCGAGTTCGGCCTCGAGGTGACCACGGCACCGCGCCAGCTCCGCGCCGGTGGGCCGGTTGCCCGGTGGAGCGCATCGCACCGCCGCCGTTATGCGGCAGTCGCGGAGTTCCAGCCCGTCGTCCCGGCCAGAGGAGTCCGGCCGGGTGGCGAACCCGAAGCGGTACAGCGCCTCGTACAGCCAGTCGCCCGATGCATCTCCCGTGAACATCCTGCCGGTCCGGTTGGCTCCGTGCGCCGCGGGTGCCAACCCCACAACCAGCAGCCGAGCCTCCGGATCGCCGAAGCCTGGTACCGGCAGTCCCCAATAGTCCTGGTCCGCGTAGCGACGCACCTTTTCCCGCGCCACTTTCTCGCACCAGCGCCTCAGGCGCGGGCAAGCGCGGCAGCCCACAATCCGGCGCTCCAGTGCGACCAGCGTATCCCTGGTGTGGTTCAGCTGGGCTTGCGCAGCAGTCGTCGAAGTTCCTCCGACCACACGATCCTCCCCGCGCGCGCTACCACGGCGCTCTCGGGCACCGGCCCGATGAACCTGCTGTCCGGCCACCCGATCATATCGCGGGTGTCGGCCAGCAGAAAGATGGAGCCGGCGGGAACCACGACCGGCCCCCAATCGAGCAAGTTGCCTCCGATCGCGAGCGGCGAACGCCAGGCGGCGGGCTCGAGGACGCGAAATGGCCAGGAAACGAGGCGTCCGTTAAGCAGCACCCGGCCCGCGCGCATCTCGACGGTGTCGCCCGCGAGCGCGGCGAGTCGGCGCAGCACGTGGAACTCGCCATCCTCGTCAGTGTAGCGGAACAGCACCAGCGCTCCCCGCTGCAGCCGGCCGGCGGGAGCTGTGGCGATGAAGTACTCGCCGGCCCGCACGGTAGGTTCCATGCTCGGGCCGGTCATTAGGTAGACCGCCGGCCACCGCGTAAAGCCCCTGGTCCAGACTGCCGCGGCCAGGACCGTTATCACGAGGACCGAGCGGAGCACCACAGCCGCGAGGCGGGACGGGTTCATTGGTTCCGGACTCGGCGGGCGCAG
>DATMBH010000086.1:0-8579 GCA_035559335.1 Gemmatimonadales bacterium
CGAGCGGAATCGAACCGCTGATGGGAGTTTTGCAGACTCCTGCCTTGGCCACTTGGCTACGCCGCCGCACCCGCTCCGGCACCGTTCCCGGCGCCATCCTCGGGCACTTCCATCCTACCCGGCGCCGCGCCCCGACGTCAAGGTTGACATCAGGCACGCCCGTGCCTATAATGAGGGCGTCCTGTGGGAACCGCCCACCCACGCCGGACCCCGGACAACTGAATAACACAACTGCATACCGGTCGGGCACGGCAGCGGAGGCGTTGCGATGGCCAGCGGAGGTCGAACCGGTTCGGGCCGGGGGCTCGCGGACCTCTCGGACGAAGAGGTTCTCGCGCGCGCTCGGGCCGGGGACCGGTTCGCTGTGGAACACCTCCTGGCCCGCTACCGCGGCATGGTGGAGAGCAAGGCGCGCCTCTACTTCCTGTCCGGAGCGGACCACGAAGACGTGGTCCAGGAAGGGATGATCGGCCTCTACAAGGCCATCCGCGACTATCAGGCGAACCGTCTCGTGCGGTTCCGCGCCTTCGCGGAGATGTGCGTCACGCGCCAGATCATCTCCGCCATCAAGACGGCCACCCGCCAGAAGCACCTCCCGCTCAACCACTACGTGCCGCTCACCGGCTCCGGCTTCGAAGGGGAGGTGTGGCTGGCGGAACTCCTGCCGGACGCTCGCCCCGAGGAAGCGGACGACGATCCGCTCAGGCGCCGCCTGTGGGAGTACCTCGAGCGCTACGGCCCGAAGGAGCTGAGCGCCCTGGAAAACCAGGTCATCCGCTGCCGCCTCGAGGGTAAGAGCTACCAGCAGGTCGCCGCGGAGCTCAAGTGCCGCCCGAAGTGCGTGGACAACGCGCTCCAGCGTGCTAAAAAGAAGATCTGGAGCCGCATCACGAGCTGGCAGGACTGACCGGGCCGAACCGCCAGCGGCCGGCTCCGATCAGCCGGCGTAGCTCAACGGCAGAGCGACGGTTTTGTAAACCGTGGGTTGGGGGTTCGATTCCCTTCGCCGGCTCTGCCCGCGCCGGATCGGCGTCGGGCGAGTTCCGACAGGACAGGCACAGCAGACGGGCAGGTTCCCGAGTGGCCAAAGGGAGCGGTCTGTAAAATCGCTGCGGAAGCTTCGCAGGTTCGAATCCTGCCCTGCCCACTCCGAACAACCGAACCAGGGGAGCCGGAGCGCCTCGCCCCGGACGCCGAACCCCGGAGTTGACACGGGAGGCTCCGTCCGGTAAACTCCGGTCTCGAATGGGCCTCCCTGGCGCAGTGGTAGCGCACGTTCTTGGTAAGAACGGGGTCACGGGTTCGAGTCCCGTGGGAGGCTTGCACCGACCACAGGTTTGGAAACGATGGCGAAGGAAGACCGGATCATCATCTCGATGGCGTGCACCGAGTGCAAGGAGCGGAACTACGCCACCAGCAAGAACCGGAAGAACGATCCGGACCGGCTGGAGCTGCGGAAGTACTGCCCGCGCTGCGGACGGCACACCGTTCATCGGGAGACGAAGTGAGCCGGTGCTCCCGCCCGGCGCGTTCGGTGCAGCCGTAGGGGTGTAGCTCAGCTGGTAGAGCAACGGTCTCCAAAACCGTAGGCCGCGGGTTCGAATCCTGCCACCCCTGCTCTCACTCCACGTTCATGAGTTCTGCCACCCCCACTCCTACTCCCCGACCGGGGATCGGAAAGCGGCCAGCGACAGGGATCCTCGCTGGCAGGCAGAGCTACTTCTTCCCGGGGGTATAGAGGACATTGGAGCTCGGGTAGCGAACAAGGCGTGGATGGTGAGCAACCCACCCGCGGCCACCACAGGGCTCGGTGAGTTGCTTCCGCAAATAGATAGCCTCGAATCTGTGTGACCTGTATCACGGAGCAATGCCGCCATGCCCTACTCCGCTGAGATCAGCCGAGCGAATCCATCCTGCTTCGTGTTCGTCATTGACCAGTCGGCCTCAATGCTTGACGTGTTGGATCCGATCAACATCCAACAGCTGGACAAGCCCCTGGTCATCGACGGGAGGAGCTATACCCATACTGCACAGGGCCGTACGAAGGCACAGGCGGTAGCAGACGCGATCAACCGCTTGCTTCAAGACCTGGTGATCAAGTGCGCCAAGTCCGAAGGTGTCCGCGATTACTATTATGTGGCTGTGATTGGCTATGGAGGGAATGTAGGACCAGCGTTCAGCGGCGCGCTGGCAGGACGAGACCTTGTGCCGATCAGCGAGATCGCAACCTCGCCAGCCCGAATCGAGGAACGCAACAAGAAGGTCGATGATGGCGCTGGTGGGTTGGTTGAGCAAAAGATCAAGTTTCCGATCTGGTTTGACGCAGTCGGCAACAACGGCACTCCGATGTGCTCCGCGCTTATTCAGGCGCACGGCATCCTTTCCCGATGGCTGACGGACCACCCCGACTGCTTCCCCCCAGTAGTAATCCACATCACTGACGGTGAGTCCACCGATGGCGACCCTGCCCCTGCGATGGCACAGCTCAAGAGTCTGGCTTCAAGCGATGGGAACGTGATGCTGTTTAATCTGCATCTCTCAGGCAACCCGAATGCAGTGCCGGTCACGTTTCCGAATAGCCCAGCTCAGCTGCCCGACCAGTATGCCCGCACGCTCTTCGAGGGATCAAGCGTACTCACTCCTTTCATGTGTGCAGTGGCTCGGGAGCAAGGGATCAACGTCTCCGAAGGGGCGCGGGGCTTCGTCCTAAATGGCGACATCGCAATGATCATCCAGGCGCTGGAGATCGGCACCCGCCCCAGCAACCTGCGATAGGTAGGGCTGGTCCATGCGCGTCTCCTTCGAGGCTTTCTGGCTGCCGAAGGCCGGCAATAGCAACGAGGAGTACGAGGACGCCTTCTGGCCCAGTGAGCGGCTTTGGAAGCAGCAACGGGATACCTTCTGCTGCGCGGTAGCCGATGGGGCGACAGAGAGCTCATTCTCTGGGCTCTGGGCTCGCCTGCTTGTCCAAGGTTTGTGCGGATACACAGCTCCTGACGAGCTCATGAGGATGCTCCCTGCGCTCCAGAGGCAATGGTGCGAAGAGGTTGATTCCTATCCTCTCCCTTGGTACGCGGAGCAGAAGGCACGGCGCGGCGCCTATGCTGCTTTGCTTGCCCTGCAGCTTAGCCCTGCTCCTGACGCTGCTGAGGCTCTTCTGACCTGGCGAGCGTTCGCGGTTGGCGATGCCTGTCTGGTCCAAATGCGGCGCAACGTACTGATTACCTCCTTCCCGCTTTCGGCGTCCGAGCAGTTCGGCCATTGCCCCTATCTGATCGGCTCGCGCACCGAGTTCAATCACCGGCTGCGGGAATACGTTCTGACCACCTCGGGTGTTTGCAAGACCGGCGATACGTTCTACTTGATGACTGATGCCCTTGCGTGCTGGTTTCTCTCGCGGCAAGAACTGCGCGGAGTCAATGAGGACCCGCTGCGCGAGATCACAACCCAGAGGACATTCCGGCGTTTAGTAGAGCGAGAGCGTAGGGAGCGAGATCACGAGGGCCGCCCGCGCATGCGAAACGACGATGTGACGCTGATCCGGCTCGTTGCTTCCTAGAGGACCGGCTATGCCGTGGCCCAGTCTTTCCGATTACAATGAGGCCGTACAGAACCCACGGCACAACTTCAGCGACCCCGAACTGCAGGGTGGTACCGTTCGCACGAACCCGCTCGGTCTGCCGATACCGATAAGCGGTGGCTTTGCAACGGTTTATCAGGTACAGGCCGGCGCTCGCATTTGGGCCGTTCGCTGTTTTCAGCGCGAAATCTCGGATCAGCAGCAGCGCTATGTCGCCATCAGCCGACACCTCGCAGCAGCCCGGCTGCCGTACACAGTTGGCTTTACCTACCTACCCCAGGGCATCCGGGTGCGCGGCGAATGGTACCCTGTTCTCAAAATGGAATGGGTGAGCGGCGACCCGCTGAACGCCTACGTCGAGAAGAACCTTCGAAATCCAGGCGTTCTGCTCAAACTCGCGAATCAATTTCTTGCTATGGTGACTATGCTCCAGCAGGCTCATGTGGCCCACGGTGATCTGCAACGTGGAAACATTCTCGTTTCAAATGGAAACCTTAAGCTGATTGATTACGATGGAATGTACGTACCGGCCCTGGCCGGTTTCCGGAGCCACGAGACAGGCCATCGAAACTACCAGCACCCGAAGCGAGACGCCTCGCATTTTGGCATTTATCTCGATAACTTCTCAAGCTGGGTCATCTACCTTTCCATTGTCGCACTCAGTATTGACCCCTGTCTCTGGCAGAAAGCGAAAGCTGGCGAAGAAAAGCTCCTGTTTTGTAAGGATGACTTCGAAAAGCCGCAAGCATCGACCATCCTAACATTGCTTGCGAACCACACCAACCCGCGCTTGCAGGGGTTGGCAAGCCTTTTCGCATCTGCATTGTACGCGGAGCCGCCACTCGTACCGACTATCCACACTGCCCAGTTTGGCGTTCCCGAGCTGACCCAGCCCGGCGCATCGTCCCCTGCCGCGGACTGGCTCAAGGATCACCTGAAGGTTTGTTCGTCCCCGACTGCAGCCCCTGTCGCACTCCCCGCACAGGCTTCCACCGACAACATTGGTTGGGTCCTCGACTTCGTATCACCGCCACAGACGCACAAACACTTTGGAGGGCACCTCGGGTATCCTCGGCTGTCCTTGCTCACATTCCTCGCTGCCGTGACGGCGGTATTCGTTTTCCATATTCCTCTACTGTACGCCCTTTGCTTGGTTGCAGCTACGGCTACAATCGTAGCGGTCACCCTGTTCGCCTGTTATCGCTCTGACCCGACTGTCGCTGAGAAAATGGCGCTTCTGTCGGAACTCAAGCAGTCCATGACAGCGCGCGCCGAAATTGATCGAGCATTGGCTGCTATAGACGAACAGATTGCAGCTCTCCGCGCGGACTACAATGAGACTCGGGAGAAGCTAGGCCAGGAGCGCATCGCACTCCAGCGCAAGGCACAGCAAGAACTCAACGAGGTGAAGGTGGAGCTGAGTAACACGCTTCGCAGCATCGACCTCGCGCTTCAAGAGTTGGACACCCAAATACATCGTGTCCGAGCAGATATGACGGCCCGCACCGGCGGCCTGCAGCAGCAGATACTAGAACTCGATCAAGCTGAAGCGATCGAGATCTCTAACAGCATTCGCGCGGCACAACAACAGTTCGTCGCTGACTACTTACGTAGTTGTCGGATCTCTGGAAATAACATCCCGGGTATCGGCCCTACCCTGGTTGCGCGGCTGGCATCCTGGGGATACGCGACTGCGGCCGACATCAACTGGGGTGTCACGAACGTTCCTGGTATCGGTGCCTCCAAGGCAGCATCGCTAATGAGGTGGCGACAAGATGTTGAACGGAGGGCGATAGGAGCGATGCCGCAGTCCTTGACGCCGGCGCAGATGAATACTATCCAAGCCAAATACTCTACGAAGCGGATGCAGCTTCAGCAGTCGATCACCTCAATCATACAGACGGCCCAGCAGCAAGAACAGGCGCTCCGCACCCAACATGCCTTCAGGCGACAGCAGCTAGAGGAAGCCCGGTGTAATGCCCAAACGCGGGCGCAGCAGCGATCACAGGCCATCGCAGGACGTTACCAGCAAGCATCCGCTGCTCTCACAGAGAGGGAAGCGCAGGCCAGTGCCCAGTTGGCAGGCGAGCTGAAGAAAATTGAAGCAGATGCCGCCCGGGCTCGAAGGCGCACCTTCGAGGCGAACTGGCGGATTGCTAAAGTGCGCCGGTCACTGGAGCCGTACCGACGAATCAGCTTCCTCGGGTATATCCAGCAAGCTGTTGGGATTACCCGGAAACCGAGCTGAGCGGGCGAGATAGAAGATCCCTCTTGGGTGCTCCCGCACCCTGGGGTGCCCACGGAATTCGCGGCAAGGCGGATGTCGTCCGTGGCTGGCACCTACAGCAATCGGTAGTCAGGCCATTGGTGATGAGACAAGCGCCTCCGAGACGCGAAGGTGACAGTTGAGGGCTGGATTCGCAAAACACTGGAGTAGGATTCTACGATCTCCAAAACCGTAGGCCGCGGGTTCGAATCCTGCCACCCCTGCTTCTCTCGCCTGGCACCCTGGCCCGGCACGTTCGATCCGAAACTCCTGGCCTCGCACGTTTGGCCCTTCACGCTCCGTCCGGCACGTTCGGTCCGGAACCCCTGGGGCCCGCCGCCCTGTTGCCGGGCGCGTCGTTGGCCGGGCGCTGGAGCCGCCGCCGATCGCTGCTGTGATCGACCTGGCCCGGCGCCCGTGCTGCCGGGCTCGTCGTTGGCCCGGCCTCATTCCAGGCGCGAGAGGGGCACCGGCACATCGTCCTCCGGGTCGTAGTCGCAGGATGCCAGCACCTGGAGCACGGCCGGCCCTCCCTCGGCCACGATCGTATGCGCCACCCCTGCCGGGATGCGCACGCACGAACCCGGCTCCTCCAGCGTGAAGCGATTCAGCCGATCGAGCGCCGGCGAACCCGGCCGGCAGTCCAGAAGGCGGAACTCCGCGCGCCCGTACAGCACCACGATCCGCTCCTCGCGCCGGTGATGGTAGTGATCGCCGACCGCCTGGCCGGGGCGCACCACCACGCTGTAGCCCAGCGTCCCTGGCGGCTCCTGGCTGTTGTAGGTGACGACGAGCACGCGGCGCGCGTCCGCGAAGGTGCGGGCGCGCGTCAGCTCCACCCCGGGCAGTGTCGGTCCCGCCGCTTCTCCCAGCGCCTCCGCCCGCAGCGGCTCACCGCCGGGCCGAAGCCGCGCCTCCTGCACAAGCACCCGCAGGCCGGCCGCCCCCGCCTCCGCAACAGGACCCGTCATCGCGCGACGCCCGTCCCTCCCGATCCGGATGGCGGCCCCCGTCAGCGGCGGAAACCGGGGAGCTCCGAAAACGGCAGCGGCAGCTGCTCGTCCTGATAGTCGATGGTCAGCAGCAGCACGTCCTCGCCCTCGGTCGGCCCCCACAGCTCGTTGATCAGGCGCGCGCAGGTGCGCGCGACGCGCGGCAGGCTCGCCTCCAGCTCCGACCAGGTGCGCAGGCCGAGATCCACGGCTGCCCACTCTCCCGGCCGGCACGCCTCCACCTGCAAGTGCGCGGGGAGGATGGCCGCCACCCCCCGCTCGCTCATCCACTCGGGAATCCAGAACTCCAGACGCAGCGCGAACCGCTCCCCGTCGCTGGAGAGCTTCACGGTGAACCAGCGCGCGCCCTCGGGATCCGTCTCGGTCCCCATCCCGCTCCACGTGAGCAGGCAGTTGTTGTCCCAGGTCAACAGCTCCCGGAGATCGTCCAGCAGGGTCTCCGGCAGGGGGCGCGATCCCTCGAAAGAAAGCGCCTGCATCGTCGTGACCCCCGATCGTCGGCCGGCCGCCGCCGGCTCCCGCCGCCCGGTCCTCTCTCTGTGATTATAGCGAGGCACCGGTGGGCGTCCGATCCCGCCTCCTCGCGGAGGCAAAACGCGCCGCCGCGCCGAACTCCTGCCTGGAGGCGCTTATGACGGAACGCTATCGGGTGGCGGTGATCGGATGCGGCAAGCCGCGCTCGGATCGGGGCGCGACCGGCTTCGGGATGGCCCACAGCCACGTCCACGGCTATCTGGCCACCGGCCGATGCGAGCTCGCGGCCGTGGCGGACGTGGTCCCGGAAAACGCCCGGGACTTCGTCGCCCGCTACGGCGGCGCGGCGAAGGTCTACACGGACTATCAGGAAATGCTGGAAGTGGAGCGGCCCGATATCGTGAGCATCTGCACCTGGCCGAAACTCCACGCGCCGATGGTGCTGGCCGCCGCCTCGGCGGACGTGCGCGCGATCCACTGCGAGAAGCCCATGGCCCCCACCTGGGGCGAGTCCAGGGCGATGCACCGCGCCGCCGTGCAGAAGGGGATCCAGCTCACCTTCAACCACCAGCGCCGCTTCCTCGAACCGTTCCAACTCGCCCGGCGGTTGCTCCGCGAGGGCGTGATCGGCGAACTGCGGCGCATGGAGGCCTCCTGCCCCAACCTGTTCGATTGGGGCACCCACTGGCTGGACATGTTCTTCTTCTACAACGACGAAACGCCCGCCCGCTGGGTGATGGGCCAGATCGATTGCCGCGAGCCGCAGTCCATCTTCGGCGTGCCGGTGGAGAACCAGGCGCTCTGCCAGGTGCGCTTCCGGAACGATGTCCGCGCCCTCCTCTTCACCGGGGAAGACGCCGACATCGGCTGCTCGAACCGACTCGTCGGCACGGAGGGGATCATCGAGGTCCACCCGCAGCAGCCGCACGTCCGCGTGCGCGGACGCGGCGATGCCACCTGGCGCCTCTACGAGACCGCGGAAGGGCTGCACGAGCAGGTCGCGATCGACCGGGGCATCGCGGACCTGATCGCCTGTCTGGAGAACGGGCGCGAGCCGGAGCTGAGCAGCCACAAGGCCCTGCGCTGCACGGAAGTGATCTTCGCCACCTACGAGTCCAGCCGCCGGCGAGGGCGGATCGACCTCCCGCTGGACGCGGAAGACTCCGCCCTGCTCTCCATGCTGGATGCGGGGGAGATCGGCCCGAGCCGACCTGATTAGCGGAGGCTGTCAGGCTTCCGGAGAGGT
>DATMBH010000087.1:0-3507 GCA_035559335.1 Gemmatimonadales bacterium
GGGTCGGCGCGGTTGGTTCCAAGCTCTTCACCGCGCCCAACCCGCCGTTCGGCGCCAGGATGTGGTTCCGTATCGTCGAAGGTGCGACGCCGGTGCGCGACACCGGCATCGCCGAAGGCGCCGAGGCCGGCGGTGCTCCCGGCGGCGGAGGGCCGGGCGAACCAGGGGGCTTTGGCGGATTCGGCCAACAGCAGCAGGCGCGGGGGGACACCGTCATGGTCGTCATCACCGACGTGGCGGGCGACACGGTGCGCACCATGCGCATCTCAGGCAACGCGACGCCGCTGCGCACGGTGGTCTGGGACCTGAGGCGCAATCGTCCGCCGCTCAGCCCCTCGCAGGTGCGTGACAGCATCCGCACGGCGCGCCGCCAGGCGTTCGTGCGCGACAGCATCATGCAGGCTGCGCGTGCCTCCGGGCAGCGTCCCGGTCCGGCCCGCGACCCGCAGCCGGGCGAACCAGGCGTGTGGCAGAACCCACAGGCGGCAGCCGGCGGCTTTGGCGGCGGAGGTGGCGGCGGGTTCGGCGGTGGCTTCGGCGGCCTCGGCCCCTTCGTTGAACCCGGGGTGTACCGCGTCACGATCCGGTTGAACGGCCGCGAGTACTCACGCACCGTCCAGGTGGTGAGAGCCTCAGAGCGGCAGTCGGCGCTGTCGGGAGGGTGGCAGTAGAAGGCGGCAAGGCGGTAGGGCGGTAGAAGGGTATGACTCACCTCCTACCGCCTTACCGCCATCCAGCCTTAGCGCCTAGATTCCTGCCGTGCCGACGCTCCACGACCTCCCCACGCCTTGCCTGCTTCTCGATCTCGACATTCTTGAACGCAACCTCGAGCGGATGCAGCGGAAGGTTACGCGGCTAGGCGCGCGGCTCAGGCCCCATGTCAAAACCCACAAGTGCATCGAGATCGGCAAGGCACAGCTGCGGCACGGGGCTCGAGGGATTACCGTGGCCACCATTGTGGAGGCGCGCGAGTTCGCCGCGCACGGCTTCGACGACATCACCTGGGCGTTCCCGCTTCCGGTCTCACGTCTCGCTGAGGTGGTCGAGCTGGCCCGGCGCATCACCTTCCGGGTCACGGTGGATTCGCTCGCGGCCGCCGATGCGCTCGCGGACGCAGCGCGGAGGGCGGGTATCAGGCTCCACGTGTGGCTCGAGGTCGACTGCGGTTACCACCGCTCCGGGATCGACCCTGCGCGGCCCGAGGCCGCCGCGCTGGCGCGGCGGCTGGCCGACGATCCGGTGCTCAGCTTCGACGGACTGCTGACCCACGCTGGCCACAGTTATGCGGCGCGCGACCACGCTTCCCGGCTCCGCGTGGCCGAGCAGGAGCGGGACGTGACGGTCGGCTTCGCCGAGCAGCTCAGGAGTGCGGGAGTGCGCGTTCCCGAGGTGAGCATCGGTTCGACTCCCTCCATGGCGGCCGCCGAGTCGCTGGCGGGCGTGGACGAGGTCCGGCCCGGCAACTACGCTTTTTATGACTGGATGCAGGCGGCTGTCGGAGTGTGCCAGCCGTCCGATGTCGCGGTCAGCGTGCTCGCCACGGTGATCTCGCACCAGCCGGGCCAGCCGCACTGCATCGTGGATGCCGGTGCGCTGGCCATGTCGAAGGACCAGGGGCCCGGCGCTCCGGAGCTGCGCCGCGGCCTCGGCCCGCTGTACTCCGGCCTGAGCGGTACCACCCTCGAGCCGCAGCTGGCGCTGGCGAGCGCGTCGCAGGAGCATGGATTCGTCTCCGGAAACTCGCCGGCCGATGTCGAGGGCCGCTTCCGGGTAGGGGAGCGCGTGCGCATAATGCCCAACCACTCGTGCCTGACGGCGGCGATGTTCGACGAGTACGTCGTGGTGCGGGGCGAGGAAGTACTTGACCACTGGCGAATACACCGAGGTCGCTGATGCCAATCGTCTATCTCAACGGCCGCTATCTTCCAGTCGAGGAAGCCCACATCTCGCCGCTCGACCGCGGGTTCCTGTACGGCGACAGCGTGTACGAGGTGATCCGAGTTTACGGCGGCCACCCGTTCCTGCTCGAGCTACACTTCCAGCGCTTGGCGGACTCGCTCGCCAAGATGCGGATGGGCGCCTACCTGACGCCGCTGTATGACGTGCCCAAGCGTCTGTTGGAGGAGAACGCGCTGTCGGCCGCCGACGCGCTCGTCTACCTCCAGGTGACTCGGGGAGCGGCTCCTACGCGAACCCACTCGTTCCCTCCCCCGGACACCCGGGCCACTATCTTCGGCTTCTGCTGGGCCTTCCAGCCTAATCCCGAGTGGTTCGACCCGGGAATGACCATCGTCACCTGCCCGGACGACCGCTGGGCGCGGTGCGACATTAAAACCACCGCGCTCGTGCCTAACGTGCTCGCCAACCAGTGGGCGAAAGACCGCGGCGCCCACGAGGCCGTATTTATCCGCGACGGGGCCGTGACCGAGGGAACGCTGTCCACCTTCTGGGCGGTGTTCGAGGGCGAGGTGCGCACGCCTCCTCTCACCAACTACATCCTGCCCGGCATCAAGCGGCAGCTGGTGCTGGACCTGTGCCGCGCCAACGGCATCCCGGTGCGCGAGACGCCGATCTATGCCCACGAGCTGCCGGACGCGGATGAGATGTTCATCTCCAGCACGCCCTACGACGTCGCGCCGGTGCATCTGTGCGACGGGCGCACCATGCCCGCCTCGCGCCCGGTGACAAGGCGCATCCGCGAGCTGTTCGACGCGGCCGTCAGAGAGGCCCGCGCCGCCGGTTGAGCGCGCCGCCCGCCTCGCCCCGGGTCGTCTCGCTGATCGCCTCCGCCACGGAGATCGTGTGCGCGCTTGGCTGCGAGCACCTCCTGGCGGCCCGGTCCCACGAATGCGACTGGCCGCCGTCCGTCAGGCGGCTGCCGGCCGCCAGCCGTCCTTCCTTCGCGGTTGACGTCTCGTCGCAGCTCATTGACCTGTCGGTCAAGGAGCGGCTGGCGAAGGCGCTATCCATCTACGAGGTGGATGCCGAGGTTCTGCGGTCGGTCCGGCCCGATGTGATCATCACCCAGACCCAGTGCGAGGTGTGCGCGGTGACGCCCAGCGACGTGGAGCGCGCCGTGTGCCAGCTTGCCGAGCGGGACATCAGAGTCGTGGCGCTGGAGCCCAACCGCCTGGGCGATGTGTGGACGGACATCCTGACGGTTGCGCAGGCGCTGGGTGTGCCGGAGCGCGGCCACGACCTGGTCACGAGGCTGCGAGAACGGGTGGACCGCATCGCGGCATCGGTGCCGGCTGATCGTCCCACGGTGGCCACCATCGAGTGGATCGAGCCGTTGATGGCCGCGGGCAACTGGATGCCGGAGCTGATCGACCTCGCCGGAGGCCGCTCGCTGTTCGGCGAGGCCGGCCGCCACTCGCCCTGGCTGACCTGGGACGATCTGGTCGCGCGCGATCCCGACGTGATCCTGGTGTCGCCGTGCGGGTTCGGGATTGGTCGCACGGTGGCGGAGATGGGGCTGCTCACGCGACGTGGCGAGTGGCCATCGCT
>DATMBH010000088.1:0-21707 GCA_035559335.1 Gemmatimonadales bacterium
GCCCCGCCACGCCCCAGACCGGCGCCACGGACACCGCGCGGCGCGACACGGCTCAGGCCGACACCACGCTGCTTGGCACCCAGGGAGTACTGTCGAGCTTGTTGCTCAGGGGATCAATGCCTGGTGAGTGGCTGGTGCCCGAGGAAAAGGAACGCATTGTGCGCGCGATGCTGTCGCACCCGGCGGCCCAGCGGCTGATACCGCGCGGTATCGTGCTGCGCTGGGCGCTGGAGACCGTCGGCAGCGGCTCGCGCACCTTCCGCGCGCTTTACGCGCTCCAGGAGCGCCCGCTGATCACGGGCGAGTACCTGACGGACGCGCAGGCGCGGCTGGACCCGATCTACAACCAGGCCGTGGTCGATTTCCAGCTGTCGCGGCGCGGCGGCCGGATCTTCGAGCGCGAGACCGGGCGTCACGTTCAGGACCACATGGCGATCGTGCTCGATGGACGGGTGCAGAGCCAGCCGCCGGTGATCCGCAGCGTCATCGGCTCGCGCGGCCAGATCGAGCTCGGCAGCGCATCGCTGCAGGAGGCGCAGGACCTGGCGCTGGTGCTGAAGGCCGGCTCGCTGCCGGCGCCGCTGCGGATCGTGGAGGAACGCACGGTCGGGCCGAGCCTCGGCGAGGACTCAATCAGAAAGTCGGTGGTCGCGGGGATCGTGGGTGTGGTGCTGGTGGTAGGCATCATGCTCAGCATCTACCGCCTTGCCGGAGTGATGGCGGTGGCGGCTCTGGCGCTGTACTGCCTGTTCACCCTGGGCGGCCTGGCCGCTTTCAACGCCACGCTAACGCTTCCCGGCGTGGCAGGTTTCGTGCTGTCGGTAGGTATCGCGGTGGACGCCAACATCCTGATCTTCGAGCGCATCAGGGAGGAGTTGCTGCACGGCAAGTCGGTGCGCCTGGCGGTGGACGCCGGATTCAGGATGGCAATGAACGCGATAGTGGACTCGAACGTGTCCACGATTCTGACCGCCGCCTTCCTGTTCCAGTTCGGCACCGGCCCGGTACGCGGCTTCGCCGTGACGCTGATCCTCGGCATCATTGCATCGATGATCTGCGCCATCTTCGTGACTCGAACCTTCTTCCTTGCGTATCTGGCGCGTCGGCAGCAGCTCCAGACGCTGAGTATCTGAGATGATCCGGTTCTTCGCCAACGCGAACTACGATTTCATCAGCTACCGCAAGGTTGCATATGCGGTGACTGCCGCCGTCGCGATTCCCGGCCTGATACTGCTCGGATTCCGGGGACTCAACTACTCGATCGAGTTCACGGGCGGCACCCTGGTGCAGGTCACCGCCCAGCGCCCCGAGGTATCGATAGGCGGCGTGCGCTCCGCGCTGGAGCGCGGAGGACTGCGCGGTGCGGAGATCACCACGTTCGGCGCCAACAACGTATTTGTGGTGCGGGCGCACCTTGCGGAGACGGAGGCGTCCGTGCAGGAAGACGAGGCGCAGGCCACCGCGGCCCGCGTCACGGCGGCGCTGGAAGCCGCGTACGGCGAAGGCAGTTTCCGACTGGACCGCCGCGAAGCGGTCGGCCCGAAGGTGGGCGGGGAACTGCGCACCAAGGCTCTGCTTGCGATCCTGATGTCATTCGGGGCCGTGCTCGTGTATCTGGCTTTCAGATTCGAGTGGCGGTTCGGGCTGGCGGCGGTGCTCGCCACCGCGCACGACATCTTGACGACACTGGCGTTCATATCCTACATGGACCTCGAGGTCTCGCTGGTGGTCGTCTCGGCGATCCTGACCGTCGTCGGCTACTCCCTCAATGACACGATCATCATCTTCGACCGCACTCGCGAAAACCTGAAGAAGTATCGTCGCGAGGATCTGGCGGCGGTGCTGAACCGGTCCATCAACGAAACGCTGCCGCGCTCGATCCTCACGCATGCCACGACGCTCGCCGCGATATCGGCGCTGCTAGTGTTCTCCGGCGAGGTGATCCGGCCGTTCGCGTGGGTGATGGGCTTCGGTGTGTTCACCGGCACCTTCTCGTCCATATACATCGCCGCTCCGCTCCTCATGGCGATCGAGCAGCGGTGGCCGGGACGGAACGTGCGCGGGGTCAAGGCGCTGGTGCAGTCCGCCGACAGCGGACCGGCCACGGCGTAGGTGCTGGTCGACAGCCACTGCCATCTGGCGGACCCCGCCTTCGACGCGGACCTGGAGGCGGTGGTTAGGCGGTCCCGCGCGGCCGGGGTCGTCTCCCTGGTGGTCGTCGCGGACGGACCCGACGCCGCCCAGGCCGCGCGGCGCATCGCGCAGCTCCACGACGGCTGCGTGCCGACCGCGGGGCTGCATCCGCATCGCGCCTCGGAACTGACGCCCGAGGTTCGCGACGAGGTCGAGGCGCTGGTGGCGGCGCCGGACGTGGTTGCGGTGGGAGAAACCGGCCTCGACTACCACTACGAGCACTCGCCGCGCGAGGCGCAGCACGAGAGCTTCGCATGGCAGCTGGCCCTGGCGGCCGCTGCGGGCAAACCCGTAATCGTGCACGCCCGCGAGGCCGACGCCGATACAGCCAGAATGCTGTCGGATGCGCCGGCCCAGGTGGCGGGAGTTATGCACTCGTTCAGCTCCGGACCCGAGTTGCTGGAGGCGGCGCTGGAGCGCGGTTTCCATGTATCGTTCAGCGGCATGGTGACGTTCGCGAAGTGGAATGGAGCGTGGGCGGCGCAGCGAGTGCCTGACGAGCGGCTGCTCATCGAGACCGACGCTCCCTACCTGGCGCCGGTGCCGCACCGTGGCAGGCGTAACGAGCCGGCTTTTCTGCCGGCTACCGCGCGCCGCCTCGCCGAACTGCGCGGCACCACGGCCGAGCGCATAGCGGAACTCACAACCGCGAACGCCGTCCGCCTGTTCCGCCTGTCCCTGACCCCTGACCCTTCACCCCTGACCCCCGACTCCTGATCCATGCACGTACCTTCCGATATAGAGATCGCCCAGGCCGCAAAGCTGCGGCCGATCGCCGATGTGGCCAGCGACCTCGGGCTCGCCGAGGATGAGCTCGTCACCTACGGGCGCTACAAGGCGAAGGTCAGCCTCACGGCCTTGGAGCGCAGGCAGCCACGCGGCCGGCTGATCCTCGTTTCTGGCATAACGCCGACGGCCGCCGGAGAAGGGAAGAGCACCGTTTCGGTAGGCCTGACCCAAGGCCTGCGCCGTCTCGGGAAGCACGCGGTGGTCTGCCTCCGGGAACCGTCGCTGGGACCGGTTTTCGGCGTGAAGGGTGGAGCTGCGGGCGGAGGGTTTTCGCAGGTGGTGCCCATGGAGGACATCAACCTCCACTTCACGGGCGACTTCCACGCCGTGTCGGCGGCGCACAACCTGCTCAGCGCCCTAATCGACAACCACATTCACCAGGGCAACGCGCTCGGCATTGATCCGAGGCGCATAACGTGGCCGCGCACGATGGACATGAACGACCGCGCGCTGCGTCACGTCGTCGTCGGCCTGGGCGGCGTGTCAAATGGCCCCACCCGCGAGGAGCGGTTCGTGATCACTCCGGCCTCGGAGATCATGGCCATCCTGTGCCTGGCGACGGGTCGCGAGGACCTTGAACAGCGCTTGGCCCGGATCATCATCGGTACCACGCGCGACAAACACCCGGTGCGGGCGGGCGATCTGAAGGGCACCGGCGCGATGGCGCTGCTGCTCAAGGACGCGCTGATGCCAAACCTGGTGCAGACGCTGGAAGGCGGGCCGGCATTCGTGCATGGCGGACCGTTCGCGAACATCGCCCACGGCTGCAACACGGTCACGGCCACGACTCTGGCCCTGCGTCTGGGCGACTACGTCGTAACCGAGGCGGGCTTCGGAGCCGACCTGGGTGCAGAGAAGTTCTTCGACATCAAGTGCCGGTTCGCGGGCTTGAACCCGGAGGCGTGCGTTATCGTGGCGACGGTGCGCGCGCTCAAGATGCACGGCGGCGCCGACAAGAAGCAGTTGACGACGCCAGACGCTGGCAAGGTGGAGAAGGGCTTTGCCAACCTGGCGCGACACGTGGAGAACGTGCGGAAGTTCGGTGTCCCGCCGGTGGTGGCCCTCAACCGGTTCTCGAGCGACACCGAAGAGGAACTGCAGGTCGTTCTGTCGCAGGCGAAGCAGCTGGGTGTGCCCGTTGCCCTGTCGGAGGTGTGGGCGAAGGGCGGGGAAGGTGGGATTCCCGTCGCCGAGGCCGTGCTAAACGTGCTGAAGGACGGCAAGTCGTCATACCGGCCGCTCTACGACACGGCCCTGCCGATCCGGAAAAAGATCGAGATCATAGCCAGAGAAATCTACCGCGCCGACGGAGTGGATTTCGCGCCGGCCGCATCCCGGAGCATCGAGCAGCTGGAAGTTATGGGGCTTGGCGGCACTCCGGTGTGCATGGCCAAGACGCAGTACTCATTCTCCGACGACGCGAGCCGGCTGTGCGCTCCGGAAGGCTTCAGGATCAGCGTGCGCGATGTGTATCCGTCGGCGGGCGCGGGCTTCGTGGTGGCCCTCGCGGGCGACATCATGACCATGCCGGGGTTGTCGAAGACGCCAGCAGCCGAGAAGATCAGGATGGATGCGGATGGGAGGATCGAGGGGTTGTTTTAGCGGGAATGTGACGGATGTGACGGATGTGAGTTAGGCGAGCAGATCGCGAATTCTGTGTATCAGGTCGTGCGCCGACCACGGCTTGGCTATGAACGGCACCGAGGGATCGAGGCGTCGGGTGTCGTCGTCCCGCAGGGTATAGCCTGACGTAAACAGAAACGGCACGGCGGTCCAACCTTCCGCACGGGCGCGCTCGTACAGTTCGGGCCCCGACAGCCGCGGCATCACGACGTCTGAGATCACCAGGTCAATCCTGCCGTCGTGGCTGCGCAGCAGTTCCAGCCCTTCCAGCCCGTCGCGTGCCTGCAGCACGGTGAAGCCTTCGGATTCCAGCATCCGCGAAGTGACGCGGCGCAGCATTTCGTCGTCCTCGACCAGCAGCAGCCTGGCGCCGCTCGGCTGCGCATTCGCGATCTCAGCGGCGACCGTCGCTGCCGCCACGTTCGGGGCCGGTTCGGAACGCGGAAATTCCAGGCTCACCGTGGTGCCGCGTCCGGGCGCGCTCTCCAGCGACACCTTGCCGCCGTGCTGTTCCATGATCCCGAATACCATCGCTAGCCCCAGCCCCGTCCCCTTGTCCACCGGCTTGGTCGTGAAGAACGGCTCGAAGGCGCGCGAGCGCACTTCCTCGCTCATCCCGACGCCATTGTCCCTCACCTCCACCAGCACCACGTCTCCCGCCGACCGGGCGCCGATGTTCAACGTGCCGCCGTCCGGCATGGCGTCGCGCGCGTTGGTCGCCAGGTTGAGCATGACGAGCTCGAAGGACGTGCGGTCGGCGTTGATCCAGAGGGCCTCCTCCAGGTCCCCGATCCGCAATTCGATCGTCTCCGGCATCAACCTTCGCAGCATGCCGGCAATCCCTCCGAGCAGCACGGAGAGGTTCAGGGGTTCGCGCCGCAGCGTCTGCCGGCGCCCGAAGGCTAGCAGCTTGCGCACCATGTCGCTGGCGCGCGCCAGCGCCGTGCGCAGGTCGTTGAGGGCCGTGGTCTGCACCTCGCTGGGTCGCTCGAGCGAACGGACCAGGGCGAGTTGGCTGGCCTCCATCGCGGTGAGCAGGTTGTTCATGTCGTGCGCGATCCCGCCGGTGAGCTGACCTACCGCCTCCAGCTTCTGCGACTGCCGCAGCCGCTCTTCCACGGCGTGCCAGCGCGACAGCAGCCGCCACGAAAGCCAACCTCCGGCGCTGACCAGCAGCGATGCCGTGATTACCAAGACCCACAGCACCACACCCTTGGTCCACCGGGCCAGCTCGCCCATGGTGCCCGAGAATGCGTCCTCGAGCGGTCGCAGCGCGGCATCGATGCGGACGACCTCCGCCACGAGCGCGCGCACGGCGGCCGAATCGGCCGGGCGCGACTGAAGCACGAGCCTCAGCTCGGCGGCCACCGAGTCGAGCCGAGCAATGTGAACGTCGCCCTCGCGCCAGATCTCGACCGCCCGCCGGATCTGCGGCAGCTGCCCGAGGCGCTGCAGCAACGTGGCCATCCCAGGCACGTCCTCTGGATGGTTGCCGCCCCGGATGAAGCCCTCGTAGACTAGCTCGAGATCCGGTGCCTCCCGCTCCAGCTCGAGCCTCGCCTCGCGGTCGCCAAGCGGCACGGCAATCGCACGGCGATACAGGCGGAAGTCGCGCTCGTCGCGGGTCTGCGCATAGCGCAGCAGGTGCAACACCGCGCTCTTCTGGCTCTTGGACCAGTAGCCCTCGCCTGCTACGTACGCCCTGACGGCCGACATGGTCTCCAGGCCCACGGTGGCGATCAGCAGCACGGCGCCGACAATCATCACCGATAGACCGATGATGACCGTGTGCCTGGTGTCGTGGCGCTCCGCAAGCACGGAAGCGGTTGGGTTCACGAGGGTTCGATCTTTCGATCTGTGGGATATGCATGGAGTAAAAGCCACACTGGGCTTCACTGCAAGGGCGGAGGGGGGTAGAATCAGTGGGACAGTGGGACAGTGGGACAGTGAGGACAGAGGGGATAGTGAGCGAATTGAAGTTGGTTGCGACGGACCGGGCGCCGCGGGCGATTGGTCCCTACAGTCAGGCAGTAGTCGCTAACGGGTTCCTGTTCAGTGCGGGGCAGATCGCGCTCGATCCCGCCACGATGGAGATCGCGCCGGGTGGCGTGAAGGAGCAGACCGAGCGCGTGATGGCGAACCTGGACGCGGTTCTCAGGTCCGCAGGAACGTCGTTGCAACGGGTCGTGAAGACCACCTGCTTTCTGGCCGACATGGGTGACTTCGCCGCGTTCAACGAGGTGTACGCGCGGTGGTTCGGCGACCACAAGCCCGCGCGTTCGACCGTGGCGGCCAAGGCGCTACCGCGCAATGCGCTCGTGGAAGTAGACGTGGTGGCCCTGGTGTAGCGGGGCAGGCGGCAGAGGGCAGAGGGAGCGGATCGGGCCTGGTGGTCTGACCGGTCTTCAAAACCGCGATGGGGCCTGCTCCGCGGGCCTCGGTGGGTTCGATTCCCACACGCTCCCGCCAGCACAAGAATGGGCAGCGCGCGGGGGCCAGAGGGCGGAGTTGACTGCTCCGTGCTCCATGTCAGTCAAGACATCCCGCAGGGCACGCTAGTATCAGCCGGCCCACCAGCAGCAGGAGCAGCAGGGCTGGTTCACCACTGAGGCGGCCGCCAGCGAATACGGAGCGACGCCACAACCCCGCCGAATCGCGCACCAGGTCGGTTCGGACGACGAACCCGGCCCTGCCTTCCACCATAATGCTCACTTGGGCCACGGCCCCAGTTCCGCGGATCGGCTGCCGGTCCTGGTAGCCACCGAGCACTATTCCGAGGTCCAGGTCGAGCGGCGAGCGCACGTCGAGCCAGCGCCGGTAGCGCAGCGCGATCCCATGCCGTCCCTCTCCTTCGACCCCGTCCGCGAAGGCCAGCAACCCGCCCGCGCTGCGCGCGGAAGTGTTGAGCAGCAGTCCCAGCGCCATGCCGTACCGGTGTGCCGGGCCGCCACGCTCGTTTCGGTCGCTGTTTACCCGTCGCGTCATCAGGAGATCGACTTCGACCATCCAGGTGCATAACGGTGCGCTGGCGCCGGGAAAGCAGACCTCGCGGCCCACGCTGTCAGGCTGTTGCGCCAGCGCAAGCGCGGGCACCAACACAACCAGGATCGCGGGGCCGATTCTCATGCGGCGAACGAGACCAGCACTGCCCGCGCGAACAGCGCCGCGGCTACCACGAGCAAGTTCACGCGCTGAAGCTGCCCGCCCACGCTCAAGCAGCGGTCAAGAACCCCTGCTCCCTGCCGCTTGCTTTTCCTCAATGAAACGTCAGCGCCATGGCGAACGAAACCACATCCTGCCGCAGGCCCGACGACCGCAGCCGGCTCCCCCTCAGCCCGGGCAGCCAGCCGCGATACCAGGTCAGCGACGGCGACAGCGAGATCTCCCGGTCCAGGTGGAGGTCGAATCCCACGGCCACGGCCACTCCCGGACCGTCTGTTCTCACGACTTCGCGGGCCTGGAAGCCGATTCCGTCACTCTCGACCGAGTACCAGCTCCAGCCGCCTGAGGCCAGCAGCCACCAGCGGCGTGTGGACCAGGGGTAGTAGGTGAGGCCGGTTGTGATCGCCCCGGCGATTGACGAGTCCCGGGATCTCATCCAGTGGAACAGGTGGGCGCCCACCGCGGCTCTGCGGTGCACCTGGATGCCGATCGCCGCTGATAGCCCGTTCCCCTCTCCATCAGCCCGAGGACATCCACTAGCGCACGAGCCCGAGCGGACCGCCCACGATATGCCGCCGCTGAACCACAACGCCTGGCGTTCGGACTGCGAGAGGGCGGGCCGCGACGCGGCCAGCAGCAAGGCGGCGAGCGCCGAGGTCGCTTGTAACCAGTTGCTTCGCACAGGGGTATCTGCGCCCGGGCCGTTTCAGATGTCAAGACTTTGCGAGACAGGGGCGAAGCCGTAGCTTGCACCGCTCGTGCGCACACTGGTGATCTTCAATCCGTGGGCCGGCCGCGGCCGCGCCAGGAAGTCCCGCAACCTCGTGCTGCGTGGTCTGAGGCACGCCGGGATCGCGTTCGACCTGGCGGAAACCACGGGACCTGGTCATGCCCTTGGCATGGCGCGCGAGGCGGCGCGCGGCGACATCCGGAGGATCATAGTGGCCGGCGGTGATGGCACGGTGCACGAGGTCGTGAACGGACTGATGCAGGCGGGGCTCGACGATGAGGGTGCAACGCGCGCCAGCGTCGGTGTGATCGCGCTTGGAACCGGCAACGACTTTGCCAAGCTCGTCAACATGAACAAGATCCCGCCCGAGGTAGCCGCAGTGCGGCTGGCGCACGCCACTGCCGACCGGTTCGACCTGGGTCACTGCCTGGGCGAGTACTTCGACAACATCATGGGCGCGGGTTTCGACGCCGAGGTGGTGCGCCAGTCCAACCGCATCCGGCGGCTGTGGGGCATGATGGTATATCTGGTGGCGATCTACCGGACCTTCGTGTTCTTCAGGCCGCCGCGTCTGGAGATCGTAACGGAACCCCACCGCGAGTCCGGGGAAATGATGATGGTGGCCATTGCGAACGGGTTCTGCGGCGGCGGCGGGTTCTACCTTACTCCCCACGCGGATCCGACCGATGGCGAGCTGGACTTGTGTCTGGTGCGCAAGGTGGGGCTGTTCACTTTCCTGAGAGCGGTGCCGAAGGTGATGAAGGGAACTCACGGTGAGCTGGAGGCCGCCGAGCTGTGGCGTGCGCGCCAGGCCACAGTGCGCTCGCTGGATGGACGGCCGCTGGTGCTGCAGCTGGATGGCGAATTGAGGGAGCCAGGATTGCACGAGGTGACGGTCACGATCGAACCGCGCAGGCTCAGGGTGCTGGTGGGGCGATGAAAGTCGTGGCGCTGATCGCCGTGCTCCTCCTGCTGCCGGCATGCGCGGCCGTGGCGCAGGAGCCGGTCGCCGCGGACACGCTGGTTCGCCGCGAGCGGAGCGACTCCGTGAGGCCTCGGCCGCCTATCAGCCCCACGGGGGCCTTTCTGAGATCTCTGGTCCTGCCAGGCTGGGGGCAGTCGCGACTCAACCGTAACCTCACCGGCGGCCTGTTCATCGCCTTCGAGGCCGTGGCCGCCGCGATGGTGTGGAAGAGCCAGTGGCAGCTTGAATTCGCGCGGACGCGCAACCTCTACGTTAGATCCCACACCCAGGAGCGGGAGGACTGGATCGTGCTCCTGCTGTTCAACCACCTGATGGCCGCGGCGGAGGCGTACGTTTCGGCTCACCTGTATGATTTCCCGGCGGCGCTCAACTGGCGGGTGCTGTCTGGCGGACGCGCCGGCGTGGGCGTGACGGTCCCGCTGCGGTGAACCCACGACCGATAGGCATCTTCGACTCCGGCGTCGGCGGCCTGACGGTGGTGCACGAGCTGCACCGCCGCTTGCCACACGAGTCTCTCATCTACTTCGGCGATACGGCCCGCGTCCCGTACGGGAACAAATCACCGGAGACGGTGCGCCGTTATGCGCGCGAGATCCTGGAATTCCTGCTTGCCCGCGACGTGAAGATGGTCGTGGTGGCCTGCAACACTGCCAGTGCCCATGCGCTGGACGAGCTGAGGAGCCTTGCACCGGTTCCGGTGGAAGGCGTGCTAGGTCCCGGGGCCCGCGCTGCGGTGTCGGCGTCGCGGTCCGGCAGGATCGGCGTTATCGGCACGGCCGGTACCGTGGCCAGTGGCGCCTACGAGCGTGCGATCCGCGCTCTCGAGCCGGGGGCGACGGTCATCCAGAGGGCCTGTCCGCTGTTCGTGCCGCTGGTGGAAGAGGGCTGGCTCGATCATCAGGCCACGGAGCTGGTGGCGCGGGAGTATCTGGAGCCGCTGAAGCGGGAGGCGATAGACACTCTGGTGCTGGGGTGCACGCACTATCCGCTGCTGAAGCCGCTGCTGGCCGAGGTGCTCGGCGAGGGCATTCGCCTCATTGACTCCGCCGAGGAAACCGCGGCGGCGGTTGCGGCGGAGCTCGAGCGCACCGGGGCCGCGGCTCCGCGGGAGGCGGCTGGTAGCACGCATTTCGTTGTGAGCGACGCCCCGAGCGCTTTCGCCAAGATCGGAGCCGCCTTTCTTGGCGACCGGGTTAGGGACATCGAGCTGGCAGTTCTGGAGCCGGCGCGCGGCTAAAGGCCGGGGCCGTTCAATGCGCATCGAGCGCCTGTCTGACGGCAGTCGCCAGCTCCCGGATGCCGTAAGGCTTGCTGAGGAAGTTCACCTTCGCTCCCTCCAGCGACCTGAACCGTCCGGTTCCCGGCGGGTACCCCGAAGTGAACAGGAACCGCAGTCCCGGATGGCAGCGCCGCGCCACCTCGAATACCGAGACGCCCGGCAGCTCGGGCATTATCACGTCGAGGATGGCAAGATCGATTCGGTCGCCCTCTTCCTCGAGGACCCGCAAGGCCTGGCTGCCATTCCCGACGGCGACAACGTCGTAGCCAAGACGGCGGAGCAGCCGCGTTGCGACGGCGCGCAGCGACTCGTCGTCCTCCGCCACCAGCAGCCGTTCGCTGCCACCTTTAAGTTCAGGTTCGGCCGGTGCCGCGCGGCGCTCGGGCGAGGCGGCTACGTAGGGGAAGTAAACTTTGAAGGTCGTGCCATGCCCGGGCTCGCTATAGACGTGAATTAGCCCTCCGTGCTGCTTAACGATTCCGTAGACCACCGCAAGGCCCAGGCCGGTCCCGCGGCCCAGCTGCTTGGTCGTGAAGAAGGGTTCGAAAATCCGGGCCTTCGTTTCCTCATCCATTCCGGAGCCGGTGTCGCTCACCGTCAGGCGCACATAGTCTCCGGGACGAGCCCATGGGTGGGCCTCGCAGAACCGGTCATCCACCACGAACCGGTCGCACATGATCGTCAGGTCGCCACCGTCAGGCATGGCGTCACGGGCGTTGAGGCACAGGTTCATCAGCACCTGCTCGATCTGGCCGGGATCGGCTGAGACAGTCAGCGCAGCGCCGGACTGGCTTACCGCCAGTCGGATGTCCTCTCCGATCACGCGGCGCAGCATAGCGGTGGTCTCGTTCACCAGCGCCGCCATGTCAACCACTCGTGCACCGAGCACCTGCTTGCGGCCGAAGGCCAGCAGCTGACGCGTCAGGGAAGTGGCCCGTTCAATGAGGTCGAGCATCGCGCGCAGATCGGTCTCGGCGCTGGCTCCGTCCGGCAGGTCGTGCAGCACTAGCTCGGCGGTGGCCTTGAGTGCCGCCAGCAAGTTGTTGAAGTCGTGAGCGATGCCGCTGGCCAGCGTGCCGACCGCCTCCAGCTTCTGCGCCAGCCTAACCTGCTGCTCGAGATTGTGGAGCGCACTGATATCGGTGGATATGCCCAGCACCAGCGGGCGATCGTATCCCGGCAGGGATACCGGTATCTTCACCGTCTGGAACCACTGCTGAGCGCCGGTGCGGCGGTTGGTGACAGGCTCCTCGGGGATCAGCTTGGTCAGCCCGGCCCGGATCACCTCCTGGTCCGCACGGCGGAAGTGCGCTACTTCCTCAGCGTTGCTGTTGAAGTCGGCATCGGTCTTTCCCTCGAGCTCCTCGACCGTCGTCCCGTAGTGGTCGGCTACCGCCTTGTTTGCCAGAATGAAGCGGCCGTCCCAGTCTTTAACGAATACGAAGCTGGGGTTCAGGTCTATTACGGCCCGGAGGAAGGCGACCTGGGATCGCAGCGATTCCTCGGAATCGCCCCCGGGGCTCCGGTGCTGTGGCGACACAGGTCACACTCTATGTTCGTTAAGCTTTCGGCGCACCTAGGGATACCCCTAGGGTTTTCCATCGAGGGAGCAGGGTCTCGGGGAACAGGGGGGCTTGTGGCGGTGAAACATCAGCAGCGGGGTAGTCGCGCGGCGGGCAGCCGGGTGGATCTGCTGGTCGCGACCCAGAAGGGAGCCTTCATCCTCAAGGGGGACGCGAGGCGCAGGTTGTGGCGTATCGAGGGTCCACACCTGCTGGGAAGCGAGACCAACCACCTGGTGATGGATCCGCGCGATGGGCGGACAATGCTGCTTGCGGCGGTGACCGGTCACCTGGGACCGACGATCTTCCGGTCCACGGATGGTGGCCGGAAGTGGACCGAGGCCTCACGGCCACCAGCGTTCCCGAGGTTGCCCTCAGGGCACGATGCTCCGGCCGTCAGGCGGACGTTCTTCCTGGCGCCCGGACACGCTGACCAGCCCGGGGTGTGGTGGGCCGGCACGGTGCCTCACGCACTGTTCCGCTCCGAGGATGGTGGCGCGAGTTGGGAACTGCTCGAGGGGTTCACGCGGTTCCTATCGGAACTGAAGTCCAGGCGGCCGGAATACCTGAACGAGACTCCCGGTGGAGCGATCACCCATTCGGTGCTGATTGATCCGCGCGACCCAAATCACATGTACGTATCGCTGTCGAGCGGCGGCACCTTCGAATCGCGCGACGGCGGCAGCTCGTGGCGCCCGCTCAACCAGGGAGTGCTGGCAGACTTCTTCCCCGAGAAGTACCCGGAGTTCGGCCAGGACCCGCATTGCGTGGTGATGAGCCCGGCCGACCCCGATCGGCTGTACCAGCAGAACCACTGCGGTCTGTACCGCCTGGACCGTCCAGGCGAGCGCTGGGAACGCATCGGAAGCCGTCTGCCGGCCCGGGTCGGCGACATCGGCTTTCCCGTGGTTGCGCATCCGCGCCAGAGCGATACCGTCTGGGTGTTTCCCATGGACGGCACCCAGGTGTGGCCGCGCACCAGTCCCGGCGGCAGACCGGCGGTCTTCCGCAGCCGCAACGGTGGAAGGAACTGGACCAGGCTGGCGCGGGGCTTTCCGGCCTCCCAGGGCTGGTTCACGGTTTTCCGTCAGGCACTGAAGTGTGATACTCGCGAGCCGGTTGGCCTGTACCTTGGCACCACGGCCGGAGAGATCTGGGCGAGCCGTGACGAGGGCGACAGCTGGCGCGCGATCGCCCGCCACTTGCCGCGCATTCTCGCCATCGAGGTTGTGGAGCGATGAGTGTCAGGGTTCACGTTTCCACACACGTGCGCTCCTACACTCTCGGGCAGTCCGAAGTGGAGGCCGAGGGCAGTACCCTGGCGGAGGTGGTCGCGGACTTGGACCGGCGCTACCCCGGGTTGCGGTTTCGCGTGATCGATGAGCAGGACCGCATCAGGACCCACATGAACTTCTTCGTGGGTGACAGCCTGGTCAGGGACCTGTCTCATCCAGTCGAGCCGGGACAGGACGTGCACATTCTGGGAGCACTAAGCGGCGGTTAGGCGCTGGCCGTGTGCCGCTACTAACTGCGCGGTACGCTGGGGTCGCGGCCCGACGTGCCGGGCCGCTCGTTATAGGCGGTGGCGCTCAGGCGGGGACCTCACTTAGTTCGAGGTGGCCCCCGGGAACCAGGTTTGAGACCTACCAACGCGAGAGCGAGCAGCTGCCGATGGGCACGAGCGCAGCAGTGCGGTTCCCCGACGTCGTCTGGCTCGAGCAGCTTCGTCGCGACGACGCACCGGTCGTGGGCGGCAAGGCGGCCAACCTTGGAGAACTCGCGGCCAACGGTTTAAGGGTGCCGCCGGGTTTCGTGATCACGGCGCCGGCGTACCGGCGGTTCCTTGCCGCGTGCGGCGCCGAGCGGGAACTTGCCTTGCTGGCATCGGCCACCGTCTCGGAGTCCGAGGAAGTCGGCGGTCTAATAGCTGGCCGGCTCCAGGCCGCGGCTTTTTCGGGAGACCTCGAGGCAGCCATAGCCGCCGCCTGGACCGAGCTGGCGCGGCGCTGCGGCGGCGATCTGGTCGTTGCGGTGCGTAGTTCCGCGACGGCCGAGGATCTGGAGACGGCCAGCTTCGCCGGCCAGCACGGAACCTACTACTACGTTTCCCGCTCCGCCTTGCCGGCAATGATCCGCAGCTGTTGGGCGTCGCTGTGGAGTCGCGAGGCGATCAGCTATCGGGCGACGCACGGCGTGGAGCACGCGTCGGTCCTGATGGCGGTCATCGTGCAACAGATGATTCCTGCGGAGATCTCGGGTGTTGCGTTCACCATGAACCCTGTTACCGGCGCAACGGACGAGATCGTGGTCGAGTCGAGCTGGGGCATGGGCGCCGGCATCGTTGACGGCCGGGTTACTCCCGATCGCTACGTGGTGGAGCGGGCCGGCTTCCAATTGAAGCAGCGCCGCGTCGCCGAGAAGCGGTTCCGGGTGTCGACCACTCTGCGCCGCGATGCGGTGAACCGCGTGGTGCAGGTGCCGCTGTCGCAGCAGCGGGCTGAGACGCTGGGTGACGAGCAGGTGGTGCGGATCGCGCGCCTGGCGGCCCGCGCTGAGCGCCACTTCGGAGCGCCGCAGGACGTGGAGTGGGCCCTCAGCGGTGGCGAGCTCTATGTGCTTCAGTCCCGGCCCGTGACTGCGACAGGCAACAGGCCGTATTGCCGCAACGAAGCAGGGGGCAAGTACGTGCTGTTCAAACCGCTGTTCGAGAACTTCACCGAGCCGCTCACGCCCCTGACGGCCAACCTGTTCATGCAGGGCGCGATCGCAGCGTCGTTCCGTCTTATCGGGGGCCGCGTCTACCAGGACTTGGCGCGGGCCCGGCACGTGGTGCCGCTTCGGCTCACCGATGCGCAGCTTGCCCAGCTGTTGTACCTGAGCGGGGCGGGGCTGCCCGATCGACTCAGACTCTCGCTCGCTCGCCTGCCGGGGTCGCTGCTGTTCATCGCGGCGCTGACGCTGCTGTTCGCCAACTTGTTCGCGCGCACCGCGCACCTGCCGGCCGACTTCATGGATGTCTTCCGGCGTAGGGCCGAGGCGGTCGACGGCGACGATCGGCTTGGCGTGGTCGAGTCGTGGCGCTCGCTCCTACTGGGGGGCTCGTGGCTGCAGATGGTGACGGCGCCGGTGGGCCACCACGTGATGGCCGTGAACTCGTCCTCCATGCGATACATGGCGTGGATGGCGGTTCTGAAACTGGCGCTGCAGCGCTGGGCGCCGGATCTGCCAGCGGATGCGTTAGGCGTTCTCACCGCTGGCGGCGAAGGTGTGCTTTCGGTCGAGGCCGGGCGAGGCGTCCGGGACCTCGCCGACTCGGCCCGCAAGCTGCCGGCGGTGCGGGCAGTGCTGGTCGAGGGCGTTCCCGAGGAGGCGCTCGAGCGGTTACAGGCTCTTCCCAGCGCCGCGCCGTTTCTCTCGCAGCTGGAGGGCTTCCTGGCGAAGTACGGCCACCGGGCGCTGCGCGAATTCGAGCTTCGCTCGCCGCGCTGGGAGGAGGAGCCATCGCAGGTGCTGGCGATGGTCCGCAACTACCTGCTGGTGGAGTCCGCTCCCGCCGGCCATGAGCGAAAGCTTGCCGATCGGAGGGCCGAAGTGGTCCGTGAGATCAACGAGCGCCTGGAGCGGCGGCCTCTAGAACGCTTGCTCGGGTTGCGTCGCCGCCTGGTGGGTCGGCTGGCCGAACGGGTCAGGTACTACGCGAGGATGCGCGAGAACTCGCGGTTCTACTGGGTGATGGGCGCGCACGTCACTCGGCGCAAGATCCTGCGCCTCGAATCCCGGCTCATCGCTTCCGGGAAGCTGAGAGTGCGGGACGACATCTTCTTCCTGGAGTGGCCTGAAATCGAGCAGCTGGAGCGCGGGGAACTGGGATGGCTGGACGTGCAGCAGCGTATCGCCGAGCGACGCCGTGAGTTCGTGCGCTTGTCGAAGTTGAGTCCGCCGCGAACGATAGGCATCGAGAGCGGGGAACCGGTCCCGGCCACGGCCATTGGCGAAGGCGGCGTGGTGCTGAATGGCCAAACCGCCAGTCCGGGACGCTGCGAAGGTGTCGCGCGCGTGATACTCGACCCGGCCCACAATGCACAGCTGCTGCCGGGCGAGGTGCTGGTGGCGCCGTACACCGACCCGGCCTGGACCCCGCTGTTCCTCACGGCGGGCGCGGCAGTGGTGGAAGTCGGCAGCTTTCTTTCGCACGCGGGCACCGTGGCCCGGGAGTACGGGCTACCGTGTGTAGTTGACGTCGCGAACTGCTGCAGCCTGATCCGCAGCGGCGACAGGCTCGAAGTTGACGGCGACACAGGCGTGGTGAGGGTGCTGCGATGAGCGTCCTGGCATTCGTGGCGGGGCTAGTGGCCGGCACTGGGCTGCTCGCGGCGCTCTACGGCCCGCTGGACCTCTGGTATACCATCCGAACCGCATGGCCCACAGTTCTGCGGCGTATCCTGCTGTGGTCGGCCATAACGGTGGTCCTCCTGGTCTTGCTCAGCGGCACCCCGCGCGCGACCTTCATCGCCGGCATCACCGCACACCTCGTGATTCACGCCACGTCCTGGCTGCTAATCCTGGTGGGCTTCCCCAGCAGGCTGGGCCCGACGCGGACCGTGCAGTAGGAGCACACGAATGGAACCCGCCATCTGGCACCGGTTCCAGTTCTGATTGACGGCTGCCTATCGCTACTTAATTCCCGCGGCTCACCACGCAGCGTGGTTGGTGACGCGTTCCGGACCAACCACGGCAGGGCCGTCGCGGCGAAGGACGGGCAAGGGTACTAGACTTCCGCAATGCTGGAACATATCGGCCTGCTCGTGGCGGGCGGCGCGCTGCTGTACCTCGGCGCCGAATGGCTGGTGCAGGGTGCGGCCGGGCTGGCCCGCGTCCTAGGCATCGCGCCGATCGTGATCGGCCTGACGGTCGTGGCGTATGGGACCTCCGCCCCGGAGGTGGTGGTCACGCTCATCGCCGCAGTGGACGGACGATCCGCCATAGCGCTGGGCAACGTGATCGGGTCCAACATCGCCAACCTGGGGCTGATACTCGGACTGACCGCGGCAATCTCGCCTCCGCGCGTGGAAGCGGCGCTGATCCGGCGCGAGGTCCCGGTGCTGATCGCGGTCAGCGTGCTGCTTCCACTGATGTTGATCGGAGGCGAGGTCTCGCGCCCCGAAGGCCTCGTGCTGCTCGCCGCGGCCACGGCATTCACGATTCTCACCCTTCGCCTCACCAGAACCGTGGCGGTGCCACCGAAGCTGGCAGCGGAGGTGAAGGAGGAGGTCGAGCGGGAAGCAGGGCACGGGAGCCGGGCCAGGTTGGCGGCGCTGACCGCGCTGGGCCTAGCTGTACTGCTGGTCGGCGGGAAGATCTTCGTGGAGGGCGCGGCCTCCCTCGCCCGGGAGCTGGGCATGAGCGAGAGCCTGGTCGGGCTCACGATCGTGGCCGTGGGCACGTCGCTGCCGGAGCTGGCTTCCAGCATCGTTGCCGCGCTGCGCCGTCACGCCGACCTGGCGGTCGGGAACATCGTTGGTTCGAACATCTTCAACATAACGGCTGTACTTGGCCTGGCGTCCGTGGCGCAACCGGTGCAGGGGTCACTCGCCGCCGGATGGGTCGAAATTGTCACCATGCTGGTCCTGACTGCGGTCAGCGCGCTCCTGTTGCGAGGCGAGCGCCGGATATCCCGCCTCGAGGGTGGAGTGCTGCTGCTCGTGTATGCCGCCTTCCTGGTGCTGATCGCATAACTCGCGTGTGGGCCAGGCTGCCGACAGCGCTCGTTTTCGGGTGCGCACTCCGGGAATAGCGCCTTGCAGAATCCACGTGCGCTTACCGCGGGCGGGCGCTGCGGGCAGTACGTGCGGTGCGCATAACGGACTCGGCCGGACGTCGCGCCTGGACCCGGCCCCTCCGCGTACGATCATAGGCCCGGCGGCCGGTCCGGCCAGCACCCGGCCCAGAGGGAATCAGGCGTCACCACCGCGTAGTGCCGCTCGTTCATCCATTGGCCGGCATTCAGATAGAAACGGCCTGGCCCCAGTTCCACGACGCGCTGGCGGTGGGTGTGACCCATAATTACCAGCTGCAGCTCGGGCCGCCGCTCGATCATCTGCCGGGCCAGGCCCTCCTGGAAACTGGCAGCTCGGTCCATGGCCTCCGGCGTCTTGTGGCGGCCTTCCAGCCAACCGGCCAGTTTCTCGGCTAGCCAGAACGAGGCGGTGGGGTGGAGCAGGCTGTACACCAGCACCGTCAGGCGGCGCGACAATACCCACTGTAAGGCCCGCGCCAACACCAGGTGGTCCGACAGCCCGTCGCCATGGTGCACGAAGGCGCGCCGGCCGGCGACGATGAGGTCGGAGCCGCGGGGATGGAAGGCGACTCCCATGTCGCGGGTCCAGAATGTCCCGCCCCAGCGATCGTGGTTGCCACCAAAGAACTCGACCGTGGTCCCCGATCTGGCGACCTCGCCTATTGCCGCCGCCGTACGCAGGTGCTTTCGCGGCACCACCGAGCGGTACTCGAACCAGAAATCGAAGATGTCTCCCAGCAGCAGCAGCCGGCTTCCGATCGAGGGCACGGCCGCAAGGAACTCCAGAAACGCCCCCTCGGCCCCGGGATCGGCGGTTCCAAGGTGCGCATCCCCCACCACCACCACTCGCTCGCTCATCGGCCGCGCAAGATGGCCGACGCGCCGCCAGCGTGCAAGCTGCGCCCCGGACCAGCTCCCCTAACCCCGAACCTGGACCCCTAACCCCTTACGGTCATTGACTTTTCGCGCGGGAGCACGTACTGTGGCACCGGATTCTCCCATTCGTGCCACAGGCGGAGGAAGCGATGCCACAGGAAGCGCTCGGGCTGATCGAGACCAAGGGCCTGGTCGGCTCGATCGAGGCGGCTGACGCAATGGTCAAGGCCGCGAACGTGAAGCTGGTTGGCAAGGAGAAGGTGGGCGGCGGGTACGTCACGGTGATGGTCCGGGGCGACGTCGGGGCGGTGAAGGCCGCAACTGATGCCGGTGCGGCGGCGGCCGAGCGAGTCGGCGAGCTGGTCTCGGTTCACGTGATCCCGCGGCCCCACTCCGAGCTGGAGCTGATCCTACCCAAGGGACCGCAGGGCTAGGGGGCGCTGTGGGAACCTGGACCGAGCAGGCCCTCGGCCTGATCGAGACCAGGGGCCTGGTGGGCGCCATCGAGGCTGCGGATGCCGGCGTCAAGGCGGCGCCAGTCAAGCTCCTCGGTACCGAGCGCACCGACCCGGCGCTCATCACCGTTCTGTTCTCAGGCGATGTGGCGGCGGTCAAGTCGGCGGTTGACGCCGGGGCCGCCGCCGCCGAGCGCGTAGGCGAACTGGTGGCGGTTCACGTTATCCCGCGGCCCTATCCGGGCCTGGAGCTGATGTCCGATTCCGCCGCCGCAGGCGACGGGGGCGGCGGCGCAGCTGCCGGCGGCGAGCGGCTGAGCGAAATGAAAGTGGTTGACCTGCGTCATGCCGCGCGCCAGATCGAGAATTTCCCGCTGAAGGGACGCGAGCTTTCGGTGGCGACGCGAGAGGAACTGCTGGCGCACTTCCGTGCCCTGGGCTACGAGGTCTAGCGCCAAGTGGACAGGGACCTCGCGTCGGTTCAGGAAGCTCGGGACCTGCTGGCGCGGGCACATGCGGCCCAGCGTACCTTCGCCAGAGCCACGCAGGCCCAAGTTGACCGCCTCTGCTCTGCCGTCGCCGAGGCCGCGCTCTCGCACGCCGAGCGCCTGGCACGAGCGGCTGTCGAAGAAACGGGCATGGGCCGCTACGAGGACAAGGTCCTCAAGAACCGGTTCGCGGCCGAGGACGTTCTCCGCTACATCCTGCCGCTTCGCACGGTCGGCGTAATCCGCGAGCTGCCCGAGCAGCGAGTCACCGAGCTGGCTGTGCCGATGGGTGTGGTTGCGGCGCTGATTCCCACCACCAACCCGACCTCGACCGCGATCTACAAGGCGCTTATCAGTCTGAAGGCCCGCAACGCAATCGTTATGTCTCCGCACCCGCGCGCGGTGCGCTGCATCTGCGAAACGGTGGCGGTGATGCGCGATGCCGTGAAGCAGGCCGGCTGGAGCGAAGATCTGGTCTGCTCCATGACCGTTCCCGCGCTCGAGGGCACCAACGAGCTGATGCGTCACAAGCTCACGGCGGTGATACTGGCCACCGGCGGCTACCCGATGGTGAAGGCGGCCTACAGCTCGGGCAAGCCGGCCTACGGCGTTGGGCCCGGCAACGTCCCGGCCATTGTCGAGCGCACGGCCGATGTGCCCAAAGCGGTGCGCGACATCGTGAATGGGAAGAGTTTCGACAACGGCGTGTTGTGTTCCGCCGAGAACAGCCTGATCGCGGATGCCCCAGTTGACAGCCAGGTGCGCGAGCAGTTGGCGGCGAACCGGGCGGTTTTCGTGACGGGTAGCGATCGCGACCGACTGCGCGCGGCGATGCGGGACCCGCGTTCCGGGGGGGTCAGCCCCGAGGTCGTGGGGCTCTCGGCCGAGGCGATCGCGCGCCGCGCCGGCATCACCGTCCCTCCCGCTACCAGGGTGCTGCTGGTCGAATGCGCTGAGGTGGGTGCGCAGGAGTTCTTTTCTCGCGAGAAGCTGTCGCCGGTGCTGGCCTACTATGTGGAAGACGGCTGGGAGAAGTGCTGCGAGCGGGCTATCCAGCTGCTGGAGTTCGGCGGCATCGGCCACTCGCTGGTAATCCACTCCCGGGACGAGGCGGTAATCCAGCGGTTCTTCGAGGAGAAGCCCGCCTTCCGCATTCTGGTGAACACGATGGCGGCCATGGGGGCGGTGGGTTATACGACCGGCCTAGTGCCGGCGATGACGTTAGGCCCGGGCACGTGGGCCGGCAGTTCGACGTCGGACAACATCGGGCCGCTGCACCTGATCAACGTCAAGCGCCTGGCCCGCGAGATTCGGGAGTACCGAGAGTCGGGGCTCGAGGCTCGGGGGTCAGGCCAAGGCCGGGACACTGGAGGCAAGCGCGAAACTCCCGTACGGAGCGAGCGATCTGCCGCCCCGAGTCCCGAGGCCCGACCCTTGAGCCCCGAGGAAGTGCGCGCGCTGGTGGACGAGTTTCTCGAGTCGCTGCGCTCGGTGCGAGGACGGCGATGACAAAAGACGAAGTTGCGAAGCTGATCGAACTGGTGGCCGAGCGGTTGCGGCAGGATGGTGGCCGCTGGCTGCCGACGCCGGTGCGTCCTTCGCCGCCGGGCGATCCGAGCCCCGGCAACCTGCCGTCGTGGGCAGGCGCCGCGCAGCGGCTGCCCGATGTGGCTCCGGTCAGGCGCGGGCCGGGCCTGGCCCGCCACCGCCCGGAGTATCCAGCCATGGTAGCGGCGGCCCGTCAGGCTGCCGCGGCCCGCGGACCGTC